>DATKIA010000001.1:0-14194 GCA_035509895.1 Solirubrobacterales bacterium
GAAGCGCCGCCACGGCCACCTCAGCTCGACCGCCTCCGCCGCCGGCCTGCTCGCCAACCCCGGCCTGATGCCCTACTCGGTGACCAAGCACGCCGCGGTCGCCGTCGCCGAGTGGCTGGCGATCACCTACGGCGGTCCCGAATCCGGCGTCGGCTTCTCCTGCTTCTGCCCGCAGGGGGTGGCGACCCCGATGCTCGAAACCTGGCGCGACGAGGACCCCAGCTCCCGCTTCGCCAGCTCCTCCGGCGAGACGATCTCGCCCGACGACGCCGCCGCGGCGCTGGTCCGCGGCATCGCCGAGGACCGCTTCCTCGTCCTCTCCCACCCCGAGGTCCAGACCTACATGCAGCGCAAAGCCGGCGACCCGGCGCGCTGGCTCGGCGGCATGCAGCGCTTCCAGGCCGAGATCGACGCGGCCCGCGCCGACGAGGCGACTTAGTCACCTATACGGCGACAAAGGCGCCTTGACCTACTCAAACAGCGCGCCGTGCTCCTCGCGGAGCGCTCGCTTCAGCACCTTGCCGGCGGCGTTGCGCGGCAGCTCCGCGGCGAAGACGACCGCCGAGGGCTTTTTGTAGCCGGCGAGCTTCTCGCGGCAGAGCTCGATCAACTCCTCCCCGCCGACCTCCGAGCCCGGGGCGCGGACGACGACCGCGAGCGGGGTTTCGACCCAGCGCGGGTGGGCGATGCCGACGACGGCGACCTCGGCGACGCCGGGATGCTCGACCAGCGTCCGCTCGACCTCGGCCGGGTAGACGTTCTCGCCGCCGGAGATCAGCATGTCCTTCATCCGGTCGACGATGTAGATGAACCCCTCCTCGTCTTCGCGGACCAGGTCGCCGCTGTGGAACCAGCCGCCGGCGAAGGCCTCGGCGCTCGCCTCCGGCTGCTCGAAGTAGCCCTGCATCACGGTCGGGCCGCGGTAGACGATCTCGCCGACCTCGCCCGGCGCCACGTCCTCGCCCGCTTCGTCGACGATCCGGACCTCGACCCCGAGCGCCGGCTTGCCGACCGAGCCCATCTTGCGGATCGCGTCCTCGCCGCGCAGGAAGCAGGTGTTGGACGACATCTCGGTCTGGCCGAAGGCGTTGACGATCTCGACCGCCGGGAAGGTCTGCGCCAGCAGCTCCAGGGTCGGCAGCGGCGCCTGCGAGGCGCCCCACATCGCCACCCGCAAGCGCTCGGCGTCGACGCTCGCGACCGCGGGGTGGCTGCAGATCTCCTGCCACTGGGTGGGGACGAAGAAGCAGATCGAGACGTCGTGGCGGGCGAGTCGCTCGATCGAGCGCGCCGGGTCGAAGCCGCCGGAGGGCTCGATCACGGCAAGGGCGCCGAGTTGGAGGAAGGGCAGGAGACCGTTGAGGCCGCCGATGTGGAAGAGCGGCAGGCCGGAGAGCCAGACATCGCCGGGCCGGGCGCCGACCTCATACAGCCAGTTGCTCGTGTTCACGACCAGGTTCTGGTGGCTCAGCATCGCCCCCTTCGGCCGCCCGGTCGTCCCCGAGGTGTACATCAGGAAAGCGATCTGCTCGTCGTCGATCTCGACCGCCGGCAGTTCCGGCGAAGCGGCGGCAAGCGCTTCCTCCCAGGGGGTCCCCGCCAGCTCGCCGTCGCCGAGGACGGCGACCGCCTGCGAGTCGGCGAGGACGTACCCGACCTCCTGCGGCGAGAGGCGGAAGTTGACCGGGACCGCGCAGGCGCCGAGCTTCTGGATCCCGAGGAAGGCCTCGACGAACTCAATGCAGTTGCGCATCTCGATCGCGACGTTCTGCCCCGGCCCGACCCCGCGCGCGGCGAGCGCGCCCGCGACGCGGTTGGCGCGCTGCTCGAGCTCGCCGAAGCTGCGGACCTCGTCCTCGAAGGCGAGCGCCGGCGCCTCGGGGTCGCGGCGGGCGGAGCGGCTGACCAGCTCGGGGACGACGAGACGGCGGCAGCGGTCGAGTTCGAGTTCGGAGCCCACCCCGCCAGGCTAGGCGACGCCCTCCCCCGCTCCTGCTGCGGCCATGGAGATCCTCCAAAGCTCCTGCAGGCGGCGCATGCAGTAGGCCCCGGCCCGGCATAGGTTCATGCCAATGCGAGAGCTGACCAAGCTCCTCGAGGGGGGCTCCTTCTTCGAGGGACCCCGCTGGCACGAGGGACGCTGGTGGGTTTCGGATTTCTACACCGACGGAGGAAGAGTCCTCGTCATCGACCCGGAGGGCGCGATCGAGCGGGAAATCTCGCTCGAGCAGCCCTCAGGGCTCGGTTGGCTGCCGGACGGCGACCTGCTCGCGGTCTCGATGACCGGCCACAAGATCTGGCGTGTCGCCCCCGACGGCGAGAAGACGGTCCACGCCGACCTCTCCGAGTTCTCGCGCGGCGAGGCCAACGACATCTGCGTCGACTCCCAGGGGCGCGCCTGGGTCGGCAGCTTCGGCTACGACCTCTACGCCGGCGAGCCGGCGCAGGGGGCGACGCTGATGCGGATCGATCCCGACGGCACGGTTTCCGCCGCCGCCGAGGGCCTGCACTTCCCGAACTCGATCATCGTCCCGCCGGGTGAGGAGACGCTGCTGGTGGCGGAGACGATCGCCGCCCGGATCAGCGCCTTCGACCTCTCCTCCGACGGGGTCCTCTCCAACCGCAGCGTCTACGCCCAGATCGCGCCGACGCCGCCGCTGGAGGAGATCGACGCCGAATACACCAAGGTCGGCTACGGCCCCGACGGCTGCACGCTCGACGCCGAGGGCCACCTCTGGTGCGGTGACTCCCTGCACCAGCGGATCGCCCGCATCGCCCCCGGCGGTGAGATCGTCGAGGAGCTGCCGACCCCCGAAGAGGGGATGGCGATCTACGCGGCGATGCTCGGCGGCGAGGACGGCAAGACGCTGCTGATGTGCGTCGCTCCCGACTGGCGCCTGGGGATGGGCAACGACGAGCCGCGCGCCTCGCTCTACACGATGCCCGTCGACGTCCCCCACCACGGCGGCAACCCCTGACCCTGTCGACTTACTCACGCACGTGAGTGAGTAACTCGACATGCCTCAAATAACGAGGGCCGCCCGAAGGCGGCCCTCGTCTGGTGCTTGGGACGAGCGCGGGATTTGCTCGCCGAGTGGGACAAAGCCCGGCTCCCTGACGCTCGCCGGTGCCCGGGGTGGATTCCGCCGGGCGCCCAAACCAGTGCGGCGCCTAGCGGCCCTGCACCTCCAGAGTCCCCTTAAGCATGTGACTCAAAATTGGACCACCTCCTTTCTCTGGTGATCCGATTGAAGCAGACGCGGGGGTCGGGCTGACGGATCGGCCCTTCAGCCCTCTGCAGAGGTCCACTTCGACCAGCCCTCGAGGACCTCGGGGCCTGCCCGGTCCGCAATCACATCGGCGAGGCGCTCGAGCCACTCGATGTCCGGACGCTCCATATCCCGCGCCCGCCGAAGAATGCCGCTGAGGTCCCAGCCTGGAGAGCGCGCCCCCTCGCCTATCAGCCGGATCAGCTCAGGCAGAGCTTCCTTCGACCTCTCTTCGTTGCCGAGCGCAAGCAAGTAGAACCAGAGCTCGACGAGCAGGGGAGCTTCACTCGCCGGATCTGCCAGTCGCAGCGCCTTCTCGACCAGCTCGAAACCTGCATCATCCTTCCGCTCGAGCTTGAGCTGTCCGTAGTTGCCGAGGTTGTTGGCGACCTCCGGCTGGATCTCGAAGGCGCGCTCGTAGTACCCCTCGGCACGGTCGTTGTCCTTGCGGATGTTCTTCAGGAAGAATGCGTAGTTGCCGAGGTGGGTGGCGACCTCCGGACCGGCCTCGATCGATCGCTCGTAGTACTCCTCGGCGCGGTCGAAGTCCTTGCGGAAGTGGTGCAGGAAGGTCGCGTAGTTGCCGAGGTTGATGGGGTTCTCCGGGTCAGCCTTGATCGCGCGCTCGTAGTACTCCTCGGCGCGGTCGTAGTCCTTGCTGATTGCCTGCAGGAAGAGGGCGTAACCCCCGAGGGCGTTGGCGTGATCGGGGTCAGCCGCGAGCGCGCGCTCGTAATACCCCTCGGCGCGGTCGTCGTCGTTGCGGACGTCGCGCAGAAAGGCGGCGTAGTTGTTGAGGTTGGTGGCGTCCTCCGGTTCGGCGGCGAGCGCACGCTCGTAGTACTCCTCGGCGCGGTCGTAGTCCTTGCGGATGTTCTTCAGGAAGAACGCGTAGTTGCCGAGGTTGGTGGGTTTCTCCGGGTCAATCTCGAGCGCGCGCTCGTAGTACTCCCCGGCGCGGTCGTAGTCCTTGCGGATGCCCTGCAGGAAGATCGCGTAGTTGCCGAGGTTGATGGGGTTCTCCGGTTCGATCTCGAGCGCGCGCTCGTAGTACTCCTCGGCGCGGTCGTAGTCCTTGCGGGTTTGGTCGAGGAAGAGTGCATAGTTCGCCATCAGTCGGGGGTCCTCGAGCTGGGCAATGCCATCCCGATATATCTCATCCGCGCGCGCCGGATCCTCGTTCTTGAACTGCCTGGCCTCCAGCTCGAATCCCCACCAGTCCGATGCCGTTTCGCGGGCACTTCGTGCCGCCTCCTTGAGCGCCACCGAGTCCGGTGCGGTCTCGGGAAGGTCTTGGATGCGCGAACCCAGCTCCTCGTAGGTCTCTCGGTAGCGGCTGATCATTCGCTCGAACTTCTGGGCGGTGGGATGGTCGATCTCGAACCCCTCGCGGAAGAGAAGCATCAGCTCGTCGAAGCCATCCGCTTGAACCCAAGTCGCCTTCCGGCTCTCCAGCCAGGGTCGGATGGCACTCTGGGGCTCACGCCGAGACACCCACCAGACACCGAGGGGAATAGCGTCGTCAGGCAGGCCTTCCAGTGCTTTCAGCACTCCGGAGTCATTGCCCGCATAGCCGATGAAGATGACGCCGCGGTCGCGCAGGAGGCCCTGCACCCCGCGACGGATGCCCTCTTCGAGATCGGCGGTTTCTTCGCTGGTGTGCATCGGATTCAAGCGGTGGTCGCCGTGCACCTTGACCACGAGAGGCCGCCGCACCATCCCCGGGCGAACGAATCCGGCCAGGGCGTTGTGCTGGATCACGAGCGGCCGCCGATCCCCGTAGACGTACATGGAATCGGCGACGAGGTCGTCGAAGTTCGTCGTCAGGGCCCCACTGAAGACGCCGTCGTCACGGGACATCAACGCGGCCAGCACGGCATAGCCGAAGCCTGGAGCCGCCTTCTCGCACAGCCTCTCGGTCTCCCCTTGCTTTTCGTGTTTGAGGGGGAACAGCTCCTCCATGACCGGTCCGTAGAGTGCGGCGAGGTCGTCGGGATCGTAGCTGGGAAAGGTTGCCTTCGCCCACTCCTCGACGGTGCGTTCGTGGCGCCCCTTGAATTCGTGCAGCTGCGGCAACCACCGTTCACGAACGAGCGCAGCGGCAGCGGGAACTCCCGAGGTCACCGAGCATCCCGCTCCCAGCCAAAAGGTGTAGTGGTGATCGGTCTCGTCAGCGTGACTTCGCAACCGCCGCACGAACTCGTGAGCGGTCATGTGCTTCAGGTCTCCATTGCCCTCGGCCATGAGTTGCATATTTTCATGACAAGGTCAGCGATCAAAGGCGGTCGTCGCGAGCGACGTGGTGGGCGAGCCACTCACGGGCGCTGCTGGCGGTGCGGGGCAGGTCGTCGAGGTCCTGCTCGAAGCGGCGGGCGGCGTTGCGCAGGGTCGCGGCGCCGATCTGGGAGACGTGCTCCTTGTCCTTCGCCACCAGCAGCCCCAGGTCGGGCGCGTCGCCGAAGGCGGCCTTCTTCTCGGCTTCGGTCGGCGGCGCCGGCGCGCTGAACGGGAGCGCGGCGATCGCCGGGCGGTCGGCACGGGGCTCGGAGCGGTTGAAGGCAACCTCAAGCGTCGGCGCCGCCTCGTCGCGACGGGTCAGCGCCGGCCCGAGGTCGAGCTGCTCGCGCAGGGTGCGCAGGACCGAGGTCGTGTGGAAGAGGCTGTCGACGACGGTTCCCTGCTCCGTATAAGGGGAGACGACGATCGCCGGCACCCGCACTCCGAAGCGGTCGAACTTGAACTCCTGCTCGCCCTCGAAGTCGTCGGGGACGGGAGCGGGCGGCGGTGGCACGTGGTCGTAGCAACCGCCGTGCTCGTCGAAGAGGATCAGCAGCGCCGTCGACTCCCACTGCGGCGAGGAGCGCACCGCCTCGTAGACCCGCGCCAACAGCTCCTCGGCGGCGCGGATGTCGGTCGGCGGGTGGTAGTCGTCGAGCTCGCCGAACATCAGTTTCGGCTCGAACCAGGTGTAGGGCGGCAGGGTGCCGGCGGCGCAATCGGCGAAGAACTGGTCGCGGCTACCGGAGTGCTCCTTCCACTCGGCGATGTGGTGAAGACCGCCGAGGTTGATCGCGCAGTCGAGGACGACCTGCGAGGGGTCGTAGTAGCCGCGCCAATCGATCCCGCGATCGGTCAGCAGGTCGAAGAGGTTCGGCAGCCGCTGATCCCAGGCGTAGTTGAGGATCGCCTCGTTGTCGACTTTGCCCATGCTCGAAGCGCAGTGATAGAAGGAGCGGTTGGGGAAGGTGCAGGTCGGGACCTCGCAGAACCAGCGGGTGAAGACCGCGTACTCGCGGGCGAGCGCGTTGATCACCGGCGCCGTCTCCGGGGTGAAGACGCGGCCGATCGTCAGCATCTCCTCGGCGCTCGGCGGCCGCTGCTTCTCCCAGCTGAAGTTGGCGTGGAAGTCGACCGCGAAGCCATCCATCGTCGGCTCCCCGGCGCCGGGTGGCAGGTTGTAGGGCGCCTCCATGAAGTCGGGGAAGATCGGGTAGGCGGAGCGCCCCGCGTTGGACTCCGGCAGGTAGGAGCCGAAGAGCTGGACGTTGACGTTGGCGTAGCCCTCGCCGGGATCGGGCAGCGGCTCGTTGAAGGTCGCGTCCGGCCTCACCGGCACCTCGCCACCGGGGTAGGGCAACGTCACCTCGCGCCCGCGCAACCCGTCGGCGGCGTCGATGTGCGGCAGGTGCCCGAGCAGCGAGTCGAACGAGCGGTTCTCGAACATCACCACGACCCACTGCTCGATTCGCTCGATCGCGGTGCCGCTCACGGCGCGTGATCCTAGCCTCGGCGCCCGTCGCTCAAACGCTGCCGCTCAGCCGCCGAGGGCGACCGCCGTCTCCGGCGCCGCACGGACGATCCCGGCGTCGTCGGTGACCAGCTGGACGCCGACTTCCTCGGCGACCGTGACATAGGCGGCGTCGTAGGCGGTGAGACCCGTAGCCGCCCAGGAGCCGAGGCGGGGAAGGCCCGGCTGCACGACCTCGAAACCGAGCTGGGGCAGGGTCGCCGCCAGGTCGTCGAGCTGCTTGCCGCTCCAGCGCCAGCTGCGGGCGGCGACGTTGACGAGCTCGAGCCAGAGCAGCGGCGGCGCCAGTACGTAGAGGTCGCCGGCTTCGTAACGGCCGCGGATCTCCCGCGCCGCCTCGACGTTGCGCTCCCCCTCGGCGTGAAACCACTTGAGGACGACCGAGGCGTCGAGGACGGCTTCGTTCAACGCGCGTCCCGCGCCGCCCGCACGGCCGCGGTCGAGTCGGTCGCCGGGGCGTCGGCAAAGAGACGCTCGAGTCGACGCAGCGCCGCCCGCACCCCGGGCTCCTTACCTGGACCCCTCCCCCGCGCCGCGTCGTCTTCGGCGAGGCGAGCCAGGTAGGCGCTGCGCGACTCGCCGCTCGCCTTCGCGGCGCGATCGATTCGCTTCAGCAGCCGGTCGTCGAGTGAGACCAGGACCTTTGCCATGGCGAGAGTATATCCGAGATATCCACCGGGAAGCGAGATAGATCTCGACCAATAAAGGCATACGCACCAGTTCGCAATAACCCGGATAGGTTGTCCGCCGGGCGGTGATCGCGCCGTCCATCCCGGCAGCGATGCGGAGGCGCTGACAGGCATGCAGATCATCAAGAGCGGCATCTGGCAGGCGGAAGTGGTGAGCCGCGTCGACGAACTCGAAACCCGGCGCAAAGCGGCCGCCGCACACAAATCGAAACCGAAAAGAGCTGAAGAAAAGAAAGAGATCCTGGAGTCGGTCAAAGCCAGTCTCGCGACCGCGAAAGACGTGGCCACCAAGAGCTGGACGTTTCGGCTCAAGGCCTGGTGGACCGGATCCCAGATCACCCAAGCCTGGGAAGCGGTGCACCACGCCGAACTGGCTCTGGTCGGGGTCGAGCGCAAGCGGAACGTGCGGGCGACCATCCCGCGGCTGCTGGCCTGGATCGAAAGCGCGATGAACGCATCGAAGCGGCGCGATCACCACGAAGAAGTCCTCACAGCGCAGCTCAAATCCAAGACCGATACCACCGACCCAAAGAAGGAAACGGTTGCCAAGAGGCCGCCGCTCGATCGCGTCGCGGTGCGGCAGGCGCTGATGGACGTGATCGCCGCCAACCGGTTGCGCTATGCCGACCTCCGGGCCTTCCGCAATCTCCTGATCGTGGTCACGGCGCTGCTGGCACTGCTCGTCCTTGTCGCCGCCATCTGGCACGGAATCAATCCCGACTTCCTGACCCTCTGCCCGAAAGGCAAACGCTGCCCGCCAGGGCCGGAAGGGTCGTCGGTCGCCGTGATCGCGCTGTTGGGAGCGATCGGCGGCTCGCTGGCCCTCGCCTTCGGCTTGACCGAAGCCGCGACGCCTCCCTCACGCTACGACCCGAAAGCGTGGCAGACGTTCTTGAAGCCGGTCACGGGCGCGGTCACCGGCCTGCTCGGGGTCCTCTTCGTCCAGGCTGGGTTCCTCGTCCCCCCGGCCGGCAACAAAGGGTATTCACTGCTCGTTTACGCCGTCCTCTTCGGCTTCTCCGGGCAGCTGCTGACCCAGTACGTCGACAAAAGAGCGGCAGGTCTGATGAGCCCCAGCTCGAGCAAGAAGGCCGCCGACGAGGAAGGCTCCGACAAAGAAGCCAAACCGACGTAACCGGGCGACCTATACTCGCGGCGCGATGAAGACCGGTGCGCGCGCTCTGGATCTGCTCCGGCAACGCCCGCTCTGGATCGCGCCGCTCGTCGTCGGCTCGGTGCTGATCGCGATCATCACGGTTCTCTACGTTGGCTCGACCGTCGACCCGTTGAGCCACATGCACGGGCTGCCGGTGACGGTGGTCGACGAGGACACCGGCGCCGGCACGGGCGGGCCCCGGTTCGAGCTCGGCCGCGACGTCGAAGCGGCGCTGATCGGGGCGCCGGCGGTCGCCGACAAGCTCGACGTCGAGCCGATGTCGCTGGCCGAAGCCCGCGAGCGGATGGATACCGGCAAGGCCTACGCGACGGTCGTGATCCCGCCCGACTTCACGACCTCAGCGCTGACGATCGCCGGCTATCCCGCGCCGGAGCGCGGGCGGCCGCGGGCGCCGACCGTCCTCGTCCTCTCCAACCCGCGGGCCGGAGTCACGGGAGCGAACCTGGCGACCGGGGTCCTGCAGCCAGCGCTGACCGCGATCTCGGAAGGGCTCGGCCGGCGGCTCAAGGCGCGTTCGCCAACCGACAGCACCGCAACCCGGGCGGCCCTGGACGACCCGATCGCCCAGCAGGCCGAGCCCTACCGGCCGCTGCCCTCGACCGCCGCCCTCGGCCTCAGCGCCTTCTACGCCGCGCTGCTGACGCTGATGTGCGGCTTCCTCAGCGCCGCGATCGTCAACGGCGTCCTCGACGGCGCCCTCGGCTTCGCCCCGAGCGAGATCGGCCCGCACTGGGAACTGCGGCGGCCGGTCCTGATCAGCCGCTGGCAGACGCTGCTGGCGAAGTGGGCGGTGGCTGCGGTGCTGACCGGCGTCCTCACCGCGGTGATGCTGCTCGTCGCCGCCGTCCTGCTGGGGATGGATGCACCCGACCCGATCCTGCTCTGGCTCTACAGCTGGCTCTGCGCCGCGACGGTCGCCGTCGGCACCCTCGCCCTGATCGCCGCCCTCGGCACCCAGGGCCAGCTGCTGGCGCTGGTCATCTTCGTCTACCTCGGTCTCGCCTCGGCCGGGGGCACCGTCCCGATCCAGGCCCTGCCCCCCGTCCTCGAGGCGATCAGCCACCTCGACCCGCTGCGCCAGATCCTCGCCGGCGTCAGGTCGATCCTCTACTTCGAAGCGCGTGGCGACGCCGGCCTCACCGAGGGCGCCCTCTACACCGTCGCCGGCCTCGCTTTCTGGCTCGCCTTCGGCACCTTCTTCGTCCGCCGCTATGACCGCAAGGGCCGCTACCGGCTGGACCCGGGCCTGCTCGCCTACGTCAACGACTCGGTCGACCAGTGGCGCGAGCGCGAGGGCGCAGAGGCGGGCGCGGACCGCCCGGCCTGAGCCGGCGGCGCATCAGTTCGAGGGATAGAAGACGCAACGAAACCCGAAGCTGCCCGGCGCCGACGGTTTGCTGTCCGTCGTGGTCTCGTCCCTGATCAGGACGAGCTCTTTTTCGCCAGGACCGGGCAGGTCGATCACGTCTGCCGACCAATTGCTTGCCAACACCTGGTTCCCGGGCTGGGCGAGGTAGGCGATCAGTTCGCTCAGCGAGGGCAGACGACCGCCTTCTTCGCCGCACTCGATCGAGGCCCCGATCCAGGTTTTGATCGGCCGCACGTTTTTGTCCCAGCAGACGCCGCCGAACGGTTCCGTCGTGGTGGGACAGGAGAGCTCGAGGTCGTCGGCGCTGAAGCCTTCGAGCGTTTCGGCGTCGCCGGCGGTGTCGGCTTCGGTCGCGTGGTCTGCGTCGGTGGCGGTCGCGGCCGTCGTAGCGCTGTGGGCCGTGGTCGCGGTCTGCGCCGTGGTCGCGCTCTGGGCGGTGGTTGCGGTCTGCGCCGTGGTGGCGCTCTGGGCGGTGGTCGCGCTCGTCGCGGCAGTGGCCGTCTGCGCCGAAGGCACGATCTTCAGCGTCGACTCGTCGATCACGCTCCCGGTCAGGGCGTCCGCCTTGACCTGCTTGCTGGTCAGGGTCCCGTCCTTCAGCTTGCCGGCGCCGATCGTGCGCTTCTTGATTTCGTTGCCGTTGATCGTGGTGGCGGCATAGCTGACCCCGCCGAGGGCGGCGAAGAGGGCGATGCAGGCGACGACGTTGGCGAAGGAGAGATGGCGGCGGAGACGAGACCGAGTGTTTTCCATACGTCCTTGTCGGCCGCCGCCGCCGCGCCCTTGATTCCGCGATTGCGACATTCACCCGCCCCTGGTGTGGTCAATGTCGCAATCGGCGCAGCGCCTAGGAGGGATTGGCGAAACCCGCGTCTGCGATCCGGCGAGCGCCGGACCAAGCGGGGCAAGGACGCAGGGAGGCCGAATAGCAGCGCTATTTGGCCGACTGAGGACGCCGCACCGCGCCGTGTCCGCCGCCGCCCGGGCGCGGGCGGGGGTTTCGCCAATCCTCCTAGGGCCGTTTCGACGACGATCGTCTGAAATCCGTTTTCCTACGAGCCCAACGAGTCCTCGAGTGAGTCCGGGATCTCCTGCCGAGACTTGATGTCCAGCTTGTCGTAGGTCGCGCTGAGATGCGCCTCGACCGTCTTGATCGTGACGAACAGTGACTGGGCGATCTGGCGATTGGACATTCCAGAGGCCGCCAGCTCGGCCACCCGGCGCTCGCTCGGAGTCAGCGACTCGACGCCGATCGGCGTGTAGCTGCGAACGGTCTCGCCGCTCGCCTCGAGCTCATCGTGAACGCGCTTCGCCAGCCTGATCGCCCCGCAGCGCCGAGCGAGACGCAGCGACTCTCGCAGCGGCGTGCGTGAGTCGGCGCGGCACCCGCACCGTCGCAGAGTCGCGCCAAGCTCGAACAGCGCATGGGCATGCTCAAGTCGGTTCGCCGAACTCTCCAGCAGGCTTGACGCCTCGGTCAGCAACGCGACGCCATCCTCTCCGCCCACCGCTGCCGCGCGGGTCCGAAGCGCCTGGGCGATCGTGAGTGGAGCACCCCATCGTTGGGCGATGGCCCAAATCTCCTCGCTCAAAGCATGGGCTCGCTCCACATCTCCCACCGCAGCGAACGCACGGGCCGCAGACGGACTCACTGCCGCAAGCGCGACCGGGCCGAGCAGAATGCTCTCCAACCCGGCCGGGAGCATTGCGAAGTCCTCGACTGCCTCCTCGAATTCCCCACGCTCAAGGCGCAGCTGTGCGCGACTGACGCGCAGCATCCCCAAGAAGGGATGCTCGGGAATCGACCCCGAAGCCATTCCAAACTCTGCCAGCTGTGCCTCCGCCGACTCGAGCTCATCGCGTTCGATCTGAATACGCAGCAGAGGCGGCACTGCGGCCAACATCGCAGCAGGCGCAAGCCCGATCAGGCGAGCAAGGTCGACGGCCTGGTGCATGTCCGCCTCGGCAGCGACCAGATCTCCTCGGTTGAATTCGACCATCGACTTCTGATACCAGGCCAACACGAAGATGCTCGTCGCATCGTGGTGCCGGGCAACAGCCAAGGCCTGTTCGACTCCGCTCATCGCCGCATCGAGGTCGCCTGCGAGAAGGAATGCCATCACCGGCATGCCGGCGGCAACGAACTCTGGTTCCTCGGCGAAAAAGGCTCCCTCGTTCGCCAGCGCGCGATGAGCCGCATCAGCAGCTTCCTCTGCAGTTCCATGAAAGAGAACCGAGAAGATCTCCATCGCAGCGGCCAGGCGCCCGGTACGGCTGTCTGGGTCAATCCTGCCCGCGTAGCGATCAAGGTTGACCTGCTGCCCGGGCGAGCCGGGCCCGACCATGGCAATTCCGTTCAGTTGCACCTCCATTTGGAACGCACGCTCGGTGTCTCCCTCCGCTTCTGCGGCCTCGAGCCCTTCGCGAAGCAGCACGCTGGCCGCCTCGAACCGCCCCTGTCCGATGCTCAACATCAACGCCAGTTGGGGCGCGAAGCGGCTCCGCAGCACTGGGTCCCGCTCGACCTCGGCGATGAGCTCCTGCCCCGTCGTCTCGATCGGCAGGGCGTCCGCAGCCAGGATGGCCGCGCCGAAGAGCGGGGTTAGAACTGTGGCCCGCAGCTCCGGCGGCGGCGGCTCGCGCCAGGCACGGAGCAAGTAGGAGATTGCCGATCGAGGCGCTCCGGTAGCCAAAGCTCGTTCCCCTGCCTCGACGAGGATCTCGACGGTCTCACGTTCTCCATTTGCGTCACTGGCCAGAAGCTGCGTCGCGATCCTCTCGGGCACTGCCCCTCGGCTGCGGAGCAATCCAGCGGCCTGGGCGTGCGCGTTCGCCCGCTGTCCGGCGGGCACGTCTGCGTAGACGGAGTTGCGGATCAGAGGATGCAGGAACCGCAGGGAGGCGGAGGGATCGAGTATCGCTACCGCGCGCAACTCGTCAGCAGCCTTTTGAACAGTGTCGACTTCGCTGTTGGTCAGATCCGCCACCAGAGCGGGATCGCTGTCGTCCCCGAGAATGGCGAGCGCTCTTGCAACTGCCCTAGCCTCCGCTGATAGACGGCCGATCCGGGTCAAGACCATTCGCGACACCCCCTCCGGAGCTAGGTTCCGCACCACCTCGGCCTGCTCCGCCGTCAGCTCAATTCGCTGCTCGGCAAGCGAGCGGGCCAGCTCGCAGACCAGGAACGGATTGCCTCCGGTCACCTCATAGCAACCCTGCGCGAACCCCTCCTCGGGCTCCTCTCCAAGTTCCTGCGCGAGCAGATCTGCCGTAGCGGCGGCGCTGAGTGGTGCCAGCGGCAGGTGACGTACCGAAGTGTCAGTCAGAAACCGGCCGACACCACCCGATGGATCTGGTTCGTTGGGTCTGGCCGCAAGCATCAGGCCAATCGGCAGCTCCTCGAGGCGCGGCAGCACAAAGTTCAGATAGTCGAGCGAGGCGGCGTCGGCGAGGTGAGCGTCATCGATCGTCAGCAGGATCGGCTTCTCGTCAGCCAGGGTGGCGGTCACCCAGTACAGGGCGTGGAGAACGGAGAAGGCATCATGGGTCGAGGCGCTGGCCCGGTCCAGACCGAGAGCGCTGCGGGCGGCTCCCGCACCTTCGAGCAGAACCTCCAGCTCACTGGCAGATAGAAGGGCGAGGCGCGGCTCGAACAGCTGCCTGACCAAGGAGAAGGGAAAGTCGCGCTCCAGCTCGGTTGCCCGTGCCGACAGGATCTCCAAGCCGGCACCAAGGCCTCTCGACCGCGCCTCGCGCAGCAACCGAGTCTTGCCCAGGCCGGGGCTCCCTTCGATCGCCACCGCGCGACCGCTGCCGGCCACGACATCACCGAACGCGGCATCCAACTCAGTCAGCTCATGCTCCCGCTCCCGCAACACCGTC
>DATKIA010000002.1:0-18304 GCA_035509895.1 Solirubrobacterales bacterium
TCTCCCCGCCTTTCAGCCGGTGCAGACGTTCCCGATAGCCATCGAGGACGACACCATCACTTTGGAGGTCTCTTAGACCATGGCAACGCCCGAGGTACTCGCAGAGAAACGAGAGCTGGCCGGCATCAACGCCGATTACAAGGAGAAGTTCGGCTTCCACGATTCGGAGTCCGGATACGCCTACAAAGCTCCGAAGGGGCTCTCGCGCGAGGTGGTCGAATCGATCTCCGAGTACAAGGACGAGCCCGCCTGGATGCGCGAGTTCCGGCTCAAGGCGCTGGAGCACTTCTACTCGCGCCCGACCCCGATGTGGGGTGGGAACCTCGCCCAGATCGACTTCGACGACATCCACTACTTCGTCCGCGCCTCGGAGAAGAACAGCCGCGACTGGAGCGAGGTTCCGGAGGACATCAAAAACACCTTCGACCGGCTCGGGATCCCGGAGGCGGAGCGCAAATTCCTCTCCGGCGTCGGCGCCCAGTACGAGTCCGAGGTCGTCTACCACCAGGTCAACGAGAAGCTCGAAGCCCAGGGCGTGATCTTCACCGACATGGACACCGCCCTGCGCGAGCACGAGGACCTCGTGCGCGAGTACTGGGCAACGATCATCCCGCCCAACGACAACAAACTGGCGGCGCTGAACTCGGCCGTCTGGTCCGGCGGCTCGTTCGTCTACGTGCCGGCCGGGGTCAAAGTCGAGATGCCGCTGCAGGCCTACTTCCGGATCAATACCGAGAACATGGGCCAGTTCGAGCGGACGCTGATCATCTGCGAGGAGGGCGCCGACGTCCACTACATCGAGGGCTGCACGGCGCCGGTCTACTCGTCGGACTCCCTGCACTCCGCGGTAGTCGAGATCGTCGCCAAACCGAGCTCGCGGGTCCGCTACACGACCGTCCAGAACTGGTCGCAGAACGTCTACAACCTCGTCACCAAGCGCGCTGTTGCGCATGAGAAGGCGACGATGGAGTGGGTCGACTGCAACCTCGGCTCGAAACTGACGATGAAGTACCCGTCGATCTACCTGCTCGGGCCCGAAGCCCACGGCGAGATCCTCTCGATCGCCTTCGCCGGCGCCGGCCAGCACCAGGACGCGGGCGGCAAGATCATCCACGCGGCGCCGAAGACCTCGTCCTCGATCTTCTCCAAGTCGATCTCCAAGGACGGCGGCCGGGCGACCTACCGCGGCCTGATGGAAATCGCCGACGGGGCGATCGAATCCCGCTCCAAGGTGGTCTGCGACGCGCTGCTGCTGGATGAGGACTCGCGTTCGGACACCTACCCGACGATCCGGATCGACGAGAACGACGCCGACGTCGGCCACGAGGCGACCGTCTCCAAAATCGGCGACGAGCAGCTCTTCTACCTGCAGAGCCGCGGCCTCGACGAGGAGGAGGCCTCGAAGATGATCGTCAACGGCTTCATCGAGCCGGTGACCAAAGAGCTGCCGATGGAGTACGCGGTCGAGCTCAACCGGCTGATCGAGCTGCAGATGGAGGGCTCAATTGGCTGAGGTCGCGACCGAACCGACGTGGCTTTCCGAGAGGCGCCAGCAAGGCGCCTCTCTGACGGAGAGCCTGCCGCTGCCCGACCAGAAGGCGAAGGGCTGGGAATTCACCGATCTCTCCGGCCTCGACATCGGGGCCTACGAGCCGGCGGCGCCGGCGGCGGAGGTCAGCGGCGCCGAGGGCGCCGCGGTCGTGCCGCTGGCCGAGGCGGTGCTCTCCCACGCCGAGCTGGTCGAGGGCGCGCTCGGTTCGCTGGTCCCGATCGAGGATCCGTTCGTCGCCCGCAACGAGGCGAGCTGGAGCGACGGCGTGTTGATTCACGTCCCCGCCGGCGTCAAGCTCAGCGACCCAATCCGGGTCGAGGTTCCCGTCGCCGAGAGCGGCGCCGCCGTCAACTGGCGAACCCTGATCGTGCTCGAGGAGGGTGCCGAGGCCGAGGTCTGGGAGCACTGGTCCTCACCCGGCGACGAGGTCGAGGGGATGCTGAACTCGGTGGTCGAGCTCAGCGTTGGCCAGGCGGCGACCCTGCGCTACGTCAACACCCAGGACATCTCCGAGCGCTCCTGGATCTTCGCCACGCAGCGGGCGCAGGTGGAGCGCGACGGCCGCCTCGACTGGGCCGCGCTCGGCTTCGGCTCGGCCCGCGGCAAGGTGCGGATGGAGACCAAGCTCGCCGGCCCCGGCTCCGAGGCCCGCGTCACCGGCGGCTACGCCGGCGGCCCCGGCCAGCACCTCGACTACGACACGACCCAGGAGCACGCGGCGCCCAACACCGACTCCGACCTCGCCTTCCGCGGCGTCCTCGCCGCCGGCGCGACCGCGGTCTGGCGCGGGATGATCAAAGTCGACCCCGGCGCCCAGCAGACCGACGCCTTCCAGGAGTGCCGCAACCTGCTGCTCTCGACCGAGGCCCACGCCGACGCGATCCCCGGCCTCGAGATCCTCGCCGACGACGTCCGCTGCACTCACGCGGCGGCGATCGCCCAGATCGACAAGGACCAGCTCTTCTACCTGACCTCACGCGGCCTCGACGAGGCGGACGCGAAGTCGCTGATCATCGAAGGCTTCCTCGAGTCGCTGGTCGAACGCCTGGCCGAAGGCCCGGTGCGGGACGAGGTCTCCGCGGCGCTCGAGCGCAGGCTGGCAGAGATTCTGTAAGGGACGAAGGTGCTGCGGCCGGCGGGTCCTGTCACCGGGAGGGAGGCCTGCGGGCGGTGACAGAGTCTCCGTTCTCGGCCTCCCTCCCGGTGCCACCCGCCGGGGGAGCGCCTGCATCCCCGACTTCCTCCGGGCCAGGGTCCCGGGCCGAGTCTCGTCGCCTTGCCAGCAAGCTGCTGCGGAGGATGCCGGCGATCACGATCAGCACCGGGACCACGTAGAAGATCCAGAGCCAGTGGCCTAGGTGGGCCAGGGGGAGCATCAAGGCGAGGATAGGCGTCCTCCCCACCTCACCCGTTCGAGACCGAGAGCAGGTAGAGGCCGAAGCAGGTGAAGGCGACCATCACCGCCAGCATCCAGTACTGGGAGCGGGAGGCGTCGCGGTAGTCGGGCCAGTAGGCGAGGGCGCGGTCGTGGGCGAGGGTGAGGCCGAGCACGTGGCCGACGACGAGGGCGCCGACCTGGACGTACCAGATCGCGTTGGCGCTGAGGATCGTGAAGTCGATGCCGCCCGAGGCGGTGCCGAAGAGGTCGGTGGTCGCAGTCCCGAGGGGGTCGGACAGCAGGTAGGTGAACTGGGCCTGCTCCTGGAAGACGAAGAGGCTGAAGTAGTGGGCGACCAGGTAGGCGAGGGCGATCGGGATCAGGGTGTGGGCGAAGCCGGTCCGCAGTTTCGCGAATGAGGGGGCGCCGCGGACGGTGCGCATGCCGCGGACGCCGAGCAGGTAGACGAGGCCGACACCGGCGAAGCAGAGGGTGATGAAGATCGTGTCGGTGAGGCGCAGAGCCGTGGTCAGGTCCATGCCCGTTTCGGAGAGCCATTCGAAGACGGTTTCGATTGCGTCTTTGAAGGCGCCCTCCTGGGCGCCGTCGAAGCTGGTCGTCGCGATCGAGGCGATCACGACCGCGGCCGAACCCGGCAGCGTCGCCCAGCGGGTCGCGGCCGACAGCGGCATCCGCCGGCCGAGCCGACCGTCCTCGACGCCGAGGAAACCGAGCTGGGAGAACATCCCGAAGTAGACCGAGAAGACCTCGCCGCGTTCGCACCACTCCTCGGTCCCGAACAGGGCCATCATCGCCAGCGTGTAGCCGGTGTAGACGAGAGCCGCGACCGCGCAGGCGTGCGGGTCGAGGCCGACGGCGACGCCGCCGCTGGCGCCGTAGACGACCTCGAGCCAGACGACGGCGATGAGGCCGATCGCGGCCGGCCAGCGGCCGAGCTTCTCGGGATAGGTGAGGTGGGCGGAGCGCTGGCCGGCGATCAGCCGGAAGCCGGAGCCGGCAACACGACCGACCGCGCGCCAGGGATTGAAGGGCCGGAAGAGGTCGCCGAAGATCGCCGAGAAGAACGGGAAGCCGAGCCAGCAGGTGACGAAGAGGAAGGTGAGGGCGAAGTTGCGGTCGGGGGCTTCGGTCCCGCGCAGGCCCGAGTAGATCGCGACCCCGAGCAGGAAGACGCCGATCGCGCCGCAGACGACCTGGGTCGGCAGCGAGAGGAGGACGCGCGAGAGCCCCGCTCCGAGCGGGCGCCAGCGCTCCCGCTCGAAACGAGGCGTGCGCCAAGCTGCCGCCAGCGCGAAGAAGGAGACGATCAGGACGATCGACGCCCCCCAGGCGAAGAGCCAGGCAGGAACCGGGAGGTCCTGCCTGGCGACCAGCGCGTGCGCGAACGGCAGCCAGCTCACGGATTCACCGTCAGTTCGAGGATCTGCACTCCCTGGCCCTCGAGCTCGGCCTCGAAGATGCCTTCTATATCGGCCGGGAAGTCGAATTCGACGGTGCCGTCGGCGGGCACGTCCTGCATCAGGTCGTAGCCGTGGACGTGGATCTCTTCTTTTTCGTCGGAGGAGACCTTGAACCGGATCTGTTCGCCGGCGCTGTATTCGAGCTGCTTGATGCCGCCGACCGGTTCGCCGTTGCGGACGATGATCGTCGGCACCGCGGCAGTGCCGCCACCGCCTTCGAGTTCGGCGCAGGCGATCTTGTCGGAGTGCGAGTGCTCGTCTTCGCCGTGGTCATCGCCGGCATCGTGACCGGCGCCATCGTCGCCGTGGTCGTCGCCTTCCTCGTGGTGCTCGCCTTCGTGGACGAACAACGAGGCGAACTCGGCGTGACTCGCGGCCATCGCGGTGCCGTGATCGTCGGCGAGGTGGAGGACGATCGAGCCCGCTTCGCCAACCGGGACTTCCTGGTCGCTCGTCGCCTTGGCGCTGCCTTCACCCTTGGCGTCGGCTTCGAATTCGAAATGGATCTCGTTCGGTGGCTCTTCGGAGCCGCCCTTTTCGAACTGAAAGTGCGGACCGCCGGCGTCAGGTTGGTCGCAGCCGCCGGTGTGGAGGTGGGCGACGTAGGCGGTGTTCGGCACCAGGCCGCTGACTTCGATTTCGGCCGTCGTGCCGCCGTCGCTGCGGCTCAGCTCGGCGTCGCCGGAGACCTTCGCGTAGTCCGATGGGGCGCCGGGCAGGGCTTCGAACGTGCCGGCGACGGTTTCTTCGTCGTTGTTGTCACTGCCGCCGCAGGCGACGAGGCCGATCGCCACCGCGAGCACAGCCAGCGGCAGCAGGAACTTCTTCGCTTGGTTCATAAAAGGGGAACTCCTCTCGAGTCGGGCGCGCGCGAGCGTCAGGCCGCGCCGGCCAGGCCGGTGGCTTGCGCCGCGCCGTGGGGCCGCGGTCGCGCGCTGGGATCTCCGGGGAACGCCTAGGCGGGAGGCGCCCGGCCCGAGAGGCCGAAGGCGAGCAGCAGCCCGCCGTGGGCGAAGCGCAGCGGCGGCCGTCGCGGCGGCTGCGCCGGTGCGGCGAGTGGACGGCGGCGGCGAGCGGCGATCCGCTCCGAGAGCCGGACGATCGCCTTGTGGCCCGGATAGCGACCGAGCAGCAACGCCACCAGGAGGGCCAGCAACGGTACGGCCGGCAGGAAGAAGGCTCCAAGCTGAAGCACGGCCGCCCAGGATAACGTCCGGGCGTGCGCCCCGGCCGCGACAACATCGCCGCTCCCGACCTGCCCCCCGGTCTCGCCTGGGTCGGACCGGAACCGGAGTCGATGCCGGCGCTGACCGCCGGCGGCCCGGCGCTCGTCCACTTCATCGAATTCGCCCAGCTCAACAGCGTCCGCACGCTCCCCTACCTGAACGAGTGGGCGCGCCGCTACCGCGAGGCGGGGCTGAGCGTGATCGGAGTACAGGCGCCGCGCTTCCCGTTCGGCGCCGACCCAGCTGCGGTCTCAGCCGGACTGGCGGCACTGGAGGTCGAGTTCCCGGTCGTGATCGACGCCGAGCACGAGCTCTGGGCGGCCTACGGCTGCGAGGGCTGGCCCAGCCTCTTCCTTTGGAGCCTCGGCGGTGCCCTCACCTGGGCCCACTTCGGCGAGGGCGAGTACCACGCGACCGAGGAAGCGATCCAGGGGGAGCTGCGGGAGATCGACGCCCTGCGCGAGCTGCCGGCACCGATGGCGGCCCTGCGCGAAACCGACGTCCCCGGCGCCCGGGTAATCGCCCCCAGCCCCGAGTACTTCCCCGGCGGCTCCTGGGAGCAGCCCTGGGTCGCCGGCGAAGGCGACGAGGCGATCGCCCTCGACTACCAGGGCGGCGGGGTCTTCGTCAGCGTCGAAGGCGAGGGCGAGATCGAGGCCGAGGTCGACGGCGAGTGGCTCGACCCAATCGCGGTCGGCCCCGACCCGGGGCTGCGGCCGATCGTCGAGCACGCTTACCACGAGGCCCACAGCCTGGTCCTGCGACCGAGCGACGGCCTGCGGATCTGGTCGGTCAGCTTCGCTGCCGGCGTGCCCTGAGGCTCGCGCCCCAGACACAGCCGGTATCTACAGCCAAGTATTTCTATTGGTTTAGAAATCCTTTTCGGATGGGGGAACCGAACACGGGAGGAGAGAGTCGGATGGCACCGCACGGGCTGAAGAAGGACAGCGATAAATCCGTTCACCGCTCACTGCACCTGACGTCGCCGATCACCAGAGGCGAGGACGTCGAGGCGCTGCAGAGCAACATCAACAAGCAGTTCGACCACTTCAAAATCGATCGCCAGGTCATGGTTGACGGCGAACTTGGCCCGCAGTCGTTGGACGCCGCCGAACAGGTCGCCCTCTGCCAGGGCGTGATCGGCGAGGCGCAGGACAAGCTGAAACAGCACACCGTCTCCGAAGACACTCAGAAGCTGATCCGCGGCGGGCGCGACCGGACCAAGGACGAGGTCGCCGCCGGCGAGAAACGCGAGGGCTACCGCAAACAGCTGCGCAAGAGGTACTCGAAGTCCGCCGGCGAGGAGGCGATCAAAAAGTCAGACAACCTGGTCGGGGTACACGAGAGCCCGCCGGAATCGAACTGGGGCCCGAAGGTCGAGGAGATGATCAAGTTCACCGGCTACACCAGCCCGGTCCCCTGGTGCGGCTGCTGCGCGGCCTGGATCGTCGTCAATCTCGGCGGCGCCAAGATCCCGACCTGGTCACGGCTCGGCTACGCCGGCAACATCACCGCCGACGCGCGGGCGGGGACCAACGGGATGACGGCGGTCTCCGTCCACAACGCCCAGCCGGGCGACGTCGGGGCACTGTGGGGCGCCGAGCACGTGGTCACCGTGCGCGAGGCGGTCAAGCCCGGAGACACGATGGTGAAGACCCGCGAGGGCAACACCAGCGCCGCCGACGGCTCCCAGACCAACGGCGGCGAGGTCGCCGACAAGGAACGGGCGGTCACGGACTTCGACTTCGGAATCGTCGCCCGGCCGGACTGGGGGTAGCCGCCGGGGCTGGCGCAGTGAGCGGGAGCCGCGCGGGTCGGGCCAGGGTCAGGCCCGCGCGGCGAGCTCCTGCCGAATCTCCTTCGGCAGCATGAAGCGGACGTCCTCGTGGACGGTGCGCAGCTCGGAGACGTCGTCGGCGCCGCGCTCGCGGAAGAAGGTGACGAGGCTCTCGACCAGCTCCTCGGGGGCGCTGGCGCCGGAGGTGATGCCGACCGTCTCGACTCCCTCGAGCCACTCCTCCTCGACCTGGGTGTGGTTGTCGATCAGGTGCGAGTCGGCGCCGTGTTCGCGCGCGACCTCGACCAGGCGGTTGGAGTTGGAGGAGTTGGTCGAGCCGATCACAAGGACGAGGTCGCACTCGCGGGCCAACTGCTTGACCGCGATCTGGCGGTTGGTCGTCGCGTAACAGATGTCGTCTGACTTGGAGCTGACGATCGCCGGGAACTTGGCCCGCAGGGCGGCGATCACCTCGGCCGTCTCGTCGACCGAGAGCGTCGTCTGGGTGATGAAGGCGACTTTGTTCGGGTCCGGGACCTCGAGCGAGGCGACCTCGTCGGCGGTTTCGATCAGGACGATCGAGTTCGGCGCCTCGCCGGTCGTCCCTTCCACCTCCTCGTGGCCGTCGTGGCCGATCATCACGATCGTGTAGCCCTCGGCGGCGAAGCGGCGGGCGGAGACGTGGACCTTGGTCACCAGCGGGCAGGTGGCGTCGATCGTCTGCAGGTTGCGGGCGGCGGCGTTCTCGTGCACCGAGGGGGCGACGCCGTGGGCGGAGAAGACGACGATCGCGCCCTCCGGCACTTCCCTCTCCTCCTCGACGAAGATCGCGCCACGCTTGGCCAGCTCCTCGACTACGTGCTTGTTGTGGACGATCTCCTTGCGCACGTAGACGGGGGCGCCGTGCAGCTCCAGGGCGCGCTCAACCGTCTGCACGGCGCGGTCGACGCCGGCGCAATAGCCGCGCGGGGCGGCCAGGAGCACGCGTTTGGGTGCTGCGGTGGCAGGTGCAGGCATACCCCCAGGGTAGCGATGGGCTGGCCCTGAAAGCCGGGCGAAGCTAGCCTTGCGGGATGAGCACCGAGGGGCGACACCTGGACCGTCTGACCGCGGTCGACGCCTCGTTCCTGACGAACGAGAAAGCCAACGCCCACATGCACGTCGGCGCGATCCTGATCTTTGAGGGGCCGCCGCCGAAATACGTCGACCTGGTCGAGCACGTGCGCGGGCGGCTGAGCCAGGTCCCGCGCTTCCGCCAGAAGCTGGTGGTGCCGCCGTTGGAGGCGGGCCGGCCGCTCTGGGCGGACGACGTCAACTTCAACCTCAGCTACCACATCCGCCACACGGCGCTGCCCGAGCCGGGCGGCGAGGCGCAGCTGAAACGGCTCACCGGCCGCGTCTTCTCCCAGCAGCTCGACCGCTCGAAGCCGCTCTGGGAGCTGTGGCTGGTGCAGGGGCTGGAACGCGACCGTTTCGCGATCCTGACCAAGACCCACCATGCGATGGTCGACGGCATCTCCGGCGTCGACATCGGCACGGTGCTGTTCGACTTCGAGCCGGTGCCGGAGCCGGCGGCGGTCAGCGACGACTGGGTGCCGCAGCCCGAACCGGGCACGACCGAGCTCGTGGCGCGCGGCTTCAGCGACCTGGCGGCGGCGCCGGTGAAGCTGGCTGAGCGCGCGGTCGGGGCGGTGCGCCACCCCGAGGGGGCGGCGCGCAAAGCGGTCGAGGCGCTGGAGGGGCTGAGCGAAATCGTCAGCGCCTTCGCCGACCCGGCGCCGGACGTGCCGCTGAACCAGGGGATCGGGCCGCACCGCCGCTACGTCTGGGCGCGCTCGGAGCTGGCGACCTTCAAGAAGATCAAGGACGCGCTCGGGGGGACGGTCAACGACGTCGTCCTCGCCGTCGTCACCGGCGCGGTGCGTGGCTGGCTGCACAGCCGCGGCATTCGGACCGAGGGGCTGGAGCTGCGGGCGCTGGTCCCGGTCTCGATCCGGGCCGAGGACGAGCGCGGCAACCTCGGCAACCGGATCGCGCTGATGCGCGGGCCGCTGCCGGTCTACGTCGAGGACCCGGTGCGGCGGCTGCGGACGATCAGCGAGGCGATGGAGGACCTGAAGCGCTCCAAACAGGCCCTCGGCGCGGAAGTGATCTCCCGCTTCAACGACTTCGCACCGCCGACGCTGCTCGCCCAGGCCTCCCGGATCAACTTCTCCACGCGCCTCTTCAACATGATCGTCACCAACGTGCCGGGACCACAGATCCCGCTCTACGTGCTGGGCCGGGAGCTGGAAGAGGTCTTCCCGGTCGCGTTCCTGCCCGAGAACCACACCCTGGCGGTGGCGATCATGAGCTACAACGGCAAGGTCGGCTTCGGCCTCCTGGCCGACTACGACTCGATGGAGGACATCGAACTCCTGGTCGCGGGCCTGAACGATTCGCTGTCAGAGCTCGAGGCGGCGGCGAGCGCGACGACCGCAGCGGCGTAAGGGGCGACTTCCTCCCGCACGTCCGGGAGCAACGCGCCCCGGTGTCTACGCTTAGGGCATGTTCCTTCTAGTAGTCCTGTTCATCGTCGTCCCGATCGCGGAGCTCTACGTGATCATCCAGGTCGGCGAAGCGATCGGTGTCTGGCCGACGCTGGCCCTGTTGCTGCTCGATGCAATCCTCGGCTCGCTGCTGCTCAAACACCAGGGCCGCGGCGCCTGGCGCCGCTTCAACGAAGCCCTCGCGGCGCGCCGCTTCCCCGGCAAGGAGGTCGCCGACGGCCTCCTGATCGTGATCGGCGGGACGTTGCTCTTGGCGCCAGGGTTCCTGACCGACATCGTCGGCCTCTTCCTGCTGATCCCGCCGACGAGGGCGATCGCCCGGGCGGTGCTGAAGCGCTTCACGATCGGGCGATTCACGGTCGTCGGCGTAGGCGGCGCCTCCGGTGCAAGCACCTTCGGAGGTGGAAGCTCGGGCCCAGGCGGCGGCGCCAACCGCCACTATGACTACGACGCCACCGCCGAAGAGGTCCCAACCAATGGCAACGGCGCCGGCCGCGAGCTACCGCGGATCGACGAGGACTGAGCGAGCCCGGGATCATCCCCACTCGTAGGAGAATCGCACCTGCTCCAGGCGATGCCCTCTTTCCCGTCGGCAAGCAACGTAGAAGGCATGCTTTGGTGAAACCTGTCGAGCCTTGCATAAGAAGCCCCTGGGTCTCGGCGACGACACGAAGCGTTCGAGACCTCGGAGGTAGGCGCGCCCAATCTCCCGCGCCTTCCGGCAACTGAAGTTATGGGCTCTAATCGTGTCGCCGCAACGGTTCCAGTATCCGGCCCTCGCAGGAGCGGCCAAGGACTCAGCGGAGGAGCGCTCGGGAAACCACATTCCAGCTAGCGAAGGCGTGGGACGCGCTTTCGTGGCGAAACCACAGCCCATGTGTTCACCGTGGTCATGCACGGCACCCGAGCGAGTATGCGTGACGAATCTCACCAGGCAAGAGCGTCCCGAAAACGCCAAGGTGTAATAGCGGAAGGGCGCCAGCCCGGTTCTCTGCGCCTTGCCCCGCGAAAGCAACTTCAATGGAAGGACCCTATCCCGCAACGGTCCCTTGAAAAACAGGGACACGCTGGCGACGTTTGCGGGGAAGGCCATGACCTCAAACGTGATCGGCGGTTGTATGAGCTCATCGACGACGGAGATGTTCAAGAATGGCTTTACCGGACCGGGCCGCACCGCCCCACAGATGACTTCGCCGAGGCCGATTTCAAGCGGGTCCGGACGCACCGCGCGCACTTTGAGCTGAAGGCACGGCGTGTGCGACGGTGCAGGCCCATGAGGCGAAAACGTCAGCACAGACCACTTGAACGGTCCGACACGACCAGCGCCGAGAAACGCTTTCGCGGGCGACCTGTGCTGATTCGAACTAGCAGTGGCCAATCCATCTGGAACGGCAAACGCCGCCCAGCACCCCACCATCACGAACGCAAGAAGCCTCCCCCACCGCACCGGCGCCACTCTAGCTCAAGGGGCTAGAGCCTTGGGAGGTCGCGGGAGCGCCTGACTGCGCCAACGCAGAGGATCACCACCGCGCATACGATCATCACTGGGATCGGGTCGAGTCCGACAAGCGCTACGAGACCGAAGACCACGCAAAGCGCCACGGCACCGATCCAGATCGCGAGGGACGGGGCGAAGATTCGGGAAGTGCACCGGCGAATTGCGCCTAGAAGCCCAGGGCGAACTTGGCGTCGTCGGTCATCATTGCTGGCGACATCTCGCGTGGGGGGCCTGCAAATTGCCGATTTCTCGTCTCCATGGGGATAGCGGTGGGGATGGAGTTCGAGCAACTGCCTCGCCAATCGGCGGTCGCTGACAGGGGCCGACTTCAGCCATCAGCGCGAAGGCCGCTATCCATTGACTCGGCTGCAGCGCTCCAAGGGAGTCGCGAGTATCCACCTGCCAGCTGCATCCAGACTCACCGTGCGCCTTACGCATTGAGACCCCCGCTTTCCGAAGGCGCCATAGCGGAGAGGGCCAACGCCAGTCCGCTTCGCCCGTTGCCCAACGAGCCTCTTGAGTGGGACGACCCGTGAGCCCCCTCCCGCCAAGAACAGCTTCACGCTTGCAACCTTCCGATCGGCGAGAATCACGAATACGGCACCTTCCTTCGGCGTCTTCTCATCTACGCCGACGCTTACCACCATAGGAGGTTCCGTTGCGCTTGGAACTCCGCACACCGACGTTGCGTCTTCCGTAAATTCGGTTTCGGGTGATCCCCCAGGACTTGCGTCCCTAAGGACGATCACCGCACATGGTGCCGAAACATCCTTCTTCGGATCGTTGCCACTCACAGCCGCAAACCAGAACCGATCTCCGAGCCGCCCATTTGCGATCGGCAGGATCCGATGCTCGTCGGCCCTCATGGCCAGGGCCGACGAGCAGCTCACAGCCGCTGCTAGCAGCATGATGCTGAGAATCCCCGCACGACGCATCACTACACGCTAGCAGGGCATTCCCGGCGACCTCCACCTAGCAGTCGATGCACCTCGTTTCGTGGAAAGCGTAGTTGTTGTGCGCAGCCCAAAGGTAGTAGACCATCGGCGGCAACGGAACATCTTCCCAAGGGTTCGGCGTCCCACCGCAGTTGTCTCCGCACCAGCCTCTCGACTTACCCATGTTGAAGGACACCGGCGTAATGTGCTTGCCCCATTTTGCAGAGGATCCGCCTCCGTCCGCCGTGGCCCCCCACCAACCGCACACTTCCGAATACGCACCGCGTAGATGTTCCGGTGCTTTGCCCGTAGACACCCCTTCGGCTTTGCAATCAATATCGGTCGTGCTCGATCCTTCATGTCTAACTTCCGCAAGGCCCTTATCGTTCGGATTCCGCTGAAAGAAGCGCCCCCGGAGACCCTCACGAAATGCGACCAGCACTCCCTGCTCTCCGGTCCAGGGATTTCCGCAGCGCCCTTCATAATCGTGGTAGTCGTAAGGTGCCGGCAGTTTTAAGCCGGGAAATTCTCCCGTGTGACTGCAAAGAATTTTTCGGAAGTGCTTTTCGTGCCACACGCCTGATGCGCTCGCGCCTGCTCCTTCTTCGGGTTCGGGGGGCGAGACATATTCATAGCCTTCAAACGTGAGCTCTACCGGGGACACCCCAGGGATCGACGGCCCTTCATACGTGGGGGTGGCCACAACCGTTGCGGCGTAGCCGCTCTCGATCGCCTGGCCTGCCATCACCGGATAGACAGTAGATGCGGTGCGATGATGAACCGCGAGAACGATTTCGTCCCCGATGACGCTGAGGCTCGTCGGTACCGTGCTTCCTCGCGCGTCATGCGCAAGTTCAGCGGTGATAAGCACCGCCTCGGTTCCGTCTGCGTAATAGATCCCGGCGAGCTGTTCGTTGATTGATTTCAGCGTCTGGCCCGAGCCGAGTTCTACCTGCCATTTGAACTCTTCGGGCGCTGCCGCATCCCTGATCGCCGTAAAGGTCATCAAGCCATCGAATAGAGGACGACTAATCGTGTCGACCGCGGGGGCGGTGTTCCCCGAGACGACTGAAGCGCCGTTTTTCACATCCCCTTCGGTCGCGCCCCCCGCAGTCCCCACCGGTTCGATGGCGAAGGCACCATCTGATCCTTCGATGGTGACGCCTTCTTCTGGATCTTCTCCGATCGCCACTCCGACGGGTGCTCCTTCGCTTTCGAACCCGGACGGACCTTCGGTCAGGGTGATCCCGCCCCCTTCTGCGCCTTCTGCTTCAAAGGGGGCAACGGGGGCCGCATCAGTGGTCTCTTCGAGAGCTTCAAGCGTGGCCGTTGCCTCAGAGGTCGTGATCTGACCTTTTGGATCGATGTAGATCGTCCACCTTCGTTCAGCGGGATTGCCGGCGCCATCCGTGGCGACGAGGGATACTTCGTGCTCGCCTCCACCATAGGTCGCCGCGTTCACCGTAAACGTTTTGGTCAAGGTGCAGTTGCCCGCCGAGCAGGTACCCGTCGCGGAACCCACTAGGCTGCTGTCGACCTTGAGTTGAAGTTTCGTCACTCCGTAGCCTTTTGGGTCTTCGGCGACGCCTTGAATCGCGTAGCTTTTTTGTTCGATCCAACCTGCCGGCCCACTGATCAGGCCTCCGGAGCCATTGACCGTCGGGCTGATCGTGTCGGGTTGCAGTTCTATACTCAGCACTTTGGGGGCGCTTTTCAGACCCACCCCATCAGTCGTCAAGACTTCAACCGTATGTTTGCCCGCTGAGTATTCCGAGGCTTTCAGCGTCAGGTCTTTGGTGAGGGCGCATGACTGCGTCGCGCAACCCGGAGCCCATCCGCTTCCCGAAGTGACCACTTTGCCGTCAACTTTGACTTCGGTGCTCACGATCCCCGATTGAGGGGCGGCTTCGGTTCCATCTTTTGCTTCGGTCCTCAGCGTGTACTGCGGGAGGGTCGTTCCAAGGGTCGCCTGTTCGGTCATCGTTCCCGAAAGCGCCAGCGCAGGCGCCGTGTGATCCACTTTGACTTGCAAGGTGACGGCTTGGCTTCGATTCCCCGTTGGATCCACGGCAGTCAGGGCGAGGTTGTTCGTCCCCTGGGGGAGGGTCGAGGGGTCGTAGTTCACTACGTTTCCTACCTGCGATCCCTGCCAGGTGCGCGGGCATACCGCTCGGTTCGTCCCGGTACATGCCGGGCCACCGCTGCTTTTCACAGGCGTGGTGCCGAGAAGCGGCCCATTGTTGGGAGCATTGACCTGCACCGCCGCTACCCCTAGACCGGAATCAGTGGCCGTGACACTGACGGATCCTGGCTGCGTATTCACCCATCCGGCTCCTGGGCTGACGGCCCCAAGTTTCGGCACGTCTTCATCTCCAAGGAGGATCTGGCTATAGCCGGCGAGGATGTAGCGGCTGTTTCCGAGCGAAGTGTTGCCGGTCGCAAAGAGCCCAAACGCGGCCATTTTGCCGGAATGGTTGGTGTTCTCACAGACGCTGTAGGTCCCCGTCTGGTCAGGCGGAAAGAGGTTCGCCGACACCCAGGCGCCTGCTTCGTTGGACACGGCGAAAAGCTCGGCCGGGCTCGACTGGTAGTCGCCCTGGCCTCGGAAGACCATCCCGCCCACCGTGAAGCAGGCCACCCAGCTCGTCGGGCGCGTGCCAGTTTTTTCAAAGTCTTCTTGGAAGCGCGGCACCGCGTAGTTCCAGTAGGTCTGCGCATTCGTGTAGGTCCAGTTCCAAGCGTTGGCGCCAACCGACAGATAGCAGTAGGTGCTGCAACCGTGTTCCGGCTGCACGTACTGGTTCGTGATTTGGCTGGTGGGGGTCCGGTACGGCGCCCAGCCCTGCCAACCTTCGACTCCCGATTCCCAGTGGTAGAGGTCTTCAATGACCGGGTCGACGGCAACGGGGAACGTGGTGGACTGATCCGGATGCGCTTCGACCGCTAGGGAGCTGCCCGATACTTCGAGGCTCACCGGCACGGCCTGCCCATTCGCGTCGATTGCCGTTGGCGGTAGAACTTTCAGCAGGGTTTCATCCCCGAGCGTTGCTTCGGCTCCGCCGTCTTCGGTAGCGAGGAGGTCGGCGCCAGCGGGGAGCGCAAGCCTTAGGGTCTGCGTGCGGGGAGCATCCGCGCTCCGTAGTTGGCTTAGCGTCTCAACCCCGGTCGGGGTCGGGGAAATCGCTAGGTCCGTTTCTTCAGCGACGTTCGGGTAGAACGCCACGGTGCCCTCGCTCAGCGAGGGGGCGCGTTCGGCAGGGGCGCCTTCAATTTCGATCCGAACCCCGGCGCCGGGCAGTTCGATTCCTTCACCGAGTTCATCGGGGATGCCTACATCGACCAATGGATTGGCCGGCTGCAATTCGCCCTCAGCATGTTCGAGGCTCAGGTCAACAACACCGGCATCACCGAGAAAGGGCTCGGTGCGCAGAGGGATGCTGGATTCCAGCAGCGTCGCCCCGCCGAACGCAGGCGCCCCTTCACCCGCATCGTCCCCCAGCACTGCCGGTTCATCACCGGGCGCGATCACCGCCACGTTGTCGGAGAGGAACTTCCTGACGCGAAGGTCATCGAAGACGCCGGCGGGCTCTTGGAGCAAACGGCCAAAGACTCCCTCCATAAGGTCGAGCGCTTCTTCACGTCCGAGGCCGATGTGTGGCAATTCGGCGGCGGCCTGCGGATCGGTCACGGTGGCGCCTTCTTCAGCCTGCCGGATTTCGGCCTGACTGTGCTCCACGACGGGCAGCGAGGTATCGGGGTCACCGAATGCCGTGCCGGCGCTCAGCAGCACCAGCGCAACAACGGCGAGGGCGCTGGCCAACGCGGCGCTCACCCCGCGACCCCCTACAGCGCTAAGCTCGCGCACCTTCGAGCCGGCCTCGGCATTCCTGCCTCGCTTCATCACAACAATCCCCCCGTCTGTCTTTCGTGACTGGAAATACACCCGGCCCTGCGCCGGATGCTCGCGGCATACTGTCAGCTTCAACGCATCTTGCAATACTCAGTTCTTTGGGCGTATTTTCCTATTCGGGTCAACTTCGCTTAGGCGGTTCGAGTGTTTATCGCGGTCGACTGACCGTCAGCGTCGAGTGCTTTCAGTACTTCGACGCAGATGTCGACCACGCGCTGGGTTTCCGACATCTCGGTTCGGTGTTGGGCTTGCTCACGCTCTTCGAGTGTGAGCTGGTCAGCCGCCGAGCCAAGCAAGCGATTGAAGCCGCGGCGCAGCACATCGGGCGCAGTCGTCAGCTCAATGCTCTCGCCACTCGCGGAGTCGCCCCAGTCCAAATCGTTCAGCACCAGAAGCAGGATGTCGGCGAACTCGCGGCCCCGCTCCCGCGCCGTCTCAAGCTTTCCGTCCTTCGCAGCGCGGTAGACGACGTCGATCCCGCTGAGCCGGACCAGGATCTCCCCGTAGAGGGCGTCGCGCTGCTCGGCTGTGATCGTGATCGCCATCAGCGCGGGAAGAAGTAGAACTTCTCCTCGGCGCCGCGCACCTGGCGCCGGCGGACTACGTCGATCGCCCCGACCTTGGCCAGCCCCTTGACGTGGTAGGCGACAACCGAAAGGCTCCCCCGCTGCCTGTCGAGGACCTTGACGAGATCGGCAGGCGAGAGCGGCTCGCCGATCCAGAGCAGGGCTTCGACGATCTCCACCTTCAGGGAATGTACGAGTTGAGAGACGAGCGCGGCCCAGTCGAAGGTCGGCTCGTCCCTTTCCTCGTCCTTCATGCCCTCCGCTCGGCTATGAGCGGGAGGCATAGTGTGGGTGGCCTGTCGGAGGAAATCCTTGTCACTGTTTCACCTGGCTCCGGCCGTCAGGGTGGCGAGCATCAGTTTGGAGAAGCGCCCGCCACCCCGACCGCCGGGTGACCGCCCGCCCCTGCTCGACTACTCGCGAGGCGGTCTGTCTCGGTCGAGTGGTGAAAGGTTCCAGATAGGTACTGCTCGGTCAAAAAGACTTTGCCCGCTAGTCAGTCTTCGCTGATGGCGGCACAGGAGCAGTGCGGGATTTCTCAAAGCCCCAAGTAGCGACGATAAATGACGTGGGCTCCTCGCCTGATTTGGCGCGGCGGTTAGTTGACTCCGCCTCAATGTCAAAGACCCGTTCCCAGTGTCGGCGATTCTCGTCGGCCAGATCTCGCCTCGCCTGGGAGTCGAGATTGAACCCGCGCCAGGCCAGCCAGACCATCGGGTCCTTTTTCAATTTGCCGGCTGCCAGAGAAGCCATCAGCTCGGCAGTCGAGTGTTGAACGATGAGGCCGGCAATTTCCTGCCGCGCCTCGGGGGGAAGCGCCGCAATCTCCTCCTCGTCGTAGTCCGCCATCTCGACGGCTCGGTAGTAGTGCAAGTCAGCGTTGCGGCGCTTCTCGACTTTGGCGATTTCAATCGAGTTGCCACTCAGTAATTCCTTCAGGTGGTGATGCACGTTCTGGCGCGACTCGCCGATGATCTCCGCGATGTCGTCCGCCGTGTAGACCCCTTCATTCAAGAGGGTGAGGATCTCGACCCGGACGCGGTGCCCGAGCGCGTAACTGACCCGTTCTTCGATGCTCTTGCCGCTCTGGCCGGGTCGGCCGCTCGTCTTGGTTTCCACCGCGCGCTCCTTCAAATCGATTTCTTTGGGCCACTCAGTATTCGCCGAGCATAGGCGATAAATTTGCAGGCAGGAAATGCTCCCTTGTCAGCAGCCGCTCGTTACTCGGCTGCCTTTTAGCATTCGCCCGTGTCCTCCTGGCGAGCCTCGCTGGGCCGAGACGGGAGAGGGGGTGAAGTCGATGAAGATCGTGATGACGCCGCATGTCACCGCGCCGAGCTATATGACCATGAAGAACGCCTAGGTGTAATTCCTAAGCACGTTGTTCATCCGGCCCTCCTTGGAGGCTGGCGGTGTCGAAGCCCCAGCTCAA
>DATKIA010000003.1:0-18069 GCA_035509895.1 Solirubrobacterales bacterium
GCAGCGAATACGACCCCGACGGCCTCTTTCACGCCTGGATGGGGCGTCCGGGTCAACCCTGATGGCGGCGAACGGCGAGACCGGGCTGGAGGCCTATCTGGGGCGGCCGATGACGCCGCCGGACCCGGCGGTGCTGGCGGCGATTGAGGCCGGCCCGGTCGACCCTGCCTTCGTCCTCCCGCGCGCCGACCTCGACCGCCTGCTCGATCCGACGCCGCTCGATGCCGAGAACGGCTGGTGCAGGCTGCCTGACGGCGTCGGCTACGTCGCCGTCCGCACCGAGATGCCGGCGCTCACGCCGGCGATGGTCGATTGGTGGTTCGACTGGCACCCGCGGGAACCCCTGCGCTACCGCATCTGGCACCCGCGCGATCACCGCGACAACGCGGTCGAGCCGCCGGCCGTGGCGGCAGCCAAGGCGCACTGGGGCGCCGTCCACCACCCGGTCGAGGACGTCGGCACCGGCACCGTCCATGCCCGCATCGCCTTTGTCGCCCCGACCGAGCTCGGCTTCTCCGGCGATGCCCTCGACGATCCGGGGGTGGGGACCGTCGTCTGCGCCTGGGTCGGCGACGACCGCCGGCGCCTGCGCCACACGGTGATGGCCCACGTCTTCCTCGTGGCGCCCCGTGGCGTCGTCCTCCGCAGCCAGTTCTGGCTCGGGGCGGCGATCCGTCCCTACCTGCCGGCGCCGCTGGGCGAGCTCGGGGCGCGGGCGCTGAACCGGCCCGCCGTGCGCCGGGCGGCGCTGCCGCAGGGCCTCGAGCCGGCGCTCGCCCGCCACTGCGCCGAGGAGTACGCCAACCTGGCGACCCTGCTCCCCGAGTTGCACGCGCGCTACGGCTGAGATCATCCGGGCGTGGGGGCACGCCAGGTACTCGCCGAACGGATCAGCGCCCAGGGCCTGTCCGGGGAGCCCGCCGCCGACCCGGTCGCCGTCGCCGAGCGGCTGCTGGCGATCCAGGGGCAGGACCCGCGCGGCGCCCGGCTCGCGGTCCGCGCCCGCAGCAACTGTGCGAGTGCCGCCGAGGTCGACCGGGCGCTGAGCGAGGACCGCTCACTGCTGATCACCTGGGTCAACCGCGGCACCCTGCACCTGATCCGCAGCGAGGACTACCCGCTCCTGCAGCTGCTGACGACGCCACCGCTGATGACCTCATGCCGGCGCCGGTTGGGGCAGGAGGGGGTGAGCGAGGCGATGGCGGAGAAGGCGGTGGCGACGATCGCGCGGGCGATCGCCGAAGGCGGGCCGCAGACCAGGGAGCAGCTGCGCGACCGGCTCGACTCGGCCGGGCTGCGGACCGAGGGTCAGGCGCTGATCCACCTCTTCTTCCTCGCCGCGATCCAGGGAGTGATGGTCCGCGGGCCGATGATCGGCAAGCAGCACGCCTACGTCCTGGTCGAGGACTGGCTCGGGCGCCAGCAGCCGATCGATCGCGATCTCGCCCTGGCCGAGCTCGCCCGCCGCTACCTGGCCGGTCACGGTCCGGCCGACGACCGCGACCTCGCCCGCTGGGCCGGCCTGCCGCTGCGCGACGCCCGCGCCGGTCTCGACGCGATCGCATCTGAGCTCGACCAGCGCCCGGATGGGCTCGTCGATCTCGCCGCTGCCGCTCGCTCGCAGGCGATGCCGCCGCCGCGCCTGCTCGGCGCCTACGACCCGTTGCTGCTCGGCTGGACCTCGCGCGAGGAGGTCGTCGGCCCGCACAGGCTGCTGGTCACCGACAACGGCCTCTTCCGCCCCTTCGCCCTCGTCGACGGCCGCGCGGTCGCCGTCTGGGGCCTGCGCGCCGGCAAGGTTGAGATCGAGCCGCTCGCCAAGGTGACGAAAAAAGCGGGCGCCGCGCTGGAGCGCGACGCCCGCAAAGTCGAGCGCTATATGTCGGCCTGACCGTCTAGTCCTGCGAGGGGGCCGGCGGCGGCATCTCGCTGTGCGCCGGCGGTGCCTCGTGGCCGGGCAGCGGTTCCGCCTCCTGCTCCCAGATGTGGTTGAGCGAGACCTGCAGGTAGGCCCACATGCCGGGCGCGAGCAGCAGGTAGAGGAGGAGCACGATCCAGCCGTTGACGGGCTCCCGGTCGGCGACCTTGGAAGCGCCCTGGACCCGCTTGGTCCCGCGCCAGTAGGTGATCAGGGCGGGGATGATGATGAGGCCGCCCGGGAAGAGGGCGAGCAGCGAGTTGGTCGGGTTCTGGCCGAGGTCGAAGCCCTTGGCCTCGCCGTAGGCCTTCAGCTCCTTGTTGATCTTGTACCACCAGACCAGGTGGTAGATGCCGAGGGTGATGATCGGCAACAGGGCGACGGCCCACGGGCTGCGGACCTTGACCTCGCTCTCGGTACCGCGGATTTTCATCTCGTAGGCCATCTGTCTCCCCAGTTCGTGGTTTGCCGGAAATTCCGGCTTTTGCAGGCTGCGCGACCCTAGCCGAGATCGGGGACGTTGCCGCTCCCCTGGCCGGATAGCTCATCCTCGATTTCGCTCAGTCGAAAGTCCGGTCTGCTGCCGAATGATTGGGCCAGCTTCTTGCCGAACAGCGTGTAACGGCGGTGGGCCTCGCTGTGGCGGCCGCGGCGCAGGCAGATCTCGATCAGCAGCCGCTGGGTGTCGGAGTCGAACGGCTCCATCTCGGCCAGCCGCCGGGCGTAGTCGGCAGCAGCCTCCAGCCGTCCCAGCTCGACCGCGACCTGAGCCTGGGCGCGCAGTGCCCGGCAGGCGAGCTCGTGCAGGCGCTCGCGCTCGGGGATAGCCCAGTCGAGGTAGGGATCGCCGGCGAGGAACTCGCCGCGGTAGAGCCGCATCGCGCTCTCCAGATGCAGGGCGGCGGCCTCGGTCAGGCCCTGGTCGAGGGCAGCGAGGCCGGCGAGGGCGTCGACCTCGAAGCGGTCGGCGTCGAGCCAGACGTTGCCGGTGTCGATCGCGTAGCCGCCGCGGCGGGCGACGACGAAGCGAGCCGGCGAGCGCCGCTCGCGCCCCGGCTCGAGCTTCTCGCGTAGGGCATGGACGTTGTAGCGGAGGCGGTTGCCGCTCTCCCGCGATCCGGCCTCGGGCCACAGGGTCTCGCCGATCTGATCGCTGGTGAGGAGCCGGCGACGCTCGCAGATCAGGTACTTGAGCAGTTGCCCGGGCCGCTGCGAGAGCCACTCGCCGTTGATCGGCCCGGTCGCGCCCTCTACCTGGAAGCGGCCGAGAGTCGAGAGCTGCAGCTCCGGGCGCTGCGACTCGTCGGCCTGGCTCGCCCAGCCCGGGGGAGTGCGGCGGCGGCGGTCGCCGGGCTGGCCGGGGCGGAGGTGGAAGAGGACCCGGGAGCCGTCCCAGGAAGCGGTCACCCAGGCGGACGCTTCGAGGTTCTCGCCGCGGATGTCCATCCGGATCTCCGGCAGCGAGGCGCCGGAGTCGACGACGCGTTCGGTCAGGCAGCCGCCGCCGAGGACCGGCTCGAGCCGGCTGCAGATCAGGTCGCAGCAGTGCAGCCCGGCCGGGGCGTCGGCGCTGGCGGGGAGGAGCAGCTCCCGGGCCTTGCGGTTGAGGTAGAGCAGGCGCCGGTCGCGGTCGGCGAGGGCAAGGCCGTAGACGAACTCCTCGAACAGCTCAGCCGGCTCGGCGAGCTGGTCGGCGCTGAGCAGGGCGCCCTCGCGGAGCGCCTCGGGTTTCTCGCTTGGCGGCATCGAACATGGGTCGACTAACAGGGATCTAACAAGATAGCTAATCCAGGCCAAGCTGTAGGCGCCTAGCTTCGCCTTCCAAGCCAGATTGCAAGAGAGGAAACGAGGATGGAGTCGCTCCTGCGGGAGTCAATGGACGAGGCGCAGATCCCGCGCGGGGAGCAGCGGACCCGTGCTGGCTCGGCGTCGGCTTCGCGGGCGCCGCTGATCGCCGTCGTCGGCCTCGGCAGCCGCGGCCTGCCGACCGCGTTGGCGCTGCGCCAGGCCGGTGCCGACGTCCTCGGCCTCGACACTTCCGAGCGCCGGCTCGCCGCGATCCGGGTCCACCGCTGCGACCTCTCGCCGGCCGACCACGAGCGGCTCGTGCTCGCGCTCGGCGGCTCGCGATTCAAGGTCGACGCCAACCTCTCGCGCCTCAGCGAGGCCGACGCGATCGTGGTCTGCGTCCCTGCCGCGGACGCCGACCCGGGACCGCTGGAAGCTGCCTGCGAGGCGGTCTGCCGCTTCGCCCGCCGCGGCCAGACGATCGTCCTCACCGCCGCCAGTCACGTCGGTGCCACCCGCGAACTTCTGATCGATCCCCTGGCCGAGGCCGAATTCGACGTCGGCCGGGACATCTGCGTTGCCTTCTCCCCGCAGCGCGATCACCCCGCCGCAGGCAACGCGGCGTCGTCGTCGCCCCGCATCGTTGGTGCCGGTGCCGGCCTCTGCGTCGAGAAGGCGCGGGCGGTGCTGGAGCCGATCGCGCCGGCGATCCAGGTCGTCGCCTCGGTCGAGGCGGCGGAGATGGCGAAGCTCTACGAAGACGCCTTCCACGTCGTCAACTCCTCGCTGGTTGACCGGCTCGCCGGCGAAGCGGCGGCGCACGGGCTCTCGGCCGCGGAAGTGATCGGCGCCGCCAGTGGCAGCGACGGCCTGATGCGGTTCGCCCCCGTCGGCTAGCTGCGCGCGCTCAGCCGAGCTTGGGACTGCGCCAGGGCTGCTCGAGCCGCGCTGCCAGCTCGTCGGCGAGGCCGGCGATCGGGACCCGGACCTGCTCCAGCGAGTCGCGGTCGCGGAGGGTGACGGTGTCGTCCTCCATCGAGTCGTAGTCGACGGTGACGCCCCAGGGGGTGCCGATCTCGTCCTGGCGGCGGTAGCGCTTGCCGATCGAGCCGCCCTCGTCGAACTCGGCCGGGACCTTGCGGCGGATCTCCTGAAAGAGGTCGCGCGCCTTCTCCGGCAGGCCGTCCTTGGAGACCAGCGGCAGCACCGCGACCTTGACCGGGGCCAGCTTCGGATGCAGGCGCAGGACGGTGCGCTGGCGGCCCTCGACCTCCTCGACCTCGTAGGAGTCGACGAGGAAGGCGAGGGTGGCGCGGTCGGCGCCGGCGGCCGGCTCGATCACGTGCGGGACGTAGCGCTCTTTGGTCTGCTGGTCGAAGTACTCGAGCTTCTCGCCGCTGAACTTGGCGTGCTGGGTGAGGTCGAAGTCACCGCGGTTGGCGATCCCCTCGAGCTCCGACCACCCGATCGGGAACAGGTATTCGACGTCACTGGTGCCGGACGAGTAGTGCGAGAGCTCGTCGGCGTCGTGCGGCCGGATGCGGAGGAAATCGGGCCGGATCCCGAGTTCGGTGTACCAGGCTTCGCGCAGCTTGATCCACTCTTGGTACCAGCGCTCGGCTTCGGCTGGGGGCACGAAGAACTCCATCTCCATCTGCTCGAACTCGCGGGTGCGGAAGATGAAGTTGCCCGGCGTGATCTCGTTGCGGAACGACTTGCCGATCTGGGCAATCCCGAACGGCGGCTTCTTGCGGGCGAAGCTGAGCACGTTCTTGAAGTTGATGAAGATCCCCTGCGCGGTCTCCGGCCGCAGGTAGACGGTCGAGCCCTGGTCGGCGACCGGGCCGACGTGGGTCTCGAACATGAGGTTGAACTGGCGCGGCTCCGAGAGCTCGCCGCCGCACTGCGGGCAGCGCAGTTCGGCGTTGGGGTCGCCGCCTTCGGCGGCGACGGCCTCGCGCAGATGGTCCTCGCGCCAGCGCTTCTTGCACTCGCCGAGGCACTGGACGAGCGGATCGGTGAAGCCCTCGAGGTGACCGGAGGCCTCCCAGACCCGCGGGTGCTGGAGGATCGCCGAGTCGAGGGCGACGATGTCGTCGCGGTCCTGCAGCATCGCCCGCCACCACTCGGCTTTGACGTTGCCCTTGAGCAGGACGCCGTAGTGGCCGTAGTCGTAGGTCGAGCCGAGGCCGCCGTAGATCTCTGAGGAGGGGAAGACGAAGCCGCGCCGTTTGCAAAGCGCGACGATCTCCTCCATCGTCACATCGATCGTTGGGGTCCCCTGCTCGGCACTCGCCATGCCTGAAACCTAGCGGCTGCGATAATTCGAGTCCCGTGCCGATTTACGAGTACAAGTGCGACAACGGCCACGTCTTCGACGTGATGCAGAAAATGGCCGATGAGCCGCTGACCGAGTGCATCGAGTGCGGTGCGCCAGCGGTGCGCGTTCTGCACTCGCCCGCGGTCCATTTCAAGGGCAGCGGCTTCTACAACACCGACTACGGCAAGAAGAAGAAAGGCGCGGCCGCCGCGGGCGACTCCAACGGCTCCTCCGGCGAGGGCTCGAGCGAGTCGAAGGGCGATTCCTCGTCGAGTTCCTCGGACTCCAAGTCGGACTCGAAAGCCTCGGCGTCCACCTCCGCCGATTGATGAATTGAACCGCCAATAGGCGGTCGGATTCAGCAATCGCGTCAGCCCATCAGGCGCTTGACCGCCTTGCGGCGGGTCGAGTCGGGGACTTCGATCGAGCCTTCGGGGCCTTCGAGGCTGCAGCCCGCCTTCGGCGAGCCGCAGAGGACGTCGGTGCCGGAATCGCCGCCGATCGCGGCGGCGAGGATCAGCTGCGGCATCGTCAGGAAGCCCATGTCGCTGACGAAGGCTTTCGGCGCGTCCCAGCCGATGATCGGGCCGTGGATGAAGTTGTAGGGAATGCGGAGCGGGTCGGTGAGGCGGTCCTTGATCCCGTTGATCACCGCCTGCTGCGCTTTGGTGCGGTTGAAGTCGCTGTAGCCGAGCGTGAAGGCGCTCTTGCCGGGCCCGGGGCATTCGACCGGCTCGCGGACCCGCGAGTAGGCGAGGGCCTTTTCGCCGTCAAGCGTGTTCGTGCCCTTGTGCAGGCGCAGGGTGACGCCGCCCTGGCCGTGGCCGGCGCCGCCGGAGATGTCGGCGCAGAGCTTGGCCGGGACCTCGACTTCGACCCCGCCGACGGCGTCGATCAGATCTTCGAAGCCGGTGAAGTCGATGATCGCGACGTGGTCGATCTGGATCCCGAGGAACTGCTCGACGGTCTTGATCTGCAGCGCGGCGCCGCCGAAGGAGTAGGCGGCGTTGATTTTCTGCGGCGTCTCGCCGGGGATTTCGGCAAAGGTGTCGCGGGGGATCGAGAGTTTGTTGAAGGTGCCGCCGCCGGCCCGGATCAGCATCAGCGTGTCGGCCCGGTATTCGCCGGCTTCGCAGCCGTCGTGGGGAGCGTCGCCGTGCGACTGCTGTTCGAAGCACTTCTTGTCGTGGGGGGCGCCGGGCTCCTGAGTGTTCGGCGGCCGGGCATCGGTGCCGATCACGAGGATCGTCTGGGCGCTGGGGAGGATGAACGGGTTGCCGTGGAGGGTGTCCTTGGCTTCGCCGGAGAGCTTGAAGGTCTGCAGCTGGGCGGAGACGGCGAAGGCGAGGAAGCTGAGCAAGATCCATCCCAAAACGGCGATCCCGACCCATTTCAGCGCCCGCTTCCAGGGGGGTCGCGAGGAGCGCGGCCCACGCTCGCGCTTCGGTCCGCGCTCGCCGTCTCCAGACCGCTTCCAGGGCAGCTTCGGCCGCCTTTTCAGGCTGCTGAGGTCGGCCGATCGCAGGCGTGAAAGCGGGCCTTTGCGAGATCGGTAGACGTTGTACTCGGGCGGCTCCGGCGGCCGCTGCGCACCATCGTTGGGCATAAAAGGGCTAGAAATCATGGCGATGTATCCGGTCGGCCGCCTTTTCAACCCCATTTGCGCGTGAGTTCAACCGAGACGATCGGGGTCGATCTCGGCGGCACCAAGATGCTCGTCGGCGTCCTCGACGGGACCGAAACCAAGTGGGAGAGCCGCGAGGCTTCGACCGGTCAGACCGAGGACGAGCTGGTCGAGCTGCTGGTCCGCGAGATCACAGAGGCGCGCGAAGCGTGTCCCGAGGTGACGGCGGTCGGGATGGGGATTCCGGCGACGATGGACCACGACCGCGGCATCGCCGTTGCCGCCGTCAACCTGCCGCTCGAAAACCTGCCGATCCGCGACCTGGTCGAAGAGCGGGTCGGGTTGCCGGTGGTCGTCGACAACGACGCCAACGTCGCCGCCTTCGCCGAGTTTCTCTACGGGGCCGGCAAGGGGATGACCGACATCGTGATGCTGACGATCGGGACCGGGATCGGCGGCGGCCTGGTCCTCAACGGCGAGCTCTACCGCGGCTCGACCGGCGCCGGCGCCGAGCTCGGCCACGTTGTGATCCAGGCCGACGGCCCACCCTGCCAGGGCAACTGTCCGAACCACGGCTGCGTCGAGGCGCTCGCTTCGGGGACGGCGCTGGGGCGCGAGGGCAAAGCTGCGGCGGAAAGCGCGCCCGACTCGGCGATCGGCAAGGTGCTGGCCGCGGGCGGCACCGTCGATGGCAAGGCGGTGACCGAAGCGGCCCTGGCCGGCGATGAGACCTCGATCGCCGTCTTCGAGCTGATCGGCGGCCGACTCGGCGTCGCCTGCTCGAGCTTTGCCAACATCTTCCAGCCGAACGCGATCGTCGTCGGCGGTGGCGTCATCGCCGCCGGTGACCTGCTGTTGGACCCGGCCCGCCGCGAAGTCCGCGAACGGGCGCTGAAACCGATGAACGAGACCCCGATCCTCGAAGCGACCATGGGCAACGACGCCGGCATGATCGGCGCCGCCGCGCTGGCCCGACTCGAGCTCGAGCGGGGGACCGGCTGATGCCGGGCAGGCTCGTCGTCTGCCCTACCCCGATCGGCAACCTCGACGACGTCACGCCACGGATGCGCGAGGCCCTGGTCTCGGCCGACTTCATCGCCTGCGAGGACACGCGCAAGACCGGTGCCCTGCTCGACCGCTTGCGGATCCGGCCGCACCCGCGCCTCGTCTCCAACCACGAGGGCAACGAAACGGCGCGAGCGACGGAGCTGGCGCAGCGGATCGAGCGCGGCGAGGTCGTCACCCTGGTCAGCGACGCCGGGATGCCGGCGATCTCCGATCCGGGCTACAAGCTGATCCGCCGCTGCATCGACCGTGCCCTCGAGGTCACGGTCCTGCCCGGCCCCTCGGTCGTGCCGACGGCGCTGGTCGCCTCCGGGCTGCCGACCGACCGCTGGCGCTTCGAGGGCTTCCTGCCGCGCCGCGCGGGGGAGATGGAGCGCGTCCTGCGCTCGGCCGAGACCGTCGTCGCCTTCGAGTCCCCGCGCCGGGTCGGCGAGAGCCTGGCGGCGCTCGCTTCGCTCGCTCCCGACCGCGAGGCCGCCGTCTGCCGCGAGCTGACCAAGGTCCACGAGGAGGTCGCGCGGGGCTCGCTTGGCGAGCTGGCGCGCCGCTTCCGCGGCCAGGTCAAAGGCGAGATCGTGTTGGTGATCGCCCCCGCCGCCGACTCCGAGCACGACAAAGACGTCGGTTTCGCGGTCGACGCCCTGCGTCACCTGGTCCAGTCTGGGGCGCGGCCGCGCGCCGCCGCCAGCGTCGTCGCCGCCCTCACCGGGACCCGTGCCAACGACCTCTACAAAGCGCTCACCGGTCGCGAGGCGCGGCGCTAGTCGCGTAGACGATCAGCTCCTCGCCGGCGAAGACGTCCTCGCGCAGCGGCCGCATCCCGAGCCGCTCGGCGACGGCGATCGACGGGGTGTTGTGAGGGTCGATCATCGAGGTCACGTACTCGGGCCGGTGCTCGCGCAGGGCCCAGTCGAGGCAGGCGGCCGCCGCCTCGGTCGCGTAGCCGCGGCCGCGGACCTCAGCGGCGAGCGCCCAGGCGAGTTCGAGCTCGTCGAACTGCGGCAATCGCCGAACGCCGGTGCGGCCGACGAGCTCGCCGGTGTCCCGCTCGATGATCGCCATCCGGCTGTGCCCGCGCTCGGCCCATTCGTCGATGTTGCCCTGCACCCAGTCGGCGAGTTCGGCGCGGGTGAAGGAGCCGATGAAACGGGCGACCTCGGGATCGGCCTGCAACTTCACCAACGCGTCGAGGTCGGCGATCGCCAGCGGCCGCAAGATCAGGCGTTCGGTCTCGATCTCCACCTGCCAAGTTTGCCGCCAGCTAGCCTGGTTGCGGGATGAGGGCTCTTCGCCTCACTGCCGCCGCCGTGTCGTCGACCGTGCTCGCGCTTGCGACCGCGAGCGCGATTCAGGCCGGAGCGCCGCATTTCACCGGCACCACGATCGGCGCCTTCTCGACGACCTACGGTGCGCCGGGTGCGATCACCGAAGTCCCGGATCCGCTCGGCGGATCACGCCGGGTCCTGCGGGTGACCGTCCACGACCGCGACGTCTATCCGGTCACCCCGACCGACAACCCGCGCGCCGCGCTGGTCTCGCCGAGCCTGCTGCAGCCCGGGGCGGAGGTCTGGCTGGCGACGGAATTCCTGGTCCCGGTCGACTACCCGAGGATCCCGCGGGGCGGCTGGGTGACGCTGGCCTCCTTCTACGGTCCCCCGTACCGAAGCTCCAGCCCCTGGCAGCTCGAACTCTCCGGTCCTGATCTGCAGTGGCAGCGCAACTCGAGCTACGGCTTCGACGTTCCCTTCGAGCAGCGACTGCAGCGTGGTCAGTGGACCTCGGTCCTGCTGCACGAGCGCTTCGCCCGGCACGGCTTCGTCGAACTGTGGATCGACGGCCGCAAGGTCGAGTTCTTCGATGGTGGCACCTTCAACCCCCACCACCACGCGCCCACCTTCAGGCTGAAGATGGAGACCCGAGATCACAGCAACGACTACGGCCCCAACTCGGCCCGGATCGGGCAGTACCGCGAGGCCGGGATGTTCGCCGTCGGCACGCTCTATTTCGGCCCCTTGCGGATCGGCCCGACGCGCGCCTCGGTACTGCCCTAAGCGCGGCGCCGAGCCCACGCATCTTGCCTGCACCCACGCATCGACTAGCGTGGGTACCCGCATGAGCGCGCCGAGCTACTACGTCACCACCCCGATCTACTACGTCAACGCCGAGCCCCACCTCGGGCACGCGTACTCGACGATGGCGGCGGATATCCTCGCCCGCCACCGGCGCCAGCGCGGCGAGGACGTCTTCTTCCTCACCGGCACCGACGAGCACGGCGAGCCGATCGAGACTGCGGCCGAGCGCGAGGGGATCTCGCCGCAGGAGCTGGCCGACCGCAACGCGGCCAAATTCGAGGCGCTGATGCCGATCATCGACTCGACCAACGACTTCTTCATCCGCACCTCCGACCCCCGCCACGAGGCCAAGGTCGCCGAGATCATGCAGCGGGTCTACGACAACGGCTGGGTCACGAAGGGGGTCTACGAGGGCTGGTACTGCCCGCGCTGCGCCGACTTCAAAACCGAGCGCGAGCTGGGGCCTGGCAACACCTGTCCGATCCACGAGATCCCGCTCGATCGCGAGCGCGAGGAGAACTGGTTCTTCCAGCTCTCCGCCTTTCAGGCCCAGCTCGAAGAGCTGTACGAGGAGCGGCCGGACTTCGTCGTCCCCGAGTTCCGCCGCAACGAGGCGGTCTCGTTCATCAAGCAGGGGCTCGAAGACGTCTCGCTCTCGCGGCCCAACCTGAAGTGGGGGCTGCCGTTGCCCTGGGATCCCGATCAGCGCATGTACGTCTGGTTCGACGCCCTCCTCAACTACGTCACCGCGCTCACCTTCGCCCGCGAGGGCGAGGACCTGACTAGCCGCTTCTGGCCGGCCAACCTGCACGTGATGGCGAAGGACATCCTCAAGTTCCACGCCGTGATCTGGCCCGGTCTCTGCCTCGCCGCCGATCTCGAGCCGCCGCAGCGGATGGTGATCCACGGCTACCTGCTGATGGGCGAGAAAAAGATGTCGAAGAGCCTCGGCAACGTGCTCGACCCGTTCGAGGTGATCGACCGCTTCGGCGCCGATGCGCTGCGCTTCTACTGCTTCCGCGAGGTCAGCTTTGGCCAGGACGGCTCGATCTCGACCGCCGGCTTCGAGTCTCGCTATGAGACCGAGCTCGCCAACGACTACGGCAACCTCGCCAGCCGGGTGCTGGCGATGGTCGAGCGCTACCGCGACGGCACCGTCCCCGAGGCGGCGATCGACGCCACCCTGGCGGAGGACTTCGAAGGCGCCGTCGGCCGCTTCTCCGAGCTGCTCGACCGGGCCGAGCTGACCCAGGCGCTGGAGGGGGCGTGGACCCTGGTCCGCCGCCTCAACCGCTTCGTCGAGGAGTCGAAGCCGTGGGAGCTGGCCAAGGACGAGGCCGACCCCGAGCGCCTCGACGAAGTCCTCTACAACCTGGTCGAGGGCCTGCGGGTGACGACGCTGCTGCTCGTCCCCTACCTGCCGCAGACGAGTGAGACCCTGCTCGCCGCGCTCGCCGAAGACGGCCGCGCCCTCGCCGAACTCGGCTCGCGCCCCGGCGGCCAGGCCGTCGAAAGGGTCCCGCCGCTGTTCCCCAAGATCGACGCCTGAAGCATTCGCCGGGCTATGGCCCGGTCAATGCCTCACTCGGCGAGCAGCTCCGCCGTGATTTCCTCGGGGCGGGTGAGGCCGCAGAGGGCCATCGTCAGGTCGAGCTCGGCGAGGACCAGCTTCAGCACCGTTTCGACGCCGGCCTGTCCCTCCAGCGCCAGTCCCCAGATGTAAGGGCGGCCGAGGCAGACGGCGTCGGCGCCGAGGGCGAGCGCCTTCAGCACGTCGGCGCCGCCGCGGACGCCGCTGTCGAAGAGGACGGCGAGCTCGCCGCCGACCGCGTCGGCGATCGCCGGCAGGGCGTCGAGCGAGCCGATCGCGCCGTCGACCTGGCGGCCGCCGTGGTTGGAGACGACGATCCCGTCGACCCCGCGGCGGAGCGCCTCGCGGGCGTCGTCGGCGTGCTGGATCCCCTTGACGACGATCGGCAGCGGGGTCTGCTCGCGCAGCCAGGCGAGGTCGTCCCAGGTGAGGGCGGGGTTGGCCTGGAGGCCGAGCATGTGGCCGGTGGCGGCGCCCTGGTCCTCCTCCGGCGTCTGCTCCAGGGCGGCGCGGAAGACGGGGTCCTGGAAGTAGTTGCCGACGCCGACGCCTTCGAGGAACGGCAGCCATGCCTCTTGCAGGTCGCGCGGCTTCCAGCCCGGGACGAAGCAGTCGACGGTGAGGACGATCGCTTCGTAGCCGGCCGCCGCGGCCCGCTCGAGGAAGCTCTTGACGAGCGCTCTGTCGGCCCCCCAGTAGAGCTGGAACCAGCGCGGCGCATCTGGTCCACCGGCCGCGGCGATCTCCTCCAGCGGGTAGTGGGCGGCGGTGCTGGCGATCATCGGCACTCCGACCGCCGCTGCGGCCCGCGCCGTTGCCAGCTCGCCGTCGGGGTGAACGATCTTCTGCACCCCGATCGGGGCCAGCAGCAGCGGCGCTGGCATCTTGGTTCCCAGCAGGGTGGTGGAGAGATCGCGGGCGCTGACGTCACGCAGCATCCGGGCCACGATCCGGCGCCGGCGGAAGGCCTCGATGTTGGCGGCGATCGTCGCCTCGGCGCCGGCGCCGGCACAGACGTAGCCCGCTACCCGCGGCTCCATCGCCGCGATCGCCCGCTGCTCGAGCTCGGCGAACGCGACCGGGATCGACGGCTGTTCACCGCCGAGGCCGCGGATGTAGATCTCGCGGTAGTAGTCGGCGAGCTCGGCCATATTGGGAAGGGTATTCGAGCCCAAAAAAAGTCGGCAAGGACGGCAAGGTCTACGCCTGCTACCGGACCAAGGGCAAGGCGAAGGGGATGGTGCGGCTCGTCGCCAAGAAGAAGAAGAAGTGCCGCAAGGGGGAGAAGAAGATCTCCTGGAACGCGACCGGTCCGGCCGGTGTGGTCGGGGAAAACGGCAGCGGCGGCGAACCCGGTGCCGGCGGCGAAATCGGCGCGACCGGGCTCGAAGGCCGGATCGAAAAACTGACCAACCGGGTCGAGACGCTGGAAGAAAAACTGAAAGGGATCACCAACGCGACCCTCAACGAAGTGGTCTCGAAACTGCAAGGGGTCTCCGCCAAACAGCTGCAGGACGCGGTCAAAGCGGTCGCCAACGTCAACGCGCTCTGCGCGCAGGCAACCAAACTGACGAACCAGACGCAGGCCCTTGGCGGCGCCTTCGAAACCGCGAAAGTGCTCGGCCTGATGGGCCTCAGTTTGGCGGTGCCGGGCCTGCCCCTCGCGTTGCCCGACTTCGGTTGCCCCGCGTAGTCTGGGCGGGTGATCGACTCCCACACGCATCTCTTCCTCTGCGAGGGCGATGAGCAGGACCTGGTCGAGCGGGCCGCGGCCGCCGGCGTCGAGCGGATGCTCAACATCGGCCTCGGCGAGGAATCGAACCCCGGCGTGATCGCCGCCGCCGAGCGGCACGAGGCGCTCTTCTGCGCCGTCGGCCGCCATCCCAACGACGCCACCGGCTTCGACGACGCCGCCGCGGCCGAGCTGGTCCGGCTCGGTGCCCACGAGAAGGTGCGGGCGATCGGCGAGACCGGGCTCGACTTCTACCGCGACACCGCCGCCCCCGAGGACCAGCGCCGCGCCTTCGCCGGTCAGATCGAGGTCGCGAAGGAGCTTGGCCTGCCGATCGTGATCCACGCCCGCGACCCCGAGGGCGAGAGCGCCGCGACCGACGAGATCTTCGACACGCTCGACGCCCGCGCCGCCGGCCAGACGGTGATCCTGCACTGCTTCTCGGCGCCGCAACGGGTCGGCGACGCCGCCGAGCGCGGCTGGTACTGCTCGTTTGCCGGCAACGTCACCTACCCGAAGTCCGAGGCGCTGCGCGAGGCGGCCGCCCAGGTGCCGGACGACAGGATCCTGGTCGAGACCGACGCGCCCTTCCTCTCGCCGCAGGTCGTGCGCGGCAAGCGCAATCAACCGGCCAACGTCGTCGCCACCGCGCGGGTGGTGGCCGAGGTCCGCGGCGTCAGCTACGAGGAGCTGGAGCGAACGGTCGCCGCCAACGCGCGGACGCTGTTCGGCTGGTAGTGGGAGCGCTCTGACCTTGGTCCGGCTCGGCCAGAACTTCCTCGCCGACCCCAACCTGCTCGATGCGATCGTCCGCGACGCCGAGCTCGACCGCGACGACGTCGTGCTCGAGGTCGGGGCGGGGGAGGGGGTCTTGACCGAGCGGCTTGCCGTCGTCGCCGCCCACGTCCACTCGGTCGAGATCGACCGTGGGCTGGAGCCGGCGCTGGCGCAGGTGGCGGCGCTCGACAACGTCGAGCTGCACTGGGGCGACGCGATGAAGCTCGACCTCAGCGGCCTCGATCCGGCGCCGACGGCGATGGTCGCCAACCTGCCCTACTCGGTGGCGACGCCGCTGATCCTGCGCACGATCGAGGAGCTGCCGGGGCTGGAGCGGTGGACGGTGATGGTCCAGCGCGAGATCGCCGACCGGCTGCGGGCGGGGCCTGGCAGCCGCACCTACGGTTCCCCCAGCGTCGTCGCCCAGCTCGCCTGCGATGTCGAGCTGGTGCGGACCGTCGACCCCGCCGTCTTCCGGCCGCGGCCGCGGGTCGAGTCGGCGATCCTGCGCCTGCGCCGCCACGGCCCGAGCGCTGACGCCGAGACCCGGGCGCTGGTCCGGGCTGCCTTCGCCCACCGGCGTAAGGCACTGGCGCGCTCGCTCGAGCACGGCAGCAAGGGCTCGCTGGCGCCGGCGCGGGCGGCGCTGACCGAGCTCGGGCTGCCGGCCGACTCCCGCGCCGAGGCGCTCTCGCCAGCGCAGTTCGCCGCCCTGTCCGCGAAGCTGCGGGGGTGACGCCAGATCAGGGGCCCGCGATGCTCGTCCACGCGCCCGCCAAGATCAACCTCTGCCTCTACCTCGGCCGCGGGCGCGAGGACGGCCTGCACGAGCTCTGCTCGTTGTTCGAGCCGCTGATGCTCGCCGACCTGCTCACTGTGGCGCCCGCGCAGGAGGACGAGGTGGTCTGTCCCGGGGTCGAGGGCGAGAACCTCGCCGCCAAGGCGTTGGCGGCGCTGCGCGACTCCGGCTGGGACCACGGGCCGCTGCGGATCGAGATCGAGAAGCGGGTGCCGGTCGCTGCCGGGCTCGGCGGTGGCAGCGGCGACGCCGCTGCCGTCCTGCGTCTTGCTGCCGGCGAGGTCGCCGAGCTGCCGCGAATCGCCGCCGCCCTCGGCGCCGACGTTCCCTCGCAGCTGCGGCCGGCGCTGTCCCTGGTCCGCGGTGCCGGCGAGGCGGTCGAGCCGCTGCCGGCGCCGCCGCTGCACGCCGCCGTGCTCCTGCCCGACGGCGGTGGCCTCAGCACCGCCTCCGTCTTCGCCGAGGCCGACCGGCTGGGGCTCGGGCGCGAGCAGGCGGAGCTCGACGAGCTCGCCGGGCGGCTGCGCGAGGTGGCCGGCGCCGGCGCCTCGCCGCTCGCCTACCCGGAGCTGCTGGTCAACGACCTCGAGCCGGCGGCGCGCTCGCTGCGGCCGGCGATCGGCGCCGCTCTCGACGCCCTGCGCGCGGCGGGGGCGCCGGTCGCCTTCCTCAGCGGCTCGGGACCGACCACGGTTGGGCTCTTCGCAGACCTCGCCGCCGCCGGCGCCGCGGCCGCGGCGATCGACAGCGACGATGCGATCGTCTGCGAGGCGGGCTTGAGCGCGGCGCGAGTGAGCGAGATCTCCGGTGATGACTAGCGCGATCGAGCAAAGCGCGAAATTGGTGGCCTTGCCGTGAAGATGCCCGGAGAGGGCAAGGAGGGACCGCTTTTCAGTCGCAAACGCCTGCTGATCGCGGCGGCGGCCCTCGTCGTCGGGGTCGGCTACTACTTCCTCAGTCGCCAGCTCGGGCACCTCGACCTGCAGAACCTGCTGGAAGACGTCTCGAACACGCTCGGCGCCTGGACCTACCTGTTGGTCGGCGTCTTCGCCTTCGCCGAGACCGGCGCCTTCGTCGGCCTCGTCGTCCCCGGCGAGACGGTGATGCTGCTCGGCGGCGCCGTCGCCGGCCAGGGCGCGATCGACATCTACCTGCTGATCGCGATCGCCTGGTTCTCGGCCTGGCTCGGCGACACGACCAGCTTCTTCCTCGGCCGCCGGCTCGGACGCGAGTTCGTGCTCCGCCACGGCCCCCGGGTCGGGATCAGCCATGAGCGCTTCGAAAAAGTCGAGGACTACTTCTCGCGCCACGGCGGCAAGACGATCTTCATCGGCCGCTTCATCAGTCTGATCCGCGCCTTCGCCCCCTTCATCGCCGGCAGCTCGGGGATGAGCTACCGCGCCTTCGTCCCCTTCAGCATCCTCGGCACTGGCCTCTGGGCGAGCGCCCACATCATGGTCGGCTACCTGTTCTCGCGCAGCATCGAGACCGCCGGCGAGTACGCGGCGAAAGGCGCCTTCCTGCTCGGCCTCCTGATCGTGGTCGTCGTCGGTGGCGTCGTCATCACCCGCCACTTCCGGGTCGCCGCCAACCGGGCCGCGGCCGTGCGCTGGATGGAGGAGCACGGTGCCAGCCGCTGGCTCGTCACCCTCGGCCGCCGTTACGAGCCGCAGCTGCGCTTCGTCTGGAACCGGGTGACGCCGGGCGGCACCTTCGGCCTCGAATTCACCTCGCTGATGGCGACCCTGGCGGTCTCGCTCTTCGTCCTCGTCGCCTACGTCGTCGTCATCGGCCGCGACCCGGGGCCGACGCCGGGCGACCTGACCGCGATCGAAGTCGTCGAATACCTCCACTCCGGCTTCCTCACCGACCTCTCGAAGATCATCACCTGGCTCGGCTCCGGCGTCTTCGTCTGGAGCCTGACCGCGGTCTGCGCGGCGGCGCTGGCACTGCGGCGGCGCTGGGCGGAGGTCTGCGTCCTGCTGGCCGGGATGACGATGATTCAGGTCGGCATCCACGAGATCAAGGACGCGGTCGATCGGCCGCGTCCGGCCGGGCCGGCCGAGGTCTCGGCGGCGGGCTCGTCCTTCCCCAGCGGCCACGCCGCCCACTCGGTGATCTACGTCTGGCTGGCAGTGACGATCGTGTTGCGGCTGCGGCCGGGGATGACGCGGGCGACGGCGGTCGTCGTCGCCGGGATCGTGCTCACCGCGCTGGTCGGTCTCTCGCGCGTCTACCTCAACGTCCACTACCTGAGCGACGTCAGCGGTGGCTGGGCGCTGGGGGCGGCTGCCTTCTCGTTTTCCGGCGCGGTTGCGCTTGTTGTCTCGCAAGTGCGCCAGAATCCACGGCAGTGACTCCCTTTGCGCTGGCCGAAATCGGC
>DATKIA010000004.1:0-28883 GCA_035509895.1 Solirubrobacterales bacterium
CTCCTGGTACCTCTGGCACTGGCCGGCGCTGGTCTTCGCCGTTGTCATCCTCGAGCACCAGCTCTCGCCGGTCGAAGGGGTCGTGGTGGTTCTCATCTCGCTGATCCCGACGGTCATCACCCACCACTTCATCGAGGACCCGGTGCGGCGGGCCCGCAGCCTGGCGCGGATGCCGAACCGGGCGCTGGCGCTCGGTGCCACCTGTATGGCCTTCGCCGTCGGCGCCGGCCTGCTGCTGACCGACGCGCAGCCGACCCTGGAGACGGCGCCGATCTCCCAGGTCAAAGGCGCCGCGGCGCTGGTCGAACAGCCGCTGCCCCAGCAGCGCGCCAACGCGGTGCGGCCGAACCCGCTGAAGGCGCGCGCCGACCGCTCGCGCGCTTTCTACGACGGCTGCCTGGTCGGGATCGCCGGCACCAACTCGGGCCACTGCCTGTACGGCGATCCGCATGGCAGCCGCACCCTGATCCTGTTCGGCGACTCGCACGCGATGCAGTACTTCGCGCCACTGGAAGAGCTCGCGAACAAGAACGGCTGGCGCCTGATCGCCCTGACCAAGGCAGAATGCACGCCGGGAGAAGTGCAGATCCGCAGCATGGTCGCCGACCGCGAGTACTCACAGTGCGACGCCTGGCGCGAGAAGGAGCTGGAACGGATCGAAGAAGGGGGCGGACGGGCGATCGTGGTGATGAGCGGCGACACCGCCTACACCGCCTACGGCCCGGAAGGCGAAGAACTGAGTGGCGACGCCAACGCCGAAGCCCTCCAGGCCGGCTACGAATCGACGATCGACCGGATCCAGCGCGCCGGCCTGAAGACGGTCGTGATCCGCGACACCCCGGCCTCGGCCAGCGACGTCCCCAGCTGCGTCTCCGAAGACCTCGACGACCTCGATCACTGCGCCTTCAAGCGCGTCCGCGACTGGGACCTCGAATTCGACGTCCGCGCCGCCGAATCGAACCCGAAGACTCACTTGATCGACGTCACCGCCGAGATCTGCCCCGGCGAACTGTGTCGCGCCGTGATCGGCAACGCACTGGTCTACCGCGACAAGTCGCACCTGACGGCGACCTTTGCCAGGACGCTCAGTCCGTGGATCGAAGAAGGGCTCCGAAAGGCGTTCCTCTCGTAGCGCGGCGAGCTCCTGATTAGGGATCAGGGTTTGGGGGAGGGTCCGGTGCCCGTCTACCTTCGCTGGGATTTCTGCCTTTAAGAGCACCTTTTCTCGCCGACGGGCACTGCAGAAATCAGGACGCCGCTCGTACGACGGGCACCGGACCCTCCAACCGAAATCGAGATTCCGAATTGAGAGGTCGGCGGGGCGGGGCCGCCATCTCTCCAGTGAGCTTCCGAGGGACGGAAGCTCACTGGAGGATCGACGTGGTCCTGGCCCGGTCAATGCTTCAGCGAGCGCTTGGGCAGCTCGGCCCGCGAAAGCTTCCCCACCCTGTGAAGTCGAGAGGGGATTCGTTGGGAGGAGTTGGGTACCCCCTCCCGGCGAACTGTGCGGGAGGAGAAGCGCTCCAAGCGGCGGCAGCTTCAGGCTCCAGGGCGACGTGGTGCGAGCCGGGAGGGGGTACCCAACTCCTCCAGACCAACCCGTCCCTTACTCAGCCGGGTCGGGAATTATGAAGTCGGTCTTCTTGGCGTCCGAGAACTTGACCCAGCAGTGCTCGGGGGCGGCGCCGGCCACGTCGACCAGCGCCTCCTCGATCCGCTTCGCGATCTCGGCCTTCTGCTCGTCGCTGCGGCCCTCGAACCAGTGGATCTCTACGAACGGCATGGGCGTGGGGGCGGCGCGCCGTTAGGCGAGCGCCGGCTCCAGCTCGGCCTCGAGGCGCCGCTTCGGCATCGCCCCGACGACTTTCTTTGCGATCGCGCCGTCCTTGAAGAGGATCATCGTCGGGATCGAGAGGACCTCGTAGTTGGCCGCCGTCTGCTGGTTCTCGTCGACGTTGATCGAGACGATCTTGAGGTCGTCGCGCTCGTTGTCGATTTCCTCGAGAACCGGGTGGACGACGCGGCATGGACCGCACCAGGGAGCCCAGAAATCGACAAGCACCGGGCCCTCGGCGTCGAGGACGTCGGCTTTGAAGGTTGCGTCGGTTACGTCGGTGAGTTTGCCAGTCACTGGATATCGATCTCCCAAATCGCGGTTGGTTGGCTCTGGTGGCGGAGTCTCAATACTTCAGAAAGTATAGCGGCGTTGTCCAGCCGCGCTCCCGGCATTCTCCCGTCGCTCGCGGGAGAACCGCAAGCGCGGCACCTGCCAGGCCGCCTCCGCCACTATCGAGCGGTCCATCTTGGAATTCCCGGCTCGCCGATCCCGAAACACGATCGGCACCTCGACCACCCGGAACCCCTGGCGGATCGCCCGGTAGGTCATCTCGACCTGGAAGGCGTAGCCGCGGGCCTTGACCGAGTCGAGATCGATCGCCTCCAGCACCTCGCGGTGGAAGCACTTGAAGCCGCCGGTCAGGTCGCGGACGTCGACGCCGAGGACGAGCCGGGCGTAGGTGCTGCCACCGCGGCTGATCGCCCGCCGCACCGGCCCCCAGTCGCTGACGCCGCCGCCGGCGACGTAACGGGAGCCGAGCACGAGGTCGGCGCGCTTCGCCGCCTCCAGCAGGCGCGGCAGGTAGGCGGGGTCGTGGGAGAAGTCGGAGTCCATCTCGAGCACGAGGCCGGCGCCGGCGGCGAGGGCACGGCGGAAACCGGCGATGTAGGCGGGGCCGATCCCTTCCTTGTCGCGGCGGTGGAGGACGGCGACGTTGTCGTGGCGCTCGGCCAGAGCGTCGGCGCGGGCGCCGGTGCCGTCGGGCGAGTTGTCGTCGACGACCAGGATCTGGGACCCGGCCGGCAGGTTGTCGCGCACGGCGGCGACGAACGGCTCGATGTTCTCGGCCTCGTTATAGGTCGGGAGCACCAACCAGGTCGCGCCGCTCTCGGGAGTTGCCATCGCCGTCGATGCTATTCGCGTTCTGAAACCGGGGCTAAAGCCCGCCGTGCCAGTGCGATTAAGTTGAACCTGTGAACAACGCCGAAATCGCCGCCGCCCTCGACGAGCTGGGAGTCCTCTACGAGCTCGACGGGGCCGTCAAATACCGCGTCCTCGCCTACGGCACCGCCGCCACCGCGATCCGCGAGAGCCCGGTCTCGGTCGCCGAGCTGGCTTCCCAGGGGCGGGCGACCGAGATCCCCGGGGTCGGCAAGACGCTGGCGGAAAAGATCGACGCCCTGCTCGAGACCGGCGAGATCCCGGCCGCCGCCAAGCTGAAGGCGAAGTTCCCGCCGAGCCTGATCGAGGTGACCCGCGTCCCCGGCCTCGGCGCGAAAACCGCCCGCCGCCTCTACGACGAGCTCGGGGTGGCGACGATCGAGGACCTGCGGGAAGCGGCCGAGGGGGAGAAGATCCGCGACCTCAAAGGCCTCGGGCCGAAGGTCGAGGAGAACGTGCTCGAGCGGCTGGCCAACCTCGGCGAGGACGGGGAAGATCAGAACCGGGGGCGGATGCTGCTCTCGAAGGTCCGCCCGATCGCCGAGGAGCTGGCGGCGGCGTTGCGCGAGCACCCGGCCGCCAACCGGGTCGAGGTCGCCGGCTCGGTCCGGCGCTGGGCCGAGACCTGCAAGGACGTCGACCTGATCGCGACCGCCGACGAGCCGGAGGCGCTGGCCGAACACCTCGCCGCCCACCCGCTGATCGCCGCCGCTGGCACCCCCGGCGCCAACGGGGTCCGCGCCCAGACCCACAACGGTGTCCAGGTCGACCTGCGGATCGTGCCACCGGCCGCCTTCGGCAACCTGCTGCAGCACTTCACCGGCTCCCAGGCCCACAATGTGGCGCTGCGCGAAGAAGCGGTCGCCCGCGGCCTCTCGGTCTCCGAGCACGGCGTCACCGAGACCGAGAGCGGGGAGGTGACGCTCTGCGAAGCCGAGCAAGAGGTCTACGAGCGGCTCGGCTACGCCTACATCGAGCCAGAGCTGCGCGAGAACCGCGGCGAGCTGAAGGCGGCGCGCGAAGGGAGGCTGCCGGACCTGATCGAGCTGGGGGACGTCAAAGGCGACCTCCACTCGCACACGACCCTCTCCGACGGCCGTAACAGCCTCGAGGAGATGGCCGAGGCCGGCCGCGCCCGTGGCTACTCCTACATGGCGATCACCGACCACTCCGCCAGTCACGGCTTCGGCGACCACGTCACCGACGAGCGGCTCTGGGAGCGGATCGAGGAGATCAAGGCCTGGAACAAAGGCCACGGGAAAGGGGGAAGTGGCTTCCGCCTGCTCGCCGGCTCGGAGATCAACATCGGCCTCGACGGCGCCCTCGACTACCCCGACGACCTGGTCGCGGCGCTCGACTGGGTGCTCGCCAGCGTCCACACCTCGTTCGCGATCTCTGCCAAGGAGATGACCGAGCGCGTCCTCGCCGCGGTCGAGAACCCCAACGTCGACTGCATCGGCCACCTGACCGGCCGCCTGATCGGCCGCCGCGAGCCCTACGGGATCGACGTCGAGGCCGTCGCCGAGGCGGCGGCCCGCACCGGGACGATGCTGGAGATCAACGGCAACCCCAACCGCCGCGATCTCTCCGACCGCCACGCCCGCCTTGCCGTCGACGCCGGCGCCACGATCGTCCTCAACACCGACGCCCACGGGATCGACACCCTCGACAACATGCAGTACGCCGTCGCCACCGCCCGCCGTGCTTGGCTGACCAAGGCCGATGTCGCGAACACCCGGGCCTGGACGGACTTCAAAAAGCTGCTCTGACACGCGTTTTCGACTTTGTACGGGCTATAGGGCGTACAAAGTCGAAAGCGGCTCAGTACGCCGAGCCCCGCGGGACGCTGCGCAGGCCCGGCGTGCGAACCAGCTCGATCGGGCGCAGGGCGGAGGTGGGGACGACGTAGAACTTGACGCCGTCGCGCTGCTCGATCGCCAGCACCGCCGCCTCGCGGGTGTGCCAGGCGAGGGAGACGAGCAGGGCGTAGCCGGCGCCGATCACGGCGACGCCGGGGAAGAAGAGGCCGAGGCCGCCGGCGACGATCGCGGTCAGGCCGATCGGCCAGAGCCGGCCGAGGGCGATCCGGGCCGGCGTCTCGGAGGGGAGCGAGGTGGCGGTTCTGGCCCGCGCCAGTGGGTCCCGCATGTCTTCGGCGGCGCGCGCCGGACGGCCGAGCCAGAGGCCGATCAGAAGTGCGACGAGCCACCAGGCGGCGGCGATCAGGATCACCGTCGCGTCGTCTTCGCGGTTGGCGCCGATCGCGGTGATCGCCCCCAGCGCCGTCGCCTCGGCGCCGGTGATGAAGACGGTGATTCGGAGCAGGTCGGTGTAGGGCACGGGATCGCTACTGCGCTAGCCACTCGAGGATCGCCAGCCAGCCGGAAGGGCCGCCGACCTCGAGGTCGGACTCTTCGGTCAGCTCCGGCGGCCCCTCGGGCGAGAGGACGCCGACCCGCACCGCCGCCACCAGCTCGCCCGCCGCCAGCAGCTCCTCGAGCCGGCGGAAGGCGTCGAGGTCGGTGCGGTCGTCGCCGGCGTAGACGACCCGGTCGAGGCCGTCGCTGGCGAGCAAGGAGGCGACCGCGGCGTCCTTGCCGCCGCCCCCGACCGGCCGCAGCTCCAGCACCTTGCGGCCCCAGTGCGGTTCCAGGCCTGCCTGCCCCGCTTCGATCGCGATCTCGTGCGCGCAGGCCTCGGCCCGCGCCTCATCCTCGGCGCCGCGCCAGTGCAGGGCCTGGATCGCGCCCTTGTCCTCGACCCGCAGACCAGCGGCGGCGATCACGCCGGAGTCGAGCCCGGCGAGGAACTCGGCCGCATCGTCCTCGCGCCCGGCCAGCGAGGGATCGGGCCGCACCGTCTCCTCGCCGGGCAGCAGCAGCTCCAGCCCGTGGTTTCCCGCGTAGGCAAGCTGATCGAGGCCGACCAGCCGCCGTGCCTCCTCGGCCTGGCGGCCGGAGATGCAGCCGACCAGGCCGTAGCGCTCGCTCAGCGCCGCCAGCGCTTCGCGAGCTGCCGCCGGCACGGCGGTTTCCTCGGCCCGTTCGGTGATCGGCGCCAAGGTCCCGTCGACGTCGGTGAGGATCGCCGCTTTGGCCGGATCGGCGCGGAGCGGGCCCAGCGCGGCCGCCCAGGCGGCCTCCCCTGGCTCTGATTCGCGCGGCACGCGATCTAGTATCGCGACTCCATGTCCGACCTGACCCGCGGGATGCGCGACGGTGACCTGCTGCGCCTGGCGGTGATCGGCACCGTCGCCGGCCTCTTCAGCGGCCTCTTCGGAGTCGGCGGCGGCACCGTGATCGTGCCGCTGCTGATCCTCTGGTTCGCCTACGGCGAGCGGCTGGCGACCGGGACCAGCCTGGCGGCGATCGTGATCATCGGCCTGCTCGGCACGGTCCTGCAGGGCGGCATCTACGGCAACGTCCACCTCGTCACCGGCCTCCTGCTGGCGATCCCGGCGGTGCTCGGCGTCATCCTCGGCACCGCGATCCAGCAGCGGATCCCCCAGCGTGCCGTCTCTTATCTGTTCGCCCTGTTGCTGGTTGGCATCGCGATCGAGCTGGTGCTCAAATGAACGAGCTCCTGGCGGTTCTGGTCGCGATCGCCGGCGGGCTCGCAGGCGGCTTGGTCGGGGTCGGCGGCGGCATCCTCTTCGTGCCGGCGCTGACGATCTTCCTCGGTCTCACCCAGGTCGAGGCGGAGTCGACCTCGCTGCTGATGATCGTGATCGTCGCTCTCGTCGGCGCGATCCGCCAGAACGGCTACGGCAACGTCCGCATTCGCGAGGCGATGGTGATCGCGGTGCTCTCGCCGCTCGGCGTCCTCGCCGGGGTGGCGATCGCCAACAACGTCTCCGAACGGCTGCTCCAGCTCACCTTTGCGGCGCTGGCCCTGTTCATGGCGGCGCAGCTGGTTCGCCGGGCGTCGCGAGCGGGATCGGCTCGGTAGCCGCGGCGGCGTGAAGCGAGCCGAGCAGTGCCAGCTCCAGCAGCTGGCGCAGCTCGTCACGCTCCATGTCGCGGCGCTCGAGCCAGCGCAGTACGGCGCCCTCGACGAAGAAGAACCAGCCTTGCATGGCGGTTTCCAGCTGCGGGGTGCGCTTCAGCGGCGTACCGGTGCCGTCCCAGCCGACCATCGAGTCGACCACTGCCTCGAGCCGTTCCTCGCGGCCCTGGTCGAGTGCCGCCTGAATCTCCCGGTCACCGCCACCGCGGCTGCGAAAGATCGCCGAGTAGGCCGCTTCGTGCTCTTCGACGAAGCCGAGGAAGCGGTCGAGGCCGTTGCGGATCTGGACCGCCGCGGGCAGCCTCGGATCCGATCTCAGCAGTTCCGAAAGCTGCCCCTGCCCGCGCTCGAGCGAAGCGAGAATGAAGTCCTTCTTGGTCGGGAAGTAGTGGTAGAGCAGACCTTTCGAGACCCCCGCGGCCTCGGCGATCTCGCCGATCGAGACCTGGCCACTGGGGCGACGACCGAGCAGCTGGGCCCCGACCGCAAGCAGATGCTCCCGCCGGTCGTCGGTGCTCATTCGCCCTCGCTTTGGCGCCGGCATTCGGACTTGAGGGTAAGTCTTATTGACCGTCCATTCAATAGCTGGTATGAATCTCCGCCTTATTGAACTTCTGGTCAACAGACCATGAAGACCGCGACGATGGACGGTCTCGGCGCGCAGGCACGGGCGCTCGCGGAGGGAGAAGTCAGCTCCTTGGAGCTGGTTGAACAGTCGCTGCGAAGAATTGGTGAGACGCAGTCGACGCTCAACGCTTTCCGCGTCGTCCGGGGGGACGCCGCGCTTGCCGAGGCCAAGGACGCGGATCGGGAGCTGGGCAGCGGCGGGTGGGCGCCGCTGCTCGGCGTACCGGTTGCGATCAAGGACGACGTCGACCTGGCGGGGGAGACGACCCCGTTTGGCTGCTCGGGGGTCGAGCGGGTGGCGATTCGCGACGCCGAGGCGGTCGCTCGCCTGCGGGCGGCCGGCGCGATCATCGTCGGCAAGACCAACGCGCCCGAGGTCGGCCAGTGGCACTTCTCCGAGACCCGTGCCTTCGGTGAGACCCGCAACCCCTGGAACCTCGAGCACACGCCGGGAGGCTCGAGCGGCGGTGCTGCCGCGGCCGTGGCCGCCGGAATCGTCGCCGGAGCGATGGGCTCCGACGGCGCCGGCTCGGTCCGGATTCCGGCCGCCTGGACCAACCTCGTCGGCCTCAAGCCGCAACGCGGCCGGGTCTCGACCTGGCCCGACGCCGAGGCCTTCAACGGCCTCAGCTGTTACGGCCCGCTGACCCGCAGCGTCGCTGACGCGGCGCTGCTGCTCGACGTTCTTGCCGGCAACGTCCCCGCCGACCGCCACCGCGTCACGCCGCCCTCAGAGCCCTTCGCCGCCGCTGCCGAACGCCCGCCGCAGACTTTGCGCATCGCCCTCTCGTTCGCGACGCCGACCGGTGCGCCGGGGAAGGTGGACCGCGACCACCGGGCCGCGATCGAGTGCTTGGCGATGACCCTGAGCGAGCTTGGCCACGAGGTCGAGGAGCGCGACCCCGACTACGGCTTGGTCGGCGCCGCTCTGATTCCACGCGGCATGTCCGCCGTCCACGCCTGGCTGCGCGAGCGGGAGATCGACCACGCCGAACTTGAACCGCGGACCGCCACCCACGCCCGTTTCGGCCGCCTGCTCAGCGGTCCGCCGCTGCGCGCCGCCCGCGCCGCCGAGACACCGTTCCGGCGCCGGCTGGGGGCGATCTTCGAGCAGGTCGACGTGGTCCTGACGCCGACCACCGCGCAGGCGCCGCCGCCGATCGGCCAGCTGCGCGGCAAGGGCTACTGGGCGACCAGCACCGCAGCCAGTGCGGCCTGTCCCTTCGCCTGGCCCTGGAACGTCGTTGGCTGGCCGGCGATCAGCGTCCCCGCCGGGTTCACCGCGGCCGGTCTGCCAATCGGCGCTCAGCTCGTCGCCCCCGCTGAGGCGGAGGCGCTGCTGCTCTCGCTCGCGGCCCAGCTGGAGGAGTCGCTGGGCTGGCCGGGAAAGACCCCGCCCGAGCTCCTCTAGAAGCCCTCCTTCACGGTTGCGGCGAGTCGTATCGTCTACGCTCAAAGCGTGGATTCACTCACTTGGGAAGGCGATCTGCCGAATCTCAGATCCCCGGTGTTGGTCTGCGCTTTTCGCGGCTGGAACGACGCCGCTGCGGCTGCCTCGACCGCTCTGACAGCGATCGCCGACTCGCTCGACGGCGATCTGATCGCCCGCGTCGACCCCGAGGACTACTTCGACTTCCAGTCGACGCGGCCGACGATCAGCCTCGAGGAAGGGCAGACGCGGCGGATCGACTGGCCGGAGAACAACCTGATCGCGATTCAGGTGCCGGCTGCCGACCGCGACCTCGTGCTGCTCGACGGGACCGAGCCGAACCTGCGCTGGCGCACCTTCTCGGAGACGATCGCAACCGCCGCCGACGCGCTCGGAGTCGATCTGGTCGTCACTCTCGGGGCGCTGATCGCCGAGGTCTCGCACACGTTGCCGGTGCCGATCACCGGTCTCGCCTCGACCCAGGGCCTGGTCGACGAGCTCGAGCTCGAGCGCTCCAACTACGAAGGCCCGACCGGGATCACCGGCGTCCTCCACGACCTCTTCGGCCAAACCGGAATCGAGTCCGCTTCGCTGTGGGCGGCGGTTCCGCACTATGTCGCCGCTGTCCCCAACCCGAAGGCGGCGCTGGCCTTGCTGCGCCGGCTCGAGGGGCTGACGGGAATCGCTGTCGAGGCCTCGGAGCTCGAAGAAGAAACCGCCTCCTACGAAGAGCAGATCGGCCGCGCCGTCGCCGCCAACCCCGAGATCGAGGAGCTGGTCTCGCGGATCGAGGCCGAACAGGTCGACCTGTTGACTGGCGAGGGCGAGGTGCCCTCGGCCGACTCGATCGCCCGCGAGTTTCAGAAATTCCTCCGCCAGCGGGGCGACCAGAACTAGACGGCGCACCGCTCAGGTTTCGGCTGCGGGGCAGATCAGTTTGTAGTCGCACCAGGAGCAGACCGCCGGCGAGGGCCGCGGCTCGAAGTCCTGGGAGATGATCCCCTCGCCGACTCCGAGCACCGTGCGCTCGACCCGCTCGGCGTCGTCGGCCTTGGTCGGCGCCGCCACCTTGTCGGCGTCGAGCACGTAGTAGTAGCTGCCGAACGCGGCCTCGACGTCCCAGGCCTCGCGGGCGGCGAGCCGGTAGAGCGCCAGCTGCAGGTCGTTCTCGAGCTCGGCCGCGGTCTTGCGCTCACCGGTCTTGTAGTCGATCAGCTCGAAGTCGCCGTCGGGCAGCCGGTCGACCCGGTCGACGCGTCCGCGGACGTGGTGCTCGCCGACCTTGAAGTCGAACTTCTTCTCGAGCCAGACCGGTTCGCTCTCGGCGATCCGCTCGCGCTCCCAGTAGAGGCGCAGCGCCTCGCGGGCGCGGTCGCGGTACTGGAGCTCGTCGTCGGTCGAACCGAAACCGGTGCGGTGCCAGCCGGTCTCGAACAGCCGCGTCAGCCGCCGCAGCCCGTCCTCGTCGTCCTCAGGCGGGTCCTTGTGGAAGCGCTCGAGCACGTTGTGGACGAGGATCCCGAAGCGCTGGTTGATCGTCGGCTCCTGCGGGATGCCGAAGACCCGCGCGAACTTGTACTTCAGCGGGCAGGTCAGGTAGAGGCTGAGGTCGGAGGCGGAGAGGCTCAGCATGCCGTCGCCGCGGCGCGGCAGGAAGGCCTCCAGCGAGGGCTCCTCGCGGGCGGCGATCAGCTCCAGGCGCCGGCCCCGCTCGCTCTCGGAATCGAGCAGGTAGGCATCGAGTGAGGAGGCGTCGAGCTCGGCCTGCTGCTCGGGGGTGGCGACCTGGCGCAGCAGCCCGTTGACCGCCTCGATCGCCTCCACCGTCGGCTCGTCACCGGGGCGCTGGGCGAGCGCCGCCAGCTTCAGCAGCTCGAGGTAGCGGGCGATCGCCCGGTTGACGTCGATCGCGGTGTCCAGGCGCGGCTCGGAGAGCTCGCGCCCGGCCCGCCACGACGCCTCCAGGACTTTCTCCCGCAGCGTCCGGTAGGTCGCGTGCAGGCCCTCGGCGGGGCCGAACAGCTCCTCCTCGTGCTCCTCCTCGGCGCCACCGGCAAGCGCCAGCGCCCGCTCGTAGAAGGAGGAGGGACGGGTCTCGCCTTCCTCGTCGCGGCGCAGCCGCGAGAAGACGAGCCCGCTGCGGGCCGGCCAGCCGATCCGCTCCCAGTCGTGGTCGGCCTCCATTCCGAGCACGAAGACGTGGTCGAAGCCGATCCCCTTGACCGCGTCGATCGCCATCCCCTGGACCGAGCCGGGCGAGCGCGGCTCCTCGCCGCCGGCCGGTTCGACCCCCGCCTCGGCGACGGCGCTGACGTAGGCGACGAAGCCGCGGGTCGAGCCGTGCGGCTCGCGCCGGGCCCAAGCGGTCGCCAGCTCGGCCAGGCGGGCGAGGCCGAGCAGGCGCTCGGCGACCTCGGGCTGAGCGGCGAAGAGGCGCTGTCGGCGCAGGCCAACCGCCTCGATCAGGCGGCGGACGAAGACGTCTGCGCGGCGCTCCTCCATCACCGCCGCCGCCGCCCCGTAGAGCTTGAGGAAGGTCTGGATCCGCTCCCGCGCCTCGGGCTGGAACTGGGGACTGTCGAGCGCCGCTTCGCAGCCGGCGACCATGTCGGTCTTGCGCCGCCGCGCGATCGTCGTCAGCCGCGCCAGGTCGCCGGAGCGCAGCTCGACCGGGGGCCGGGTCAGCGCCCGCGCCGCCGCCGCCGAGTCGTCGGGGTCGGCAAGCACCCGCAGCCAGGCGATCGCGTCGCGGACCTCGGGCCGCTGGAACAGCGCCGCCGGCCCCGAGAGGTGGAAGGGGATGCCGCGCTCCTCCATCGCTGCGGTGACGGCGCCGCCGTCGTGAACCGGGTCGGCGACGAGGACGCAGATCGCCTCGGGATCGGCGCCGGCGACCACCAGGTGCTCGGCCTCGCGGGCGACCGCCTGCGCCTGCGCGCGCTCGCTGCCACAGCTCCAGAAGCGCAGCGCCGGGGTGCGGAAGCGGTGCTCGAGCGCGACCTCCTCCGCCGCTGGGTGGAGCTCCCGGAACCAGCTCGCCGCTAGGCCGCTGCCCTCGAGCGCGCAGACCTGGTTTGGGTTGTCGGTGGCGAGCGCCTCGAGCAGAGCTCGCTGGCCGCTGGTCGTCTCCTCCAGCTCGTCGACCATCAGCTGGTGGAAGCGCTCACCGATCTGGCGGCGGACATCGGGCCGCTCGACGAAGAGGCAGTCGAGGGCGAGGAAGACGTCGCCGCGGTCGAGGCTGCCGGACTCGGCGAGGATGCGGTCGTGGGCGGTGTAGAACTCGGCGAACTCGAGTTCGCGCTGCACCGCCTCGCGGTCGGCCTCGTCCCCGCTCTCTCGCTGCTGGCCGCGAACCCGCTCGGCGAGGCTGGTCGGGCCGACGCGGTCGGCCTTCAGCGCGTCGATTCGGGAGAGCAGGCGGGCCAGCAGCCCCGCCGGGTTGCCGCGGATCTCGTGCCGGCGCAGCGGCAGCTGGTCGAGTCGGTCGAGCAGCATCGCCAGGCGCTCGGCCGGGCCGAGCACGTCGAAGAAGGGATCGAGGCCGGCCGCCTCCGAGTGATCGCGCAGGAGCCGCTCGCCGAGCGTCTCCCAGCTGCCGATCCAGAGCTCCTCGTAAGGGCCCTGGAGGAGCGCCTCGGAGCGCTCGCGCAGGCGCCGCGCCGTCGCCCGGGTCGAGCCGATCACCAGCACCTGCTCCGGGGCGACGCCGTCGGCGACGAGGCGGGCGAGGCGGCGGGCCAAGAGCTCGGTCTTGCCGGTCCCGGCGGCGCCGCGGACCAGCAGCGGCCCGTCCTCGTGGCCGACCACGCGCTCGCGCTCGTCGGCGTGGGTTCCGGGGGTCGGCGGCTCCTCGCGCATTAATCCAACGCTAGCGGTCCCTAGCATCCGGCTGATGGACGTTTTCTCCGCAGACTGGCCGGGAATCTGCCGGCGCATCGTCACCGCCCAGCGGGCGATCTTCGCCGCGACCGCGACGATCGAGGACCGCACCGTCTACGACGGGGTCGGCGAGGGGGGCGACCACACGCTGGTGATCGATCGCCGCTGCGAGGACGTGGTCTTCGCCGAGCTCGAGCAGTTGGCGGCGCAAGGGGCTTCGTTTGTCGCCGTTTCCGAGGAGCGCGGCGAGGTTCCGTTCGGCGCCGGCGGCGAGGCGCGGGTCGTGATCGACCCGATCGACGGCTCGCTCAACGCCCGCCGCACGATCCCCTCGCACAGCCTCAGCATCGCCGTCGCCTCCGGCCCCTCGATGGCCGAGGTCGAGTTCGGCTTCGTTCATGACTTCGGCGCCGACGAGGAGTTCCTCGCGGTCCGCGGCGAGGGCGCCAGCCTCGGCGGTGCGGCGACGCGGGTCGCCGCCGAGCACGACGGCAAGCTCGAGGTCGTCGGCCTCGAGTCGGCCGAGCCGGAGTGGACGCAGCCGGCGCTGGCGGCGCTCGAGGGCAAGGTCTACCGACTGCGGGTCGTCGGCTCGATCGCGATCACCGTCGCCTACGTCGCCACTGGGCGCTTCGATGCGATGTTGAGCCTGCGCCCGTGCCGCTCGGTCGACGCCGCCGCGGCGCAGCTGATTGTGCGCGAGGCGGGGGGAGCGCTCGCCTTTGGCGAGCTCGAGCTGGCGGCGACGCCACTCGATCTCGACGCCCGCTACCCGATCGCCGCCGCCTGCGGCGAGGGAGCGCTGGCCGCGGTGCTCGGCGCCCAGCTCGCCTGAGCCTTCTGGCGCTCCCGAGGCCGAGTTTCGGGTCCTGTGTAACCGGTCCCCGGGGCGGGTTTAAGAACGTGTGTTCGTGAAGAACATATGTTCGCTAAGCTCTCGGAACGCCCGAGGCAGCCAAACGATACTCGAAGGGATTACCAACTTTAATGGCATCTCAGACCAAAAAAACCAGTAAAGCCAAACCCAAAACCCAGGCCAAGCGCGCGACCACCGAAGCGAAGAAATCGGCTGCTGCGACCGCGAGCGCGACCCAGCGCGCTGTAGCCGCCGAGAAGAACCAGGTCCAGGTTGTCGCCGAGGCCGCCGTCGACGTGCCGGTCGGCGTCGTCCTCACGGTCAGCGAGCGCGTTTCCGACCTGGTCGAGCCGTGGACCGGCCGCAGCTCCGCCGAGAAACAGATCAAGGCTTACCGCGCGCAGCTGCGCAAATCCCTGAAACGGACCGAGCGTCGTGGCGCCAGCGCCCGCCGCAAAGCGACCAGCGAAGCCCGCAAGACGCGCAACCGCGTCGAGCGTGAGGCGCGCAAACGCCAGCGTTCGGTCGAGAGCTCGATCAAGCGCAACCGGACCGAAGTCGAGAAACGCGTCCGTCGCGCGATCGACGCCGTCGCCCCCTGAGCGACCACATGACCGGCGCGGATGCGCCACCTCAAGAGTCCCCGCATAGGCCCAACTATGCGGGGACTCTTTCGTCGTCGCCCCGCTTGGTCCTGAGGCCTCTCAGGGGGCGACGGTCTGTTATCGGCCCGTGACGGAGACCGGGCGGGAGACGCCGGGCTCGAAGGGCCAGCCGGGTTGGGCGGCGAGGCGGGCGCGGAACTGGAAGCGGACGCCACTGCTGTCGTCGTCGCTGAAGGCGTAGGCGTATCGGAAGCGGCCGCCGGGGCCGGTCTGGACGGTGCGGAACTCGCTCCAGGGCAGGTCCGGGAGTCGGAACTGGAGTTCGATCGGGAGGCCGGTGGCGGGGATCGTGGCTTCGTCGTTGGCGACGACTCCGCTGAAGACGACAGGGGCGCCGCCGATCGTCGCCGAGGCGCTGGACGAGCGCAGCCTGACCGCTGCCCGGACTCCGAGCTGCAGCTCGCGTCCAGCGCTGCTCGTCAGCACCGGGTTGCCCCCGAACCCGACCTCGATTTGCCTGCTCGGACCGGGTGCCAGACGTGCGAGATAGACGCCACCGGCATCGGTGACGACGGTCGTCTGTCGCTCGGCGAGCTCGGCGCCCGGGCCAAAGGTCTCGGTGATCTGGACTGGAAGGTTCGCCAGCGGCTGCCCCCCGGCGCCGGTCAACCTGCCGCCGACCGGCACCCCGCGGCCGTAGGCGACCGACCTCGAATCCGGTCGCGCCTCGAACGGGCCGATCAGTTGCCTCTGACAGTGCAGCTCGCCATTCGTGCGGCGGCAGCGGTGCCAGACCAGCTGGCGGCCGCCGAAGCCGGAGGCGATCGTGGTCGGGGTCTTCACCGGGTTCGCCAAGGTCATCCGGCCGCCGGAGGCACGCAGCTCGGTGCTGGACCGGTTCCCAGCGAGGTCGTAGCCGCTGGCCCGAAATTCGTAGGCGCCGGCCGGGTAAGAGTCGGAATCCCAGATCGCCGTCAGCCGACCGCCGCTGCCGCTGGTCGGGATCGGCTCGAACGGCTGAATGCTGCCGGCCGGCCGGACCGCGATCGATCCGCGGGCGGGATCCGGTCCCGAGAGTGAGTCGGCGACGGCGGCGACGAGCCGCTCCGGCTCCGCCGGGTCCTCGTAGTTGGCGAAGGCGAGCCGCGGCGGCGTTTCGTCGATGCGAACGAGGGTCGAGACCGGAGGGTCGGAGAGATCGCCACCAGCGCTGAAGTTGCCGACGGCGTCCCGCGCGTAGGCGCCGACCGTGTGGATGCCCTCGTCGTGGACGACGGTGGCCGCTGAGTCGCCAACTGCCACCGTCGCGATCGAGCCGTCGACGGCGATCGCGGTCAGCGGCCCGCCCGCCCCGGCTGCTGCCATCCCCGAGCGCTCGTCGACGGCCTTGGCGGCGATCGCCACCGGACCCCCGGCCCAGCCCCGTGGCGCCCCCTCGATCTCGACCCGCGGCGGCGTCCCATCGACGCGCAGCTCCGCGCTCGCGGCCAGCGCCGAGCTCATCCCGCTGCCGGAGACGGTGACGACGCGGGCGAGGTTGACCTGCTCGGCCAGCGGCCCGAGGGAGATCGAGCCGCCTGCTTCGCCGCTGATGTCAACCTCGCTGGCGTCGCAGCGGTCATCGCCGTCGCAGGGCCCGGTTCCGGGGTGGTGCTCGAGCTCGACGGCGTAGCCGCGAATTCCCGAGGGCGGCGGTCCGGCGGATGGTTCCACCCGCAGCTCGACGCGGCTCCCCGCTCGCACCCAGCCCGCGGGGGCGAGCAGACGGGGCGGCGCCGGCCGGGACTCGTCGAAGTAGATGAAGGTCTGGGCGGCTTTCCCGTCGGCGTCGCCGTGCTCGGGCCAGAGTTCGAATCCGTAGCGTCCGCCGGGGAGGGCCGGCTCGCCCGGCGTCCGCGGAAGCGTGGCGGAAAGCCCGCGATATTGGGGGTCGCTGTTGTGACGGTCGGGACCCAGCGGGCGTCCGGAGAGGTCGAGGAAGCGGTATCCGTAGCCGGTCAGCTCCAGACCCCCGGGAACGTCGACGAGGTCCCATTCGAACGAGAAGTCACTCGTCGCGGTCCACGACGCGTTCTCGGGCGCCGGGGCCAGGCGGACCACTTCGTCGAGTGCCTCCGCTTGCGCGTCGGCGTCGGTTCCGAGTGCCGCCAGCGCCAGGGCGAGGAGGCTGAACATGCGCCCCAGGTTGCGCTTCACGGGCCGAACTCCCCGGCGGCGCTGCCGCTGGAAGCCCCGCTCGTGGAAGCGGGCGGAGGCGCGGTTTCGACCGGCGGCGTGTATTCGACGGCGCCGCTTGCTGCTTCCGGGATCGGCGTTGGCTCCACCGCTGCTGGATCCTTGTCTTGCTTCGGCTTGGTGGCTTCCTGGCTCGTTTCAGGTTCGGTCGGCGGTGGCGCCGGTTCGTATTCGACCGCAGCCGGCGTGGGCGCTTCCTCCTCGGCTTGCGTCGTCGTGCGCTCGATGCGGGGCGGCGAGGATTCATTGGCGGCGAGGTCCAGCGGCGCCGGAACGACTCCGGTGGCGACGCACGCGGCGGCGCCGCTGACGGTGCCGACGCAAACCGCGGCGAGCTTCGCCAGTGCCGCCATTCCGGCGCCGCGCGTGCCACCGGCGGTGGCGATCTGCGTCAGCGTCGAATCGCTGGTGGCGCCGCCGCCGCTGAACCGAGCGGCCAGCCCGGCGACGGCGTCGTGGGTACGGTCGAGGAGTGAGCGGCCGACCGGCAGGGCTGGCGCCAGCGCCGCCGCGGCAGCGGGCGCCGCCCGGTACGCGCGCATCGTCGCCCGGCACTGGCCGCAGGCGCGCAGGTGCTCGCGGACCTGCGCCGTCTCCTCAGGGCTGACCTCACCGTCGCAGTAGGCGGAGAGCAGCGGGCGCATCTCGGTGCAGCGCTCGCCGTCCTCGCTGCGCGAGATGAAGTGCCGGAAGCGCTCCCGTCCCTCGGCGAGGCACCTGTTGATTTTCGTGGCGGAGAACCCGGTGATCTCGCCGATCTCACGGTAGGAGTACCCCTCCGCCAGCAGCGTCAGGGTCCGCAGCTCCTGCGGCTTCAGCGCTTGCAGCGCCTCGCGACTGCGGCTGACGGCCTCGCGGCGCTCGGCCTTTTCGGGCGGGCCGTCCGCCCTGCTCGGGATCAGTGCCACCCAGTCGTCGGCGTCGGGCTCGGGCTGGCGTGCCGCCGGGCCGGCGAGAATCCGCTCGCGCTCGCGGCGGACCGCCAGCGCCTCGTGCTTGACGACCGTCTGCGTCCACTTGATCAGTTCGCGCTGATCCTCGGAAGGGGCTTTCCGCAGCAGGATCTCGAGCGCCCGCTGCAGGGCGTCGTCGGCGTCGTCGGCGCAGATCGAGTAGCGGCGGGCGGTTCGTCTCAGGGTGGCCTCGTGGCGGGAGTAGGTCTCGATCGCCGCCCGCTTCCGCCGCGCCGCGTCCAGCTCGGGTCGCCCCCGCTCGTCCCCTGTCGCACCCGCACCCGCAGGCGTGCGCGCGTCCTCCCGACTACTCGGACCCACCACTAGGCTCCCCCTGCCCGGTCGACTTCTTCACACCAAACGATGCCAGGGGAAAGTCGCGACTGTCGCCCGTCTCTCCCCCCTTTTGTGGTCGAATCCGTCCCGAATTCTCGGAAATTGCCAGGGATCAGCGGCCGACGTGACGAGGAATCGATCGTCTAGCATCCGCGGCGATGGCGACTTGCGTAGTCACCGGCGGCGCCGGCTTCCTCGGATCTCACCTCTGTGAACACCTGCTCGGGCAGGGGCACCGGGTGATCTGCATCGACAACCTGGAGACGGGGTCGCTCGAGAACATCGCCCACATCCGCGACGAGGCATTCGACTTCCGCAACATCGACATCGTCGAGGGCTACGTCGATATCCCCGAGGACGTCGACTTCATTTACCATCTCGCCTCGCCGGCGAGTCCGATCGACTACCTGCGGCTGCCGCTGCACACGCTCAAGGTCGGCTCGCAGGGCACTCATCACATGCTTGGCGTCGCCAAGTTCAAGCGCGCCCGCTTCCTGATCGCCTCGACCAGCGAGGTCTACGGCGACCCCCAGGTGCACCCGCAGAACGAGGAGTACTGGGGTCACGTCAACCCGATCGGCCCGCGCGGCGTCTACGACGAGGCGAAGCGCTACGCCGAGGCACTGACGATGGCGTACCACCGTCAGCAGGGCGTCGACACCGCGATCGTTCGCATATTCAACACCTTTGGCCCAAAAATGAGACCCCACGACGGCCGCGCGATCCCGACCTTCTTGCGCCAGGCGCTCCAGGACCGGCCCCTGACCGTGTTCGGCGACGGCAGCCAGACCCGCAGCTTCTGTTACGTCGACGACCTGATCCGCGGCATCGTCGCGCTCGCCGAGTCGGACGTGCACACGCCGGTCAACATCGGCAACCCGAACGAGTTCACGCTGCTGGAGCTCGCCAAGGCCGTGGTCGAGGTGACCGGCTCCCGCTCGGAGATCGTCTACGAGGCGCTGCCGACCGACGATCCGCAGCAGCGCCAGCCGGACATCGGCCGCGCCCGCGACCTGCTCGGCTGGGAACCGACCGTCGAGCTGATCGACGGCCTGCGCAAGACGATCGACCAGGCCGGCGTCGAGAGCCTGGTCGGCAGCTCCGACTAGGCGCTCACCGCTTGCATCTGCTGTTTTGCCCGCCGCCCGCGGCGGGCAAAGAAAAGGGCGGCCCGGAGGCCGCCCTTTCCGTCAATCTCGCTTCCGCTGAGGCTATTCAGCCTGAGCCGTGAAGGAGAAAGTACCGAGTGCTTCGCCGGCACTGATCTGGTTTTTGGCTACGTCTTCGCCCTGTTTTTTGGCGGCGGCTTTGCCGAGTTCGTCGGCTTCCTGGGGCGTTTTGCCGCCCAGTTCCGCTTCGCCTTTCACCGTCTGGTAAACGACTTCTTCGGAGTAGCCTTTGTAGACCGAGACGAAGCCTTGGAGGACTTCGGCGGAGACGGCCTGCAGGACGGCGGCTGCGCTGATATTCACGGTACGGGTCGTCGGATCGGCATTGACGCCGGTCACCGTGATGTCAGCGATCGAGCTGCGCCCGAGTGCCCCGAGGTTGAGCGGTTTTTTGCCGCCCGATTCTGCGTTGGAGACGGCGACCACTTCGACCGTCGCGGTTTTCGCCGCAAGGTCGACGTACATGCCGCCGAGCGTGATCGTGGTCGAGATCGGCGCTGATTTGGTCGGCAGGTTTTGGACCAGGTTCAGGCCGATCCCGCTCTGGACAACGCCCGCGGTCCCGAGCGGCGAGACGGTGCCGCCGAGGATCGGACCGGTGAAGGTAGTGCCGGTCTGCTGAGTGAGGCCCAGCAGCTGCAGGTTCACTTTCACGTTGTTCAGCTTGGTCAGCAGAACCGGGCTGCCGCTGAACGTCATGTTCCCGATCGGCAGCACGTTGACCGTCGCCGGTTCGGTTTCAGACGTCGCCTTGGCGATCAGCTTGTTGCCGAGGAACGGCTTCGGCTTGCCTTTCGAGAAGCCGAGCTTCTTGTTCAGCTGGGTCGCGCCGGCGTTGGTCAGCTTCACCTTGTTGATCTTCAGGTTGATGCCGAACCCTTTGCGGGAGGACGACCAGCCGGCGATCGAGGCGATTTTGACTTTCGTTCCCCCGACCTTGCCGGTAAGCGCCTTCTTCTTGGTATCGAGGACGAGGCCCTTGACGGTCGCGCTCTTTTTGCCGGCCTTGAACTTGAGGCCGCCGCCGAGGTCGACGGTGCCTTTGCCGTTCACTTCGAGCGAGCCGCCGGTGACCTTGAAGGTCGCCTTGCCGCCGCTGAGCTTGGCAGGAGAGATCTTCGACACGCTGATGCCAAAGGTCTTCAGGTAGTTGGTGAAGCTCTTCTGGAGCGTCATCGTCGTCGTGCCGCTCGCCAGCGGGTTGGGCGTGGCGGCGGAAGCGAAGGGCGCGACCGCCAGCAGCGCGATCAGCGCAGCCGCCAGAGCTCCGGCGGGCAGAATTCCCTTCCGGGCCAGTCGTGGCCGGGATGCATCAGACATGTGGTTCCTCCGTAGTTGCTTGTCGCCCCCTGCTGTCCCTATCAGGCGACTTGCGACGTAGTGACTTGGGGCCAAGCCTATTCTCGGCCACCCACATTCACAACCCGGCTGGCCAGCCAAGGTTCCGGTGGGCGGCATCGTGCATTTGGAGACTCTCGACCGTTCAACTCCGCCGAGACCGCACCGGACCGGTGGCGCTCAATATCCTCCCCGGTGATGGCAAGCGGAACCCAAGGCTCGGCCGAGGAGATCCACCGCACGATCGCGCCACTGGTCGGCCCCGACGACGAGCGGGTCTTCACCGATTCCGGGATCGAGATCGAGGGCCTCTACGGGCCGGAGGACGTTGCTCCGGGACTCGAGGAGCGCCTTGGCCAGCCCGGCGAGCCGCCCTTCACCCGCGGGATCCACGAGGGGATGTACCGCGACCGGCTCTGGACGATGCGCCAGTACGCCGGCTTCGCCTCGCCCGAGGACACCAACGAGCGCTACCGGTACCTGATTGAGCACGGCTCGACCGGCCTCTCAATGGCCTTCGACTTGCCGACCCAGCTCGGCCGCGACTCCGACGACCCGCTCTGCCACGGCGAGGTCGGCCGCACCGGCGTCCCGATCGACACGATCGAGGACATGCGGATCTGCTTCGAGCAGATCCCGCTCGACGGCGTCTCCACCTCGATGACGATCAACGCCCCTGCCGGGGTGCTGCTGCTGCTCTACGAGCTGGTCGGCGAGGAGCAGGGCGTTCCCTCTGAGAAGCTGCGAGGCACGGTTCAGAACGACGTGCTGAAGGAGTACATGGCGCGCGGGAACTACATCTACCCGCCGGAGCCGACGATGCGGCTGACCACCGACCTCTTCGAGTATTGCCACGAGAACGTGCCGAAATGGAACACGATCTCGATCTCCGGGTACCACATTCGCGAGAAGGGCTGCTCGGCCGTGCAGGAGGTCGCGTTCACGCTTTCCAACGCGATCGCCTACGTCGAGGCGGCGCTGGAGCGGGGGCTGAAGATCGACGAGTTCGCGCCGCGGCTGGCCTTCTTCTTCAACTGCCACAACAACGTCTTCCAGGAGATCGCCAAGTTCCGTGCGGTGCGGCGGATGTGGGCGAAGATCGTCGCCGAGCGGTTCGGGGCGGAGAACCCGAAATCGATGCAGATCCGGTTCCATACCCAGACCGGCGGCGTGACGTTGCAGGCGCAGCAGCCGGAGGTCAACATCATCCGCGTCGCCCTGCAGGGCTTTGCCGCGGTCGCCGGCGGCACCCAGTCGCTGCACACCAACGGCTTCGACGAGGCGCTGGCGCTGCCGACCGAGCGCTCGGCCCGGATTGCACTGCGCACCCAGCAGGTGCTCGCCTACGAGTCCGGCGTCGCCGACACGGTCGACCCCTTCGCCGGCTCCTACTTCATCGAGTCACTGACCGACGAGATCGAACTGCGCTCCTGGGAGCTGATGGACAAGGTCGCTGAGCTCGGCGGCTCGGTCGAGGCGCTGGAGTTCATGCAGCGCGAGATCGAGGAGTCGGCGCTGAGCTACCACGAGCGCTACAAGAGCGGCCAGGACGTGATCGTCGGCGTCAATAAATTCGTCACCGACCAGGTCGACGACGTCGACATCCTCAAGGTCGACCCCGAGTCCGAGCAGCGCCAGCTGGCGCGCCTCAAGGCCTTCAAGGAGCGCCGCGACCAGGCCGCCGTCGAGGCCAAGCTGGAGTCCATCCGCGACGTCGCCCGCGGCGACGGCAACCTCCTGCACCCGATCCGCGCGGCGCTCGCCGCCGACGCCTCGATCGGCGAGGTCTGCGGCGCGATGCGCGAGGTCTTCGGCGAATACAAGGGCGGAGCGTTCTTTTAAGGGCGGGCGTCGGTGGGATCCGCACGCCTGAGGACGTATGTGGCGCGGCGCATCCCATCGTCCTCGGTCGTCCAAATAGCGCTGCTATTCGGACTCCCTGCGTCCTCGGGCTGCTTGGCCACATCCGCCCTCAGTCGCACGTCTCCCACCTCCGACCGCCCGATTTAGGGATTTAGTTGCGACGCGTCCAGGGACGGAGTGCGTGCGGTGGTAGCGCAGGCCGTCGGCCTCGACGACGAGACCCAGGTCGGGCCAGAAAAAGTCGACCTCGAAACGGTTGACGCGCGGTTTGGAGAGCGGTGAGGGCAGGCCCGCAGAGGCGGCGATAGGCCGGAAGTAGATCTCCAGATCTGAATCCGAGAGACGGAAGGTGAGCCGGTCGAGGATCTGACGCAGCAGGCGGGCGCCGGGCTCACCAGCGTGGTCGTCGAGAGCGACCCGAAGCGCTTCCGGGTCGATTAGATCCCGCTTGTCGGCGTCGTTGACGGCGCGCTCGATGGCGATCGGACGGAGTTCGGCGGCTAGGTCGACCAAGGTCTGAACAGGGCTCGTCACCGGGAGCCCGTCGATCAGTCGGATCTCGGTGGCGGCAAGCAATGGCCGCCCGCGTACGTGCAGGCCGGGGCGGTTGCGAACTTCGCGGCGGCGGACGGTGAGGTCAATCTGGTCGGGTCGCTCCTTTCCTATCCCCAGTAGCGTGGCCGCGCTCCTGTGGCTGAGTACGGCGCCGCTACCGAAGTAGGGCTGGGTAGAAAGCGCGCCCCCTGATCACCGGCCGCCGCGGTCAGAACAGCGGCTGCCCAGCGACGGCGCTGGTCGAGATGGGGCCAGCCGACCGCGTAGATCCCGCGCGTGACCCGATGGAGCCGACCGTATGCGATCCTGTGCTCGATCGCCCGTGCGCTGAACCCCAGAGCCAGCAGTTGCCGCCGCGCCAAGATCCCATGCTGCAGCGCAGCCAGTTTCCAGGTTTGAGCTGAGTTCTCCCCCTGAAGTTTCTTTCCCAGGCTGGAGCTAGGGGAGGAGGCGGCGTTCGCTGGGCGAAATCGGGCTCGATGATCGAGGTCTCGAGGACGCTGATGAAGTCCGAACCCGAGCTGGCGGAGTTGATTGCGACCGTCGAGGGGCTCGAAGTGACGATGGCCGAGAAAGGCTTCGGCACCCGCGTCGAAATTCGCGCCGACGAGGGCAGCGGCCTGGTTGAGGCCGACCTCGAAGCCGTGCTCGATCGCCTCGCCGAACCGCAGCGCCGTCCCTTCAGCTGAACCACCAGAAAGAGAGCCCGTCGAAGTGAAGATCCTCAAGCGGCACCTCACGGTTGCCAACGTCCTGTCTTGCACCGCCCTGTTCGTCGCCCTGGCCGGCACCGCCTACGCCGCGACCAAACTCGGCCCCGGCCAGGTCAAATCGGTGAACATCGCCTCCCAGGCGGTCAGCAACTCGAAGATCAAGACCCAGGCCGTCACCTCGGGCAAAATCAAGAACTCCGGGATCAACGCCGCCGACCTCGGCAAGGGATCGGTGACGAACTCGAAACTGGCGAAGAAAGTCGTCACCAACGCCAAACTCGGGGCTGAAGCGGTAACCACCGGCAAGCTCGCCAAGAAAGCGGTCACCGCCAACATCCTTGGCCCCGAAGCGGTCAGCGCCGGCAAGCTCGGCAACGAATCGGTCAGCGCCCTGAAGCTGGCGGGCTCCTTCTACCACCAGCTGCTGAAGAACGTCTACTACGTGACGGAAACGAGCGTCAACGACTCCGAAACCGAAAAGTCGGTCACCGCAACCTGCCCGGTGGGCAGGGAAGTGATCGGCGGCGGAGCCCGGATCAACTCCGGCGGGGGCGTCGCAGTCGCGATCACCGCCTCCTACTCACCGGCCACCGCGACCAATGCTCACCCGACCTGGGTTGCAACCGGTCGCGAGACCGCGGCAGAGCCCGCCAACTGGCAGGTCGTCGCCTACGCGATCTGCGCCGAACTCTAGGTTTACCCGCAGCATCCTGGACGGAGGGCCCGCGCGAGCGGGCCCTCCGTCGTTTCCGAGAGCTCTGCACCCGGTCTGGGTACACCGGCACCGCGCCGCAAATAGAATCCGGCGCCGGTCCTCTGAGCACCCCCGGCGGGCCGCTGCACATGCGCGAGAAGAACCCGATCACCCACGAGGAGAAGCTGACCTACCTGCGCGAGCTGCGCGAGTCGGCGATCCACTCTGCCTCCGAGGAGGCGGTCGAGAAGCAGCACGCGAAGGGCAAGATGACCGCCCGCGAGCGGATCGAGAAGCTGCTCGACCCCGGCTCCTTCGAGGAGCTCGACACCTTCGTCCGCCACCGCACCTACGACTTCGAGATGCAGAAGAAACGACCCTGGGGCGACGCCGTCGTCACCGGCCACGGCACCATAGAAGGAAGAACTGTTTTTGTTTTTTCTCAAGACTTCACGGTGTTCGGGGGGAGTCTCGGCGAGGTGATGGCGGAGAAGATGTGCAAGGTGATGGACCTTGCCGCCCAGGTCGGGGCCCCGGTGATCGGGATCAACGACTCCGGCGGCGCCCGGATCCAGGAGGGGGTCGTCTCGCTCGGCGCCTACGGCGACGTCTTCGTCCGCAACGTGATGTGCTCGGGCGTGATCCCGCAGATCAGCCTGATCATGGGGCCCTGCGCCGGTGGCGCCGTCTACTCGCCGGCGATGACCGACTTCATCTTCATGGTCAAAGAGACCTCGCACATGTTCATCACCGGCCCGGAAGTGATCAAAACCGTGACCGGCGAGGAAGTCGAGTTCGAGGAGCTCGGCGGGGCGATGAGCCACAACTCGAAGTCGGGCGTCGCTCACTTCGCCTCCGAGGACGAGGAGAGCTGCCTCGAGGACTGCCGCTACCTGCTCGGCTTCCTGCCCTCGAACAACCTCGAGGCGCCGCCCCGGTTCGAGCCCACCGACGACCCCGAGCGCGAAGACGAGGAGCTCGACACGGTCGTCCCCGACGATCCCTCCAAGCCATACGACATGCGCAACGTGATCTCCCTCGTCGTCGACGACGGAGATTTCTTCGAGGTCCACGAACACTTCGCGAAAAACATCGTCTGCGGCTTCGCCCGGCTCGACGGCTACCCGGTCGGGATCGTCGGCAACCAGCCCGCCTTCCTCGCCGGCGTGCTCGACATCGAGGCCTCCGAGAAGGCGGCCCGCTTCGTCCGCACCTGCGACTGCTACAACGTGCCGCTCCTCACCTTCACCGACGTCCCCGGCTTCCTGCCCGGCACCGACCAGGAGTGGAACGGGATCATCCGCCACGGCGCCAAGCTGCTCTACGCCTTCACCGAGGCGACCGTGCCAAAGCTCACCGTCGTCACCCGCAAGGCTTACGGCGGCGCCTACGACGTGATGAACTCCAAGCACATGCTCGCCGACTACAACGTCGCCTGGCCGACGGCGGAGGTTGCGGTGATGGGCCCCGAGGGCGCCGTCAACATCATCTACCGCAAAGACATCGCCAACTCGCCGACCCCCGACGAGCGCCGCCAGAAACTGATCGACGACTACAAAGCCCACTTCGCCAACCCCTACTCGGCGGCGGAGCGAGGCTACATCGACGACGTGATCGAGCCGCGCCAGACGCGGCCGAAGCTGATCAAAGCCCTGCGCATGCTGCAGTCCAAGCGCGTCGCCCAGCCGAAGCGCAAGCACGGCAACATCCCGCTGTAGTCGCGCCGCCGGGATTCAACAAACCCGGACATCCTTCTAATAATCGAGGTCGTCCTGTACGGTCTCGCGCGTCGTCGTCGCGGGAGAAAGCATGGTTGGAGGCATCAGGGGAGCGTCGCGGTTGGGGTTCGTCCTCGTTCTCGGGGTGTTGGGCTTCGGCTTGACCCTGGTCGCGCCGACGGTCGCGGCGGCGCCGACGGCCTCGGTCGAAGTGGTCGGTGACACGACGCCCGAAGAGCAGGTGAAACCGCTCGAAGTGAAACCGCTCGAAGCGAACCCGACGCGCGCGGGGACGCTTACGGTGCCGCTCCTGGTCAACTCCGGTGGACCGTTGTCGGTTTCGTTCACCGATCTCGCCACCGGCCGGCCGGTTCCGATCTCTCCTCCGCCGGGATCGGCGGCCGAACCGGACCAAGAGCCCCCGAAGACGCTGACGATCAGCGGCACGGTGCCGACTCAACCGTTGCTGGCGAGGGAAATCTTCATCCTGCAGCTGCAGCTCGCGGCTCCGGAAGAAGAGTTCGCCAAGCTGCAGGGGGTGCTCAGCGTCCGCACCGGGGAAGGTTCACCGCTTGCTCGCGAAGTGAAGACGGGGCCGTCGGCGACGGGATGGCGGCCCACTCAGAGCAAGGTCGAAATCTCCGCCACGCGGCTGTTCTTCGGGGCCTCGATACCGGACGCCAGCCGCACGATCGGCGTCGCCGGGAGCGGCTCACCCGGCGAAACGGGCCCGCTGCGGGAAGCCGTCCTCAGCTTCAGTGACTCCGGCAATGGACGACTGACGATCGACGTTCCGTACGCCGCCGATGATGGTGGATCCGTCGCCCGGGCGAAGCTGGAAGTGAGCGACGTCTCGGGCGCCGGGACCGCGACCAGCATCATTGACTTCGGCAGCGAAGCAAAACCCAACCAGCAGCTCGAAGTCGTCGTCAAGGCTGGGGACTCGGTCTGGATGCCGTTGGTGGTGATCCTGATCGGGGCCCTCTTCGGCAAGATCCTGCCGACGCTCTGGGACGTCCGCCGCAAGGGCGGGTTTCTGCGGGACAAACTGCGGAAGGCCTCCGACGCCTACGACGCAGCACGGGCCAAGGACCCGATGGTGCGAATCGGGCCGCTCGGGATCGAGGACCAGGTGGGCCCGCACGAGTCATGGCCGCGACGACTGCGTTTGGCCGGCTGGGCAACGTTGTGGGGCCTGGGGGGCTTGAAGGACCCGGAGAACAAGTCCGTAGAAGCGGTCTACTACCGGCTTGGTCATACCAATTACAGCTGGAAGCTCGAACAAGAAGCGGAAGCGGCGACCGCGCTGGTAGACCTGATGGAAGGGTGGAGCGCGGTCCGCCAGGCGTTGATCGCGTTGGACGCGGCTCTGGTGAAGGCAAAGGGGAAGATCGGTGAGCTTCCGCCCGGAGACCCGACCAACCGGCCCCTGCAGGACAGCGGTGACCTGCTCACGCGCCCGTTCAAGATCGACTCGGACGCCGACAAGTCGGCGAAGCTGGCGAAGGCGATCGCGTTCCAAACCACCGCGCTGGAGACCTTCGCGGAGATCGAGTCGGTGCTTACCGAGCTGGTCGACGACGAGATCGAGCTCGACGAGCTGGTCGCGATCGAGGCCTACCTGAGAGCGAAGCCACCGCTCCTGCGCAGCGACAAGAAAGCCGAAATTCTCATCGAGCAGCTGCGCGAGATTCTCTACCGAGCACGCTACCTGCGGGAGGTGACGCGCGAGAAGCCCGTGGCGGAGCTTCGAACCGCGGAGCTGAACCTGGAGGCGGCGCGGCTGGCCATCTCGCCGGGGGACCTGTTTGCCGGCCTCGTCGAGGTCTTCGCCCCGACCAAGGCGCCCTCGACCGAACAGGTGATGGCGGAAGTGCGCCGCGGCGACTGGCTGATCGCGATCGCGACGCTGCTGGTCAGTTCCCTCGCCTACCTGCTCCCCGTCTACAGCGGGGCCCCCTTCGGCACCTGCCTGCAGTACCTCACGGCTTTCGTTGCCGGTGCCGGGGCACAGGTCGCGATCAACGGGGCGCTAATTCCCTTCGCCCGCAGCTACAAAGCCGAAGACACGGAAGTAAAGGACGAGGGCGGCGGCAGCACGCCCGCGGCGGCGCCCGCCTAACCTCGCGCGGGCCGACGTCAGGGCGCCGCCGTCACCTCGGCGACCTCGGCCGCACCGCCACCTTTGCCGCCGGTGACGCTGCCCTCCTCGCTGGAGAGGCGGTGGGCGATGTAGACGGGGATGATCGAGATCAGGATCACGATCACGGCGACCGCGTCGACGATCGGCAGCTCCTTGGGCCGGAAGAGGTTGCGGTAGATCCAGATCGGCAGGGTTTCTTCGCCGGCGCCGATCGTGAACGTGGTGACGATGATCTCGTCGAAGGAGAGGGCGAAGGCGAGCAGGGCACCGGCGGCGAGCGCGGATTTCATGCTCGGGAAGGTGACGAATCGGAAGGTCTGCCAGGGGTCGGCGCCAAGGTCGGCGGAGGCCTCCTCGAAGGAGCCGGAGGTGCGGCGCAGGCGGGCGATGACGTTGTTGTAGACGACGACGATGCAGAAGGTGGCGTGGCCGACGACCACCGTCCAGAGCGCGAGGCTGACGCCGAGGACCTGGGTGAAGGTGTTGCTGAGGGCGACGCCGGTGACGATCCCCGGCAGGGCGATCGGCAGGATCACGAGGAAGGAGATCGTCTCGCGGCCGAAGAAGCGGAAGCGGCCGACGGCGAGCGCGGCGAGCGTGCCGAGCAGCAGCGCGATCACGGTCGCGATCACGCCGACCTCGACCGAGGTCAGCAGCGCTTCGCGCACCGACTCGCTTTCGAACGCCTTGCTGAACCACTCGGTGGTCAGGCTCGGCGGCGGCCACTTGAGGATCCGGCTCGAGTTGAAGGCGTAGATCCCGAT
>DATKIA010000005.1:0-7436 GCA_035509895.1 Solirubrobacterales bacterium
GGCGTCGCGCTCCGCATCCGCCAGGCCTGGGCGCAGCTCGCCGGCGGCGAACCGGGTGCCGCCGAGGCGACGCTGGCGCCGCTCGCGCCCGCCTCCGACGCCGAGCGCGCCGGCCACCTCGTCACCGAGGCCGCCGCCGCCTGGTTCCGCGGCGACGTCGAGACCGCCACCCGCCTCGCCGCTGAGGGCTACGAGCTGGCGCAGGCGGCCGAGCTGCCGCGCGAGGCACGCGCAGCGCTCGAGGTCGAGTCCGCCATCGCCCACAGCACCGGCGCCTGGGGCGGCGCGCTCGAACACGACCTCGGCGCCTCGCTGCGCGCCCCCGACCTCGCCGACACCCTCTTCGACGGGCACCTCTGCATCGCCCAGTACGCGCTCTACGGCGGCGATTCGCACGGCCGGCTGCGCGAGGTCGCCGAGGAGTTGCACGCGAGCTCGCTGCGCACCGGCGCCCGCCGCGCCCAGGCCTTCGCCGCGACGCTGCTCGGCGAGGTGGCGCTGGCGACGGGGCGAACGACGGAGGCCGAGGAACGCCTCGGCGAGGCGATCCGCCTCAGCCGCGAGATCGGCGCGATCACCAGCGAGGCACTGGCCAGCCTGCGGCTCGGCGAAACGGCGCGGGCGCGGGGCGAAGAGGCGCGGGCGGAGGCGCTGCTCGGCGACGCACTGGCGCTCTCGCGCTGGTCGCCGCTTTCGCGCCACCTGCAGCCACTCAGCTACGCCGCACTCGTCGTCCCGCCCGGCGACCCGGAGCTCGGCTGCCGCTGGCTCGAGCAGGCCGAGCCGGAGCTGGACCAGATCGAGCGCCCCTGCGTCTACTGCAACGTCGTCTTCGACCTCGCCGCAGCCCTCGCCGCCGCCCGCGCCGGCGAGCCGGAACGAGCCGGCCAATGGGTTGCCGCCGCCGAGAAATCCGTCGGCCTCTGGCCGCAGGACGCCTGGCGACCGAGCATGGAAGAGGCGCGGGGCGAGATCGCCCTCGCCCGCGGCGACACCGCGTGGGCGCGGGAGCTGATCGCGGCGGCCGCCGCGGGCTTCACCGAGAACGGCCGTGAGCTCGACGCCAAGCGCGTCGCCGCTCGCCTCACCGAACTCTCCTAGCCCCCGCTGCGTAGGCCCCAGGGAAGGTTCCGGGAAGGCCCGGCTTTCTACCTTCGCAACATCAACTGATTCGGAAAGGAGATCAACGCGAATGAAGACCTACGTCATTTTCCGCCGCGAGGGCTGGGCCTCGCCGGAGGAGCTCGAAGCCGGAGCGAAACGCTCGGCCAAGGTCGGCGACGAGGAGATGTCGGACCAGGTGCGCTGGATCCGCAGCTACGTGCTCGCCGAGAACGGCCGCGTCGGCACCGTCTGCATCTACCAGGCGGTGAGCGAGGAGGCGATCCGCGAGCACGCCGACCGCGCCGGCATCCCGGCGCAGGAGGTGATCGAGGTCGTCGACACGGTTTACGTGCGGCCCGACCCCGAGCCGGCCTCGACCTCGGCGTAACCGCGGCCCAGTTGCCGCCCGGCATTCCGCCCCTCCCCCGGCCGCGAGCGCGGCCGGGGGAGCCGGGCGGTGGGGGGCGCTTTAGCCCGTAACGCCTTTCACCACCGGGTAGTAGCCGCTGGCATGACCGGTGACCTTCGGGTGGTAGCTTTCTTCGACCGGGTTCGAGAGGCCGTTGATCCACTCGGTCGACGAGCCGCCGCCACCGTCGCAGACCGCATGCCCGACGAACGGCGGGATCACGTCGCGGAAGATGAAGTTCGCTCCCGCTCGCGTCGCCGCCGCGCTGATCTGGGTCCGCATCTGTTCCGCCGTTTCGTTCAGGCGCGTCTCCTCGGCGGCGCTGAAGAAGGTGAGGGCGTTGCAGTCTTCACCGTTGAACAGCTTCGGGTAGTCGAGGACCACCACTTTCGCGCTCGGCGCATTCGCTTTGATCGCGTTGTTGACCGAGTCGAGCCGGCCCGGCAACGTGTTTTTGATGAACGCCTGCGCCGTATTGATCGCCCCGTTGCAGTTCGATGCCCACGAGGGCAGCGCGCATTCGGTGATCACACTGGAGAATCCGGCGTCGTTGCCACCGATCGTGTAGGTGACCCAGTTGGTGTCGGAGCTGACGCTCGAGACCTGGCTGCTGAGCAAACTGGTGGTCGTCGCCCCCGTGCAGGTCGCGTTGACGAACGTCCATTCCGGGTGCGCGTTGTGCAGCAGGTACGGATAGGCGTAGACCGACCGCTTGCAGCTCGATTCGTAGAAGCTCCGGGTCCCCACTCCCGACGAGTACGAATCTCCCAGCGCCACGTACTTGGTCGCGAACGCCGGTGCGGCCAGAGCGGCAAAGGCGGCCGCCACGCAGAGAATTGCGGCAATACGACTCCACTTCATCTGACTCTCCTCCCAAAGAGTGGCCGGGCTCCCGACCCGGCCTTTGCTCAGAGATTCTAGAGCAAAGACGCGCGCCCGGCCGCGGGTCTGGCCGGATGGCCAGCGGCCGGGTCAGGCGCTCCTTTATCGTCGGCCCCATGACCGACTACGCCAGGATCAACTTCGACGAGATCGAGCCCGACCCCAACGCCGACGGGTTCGAGGGCCGCTTTGCCCGCAAGCACCTCGGCTCGCGCGACCTCGGCGTCAGCCGCTGGGACTACGGCCCGGGCGTCCGCACCCCGGTCGCCCACCACCACCGCGAGCAGGAGGAGGCCTACTTCGTCCTCTCCGGCTCGGGTCGGGCCCTGCTCGACGGTGAGCTGGTCGACCTTCGCGAGGGCGACGTCCTGCGGCTCGCGCCGGAGGTAACCCGAGCCTTCGAGGCCGGCGACGATGGCTTGACGCTGATCGCGATCGGCGGCCCCAAGCCCGAAGGCGGCGACGGCGAAGTAGTCGAGGCGGCCTGGCCTGGCTAGATGGCCTACCTGGCCGACAGCGACCGCTACGAGGGCGCGATGCAGTACCGGCGCTGCGGCCGCTCGGGGCTCGACCTCCCGCTCCTCTCGCTCGGCTACTGGCACAACTTCGGCGACGACCGGCCCTTCGACGTCCAGCGCCGGGTCGCCCGCCGCGCCTTCGACCTCGGGATCACCCACCACGATCTCGCCAACAACTACGGGCCGCCCTACGGCTCGGCCGAGATCGACTTCGGCCGGCTGCTGAAGGAGGACTTCGGCCCCTACCGCGACGAGCTGGTGATCTCGACCAAGGCCGGCTGGGACATGTGGCCGGGGCCCTACGGCCAGGGCGGCGGCTCGCGCAAGTACCTGCTCTCGTCCCTGGACCAGTCGCTGCGGCGGATGGGGCTCGAGTACGTCGACATCTTCTACTCGCACCGGCTCGACGGTTCGACGCCGCTGGAGGAGACGATGGGCGCGCTCGACACCGCCGTGCGCCAGGGCAAGGCGCTCTACGTCGGCATCTCCTCCTACGACGCCGAGCACACCCGCGAGGCAGCCGCGATCCTGCGCGAGCTCGGGACGCCGTTGCTGATCCACCAGCCCTCTTACTCGATGCTGAACCGCTGGATCGAGCGCGAGGGCCTGCTCGACGCCGCCGACGAGCTCGGCGTCGGCGTGATCGGGTTCACCGCCCTCGCCCAGGGCCTGCTCACCGGCCGCTACCTCGACGGCGTCCCGGAGGGCTCGCGGGCGACCAAAGGCCAGGAGACCTTCGACAGCGAGTGGCTGAACGAGGAGACGATCAAGCGCCTGCGCGCCCTCAACGAGATCGCCGAGCGCCGCGGCCAGACCCTCGCCCAGCTCGCCCTCGCCTGGGCCCTGCGCGACGAGCGCGTCACCTCGCTGGTGATCGGCGCCTCCTCGGTCGATCAGCTCGAGCAGAACGTCGGCGCCCTCGACAACCTCGACCTCTCGGCGGAGGAGCTGGCCGAGATCGACCGCCTCACCGCCGGCGGCGACGGTGAGATCGACCTCTGGGCGAACGCCCGCAAAGGAGAGTGGTGATCAGCTGTCCAGCAGGCGAACCCCGGCCAATTCGGCGAAGCCCGAGAGGTCGGTGCTGACCACAGCCCTTTCCCGCGCCCGAGCAGTCGCCGCGATGATCAGGTCGTGCGGTCCCCGAGGGCGCCCGCTCCGCCCGGATTCAGCCATGAGACGAGCATGCGCCTCGGCCACGTCGAGGTCGTAGGGCTCCACCGAGACGGCCTCGACCACCGCGTTCACGAACGCCTCTCGCTGCCCCCGGCGTCGCCCCGACGCCAGCTCGACACCGACCCACAGCTCCGCCGCCGTGATTGCGGCGATCGCGACGTCGTCGTCGTCCGCGATCAGATCGTCGAGTGTCCCTCGCCCCCGCTCGGCGTCGACGAGGACAGCCGTGTCCAGGATCAGTCGCGCCAGGGGTCCGTCACCGGCTCGGGGCTCCCGCGCAGCTCCCGCAGCTCGCCCGCCCACTGACGATCAGGCCGATGACTGCTCAGTGCGTCCTTCAAATCCTTCCCGCTTTCCGCGTGGACAGGACTGATCTTCGCCACTGCTCGCCCTCGGCGCACGACGAGCACCGGCTCGCCGCCGCGCTCGACGCTGTTCAGCACGTCCGCGAAGTTCCGCGACGCCTCGGTTGCGCTAAGCCTCTTCACAGAAATCAAATTATCAGAGACCACAGCGGCGTCCATCCCACCCCAAGCTGCGGCAGGAGTCCAACTCTCCCTGCCGTCGAGAGAACGCCGCTCCAAAACGTAAACTTGATCAATTCCAGAAAGTGGTACTGTCGGCGCCGTGCCGGCCACCGCTGATTTCGAGAGCCTGCTGCGCGAGGCCGACCTGCGGGTCACGCGTCCGAGGCTGGCGGCGCTGACCGCGGTCCACGAACATCCGCACGCCGACACCAACACGATCATCGACGCGGTCGGCGAGGACCTCGGCGAGGTCTCGGTCCAGGCCGTATATGACGTGCTGCGGGCGCTGACCGATGCCGGCCTCTTGCGCCGGATCCAGCCGGCGGGGTCCGTCGCCCGCTATGAGGCGCGGGTCGACGACAACCACCACCACGTCATCTGCCGCTCGTGCGGCGCGATCGCCGACGTCGATTGCGCGACCGGCACGACGCCCTGCCTGACCGCTTCCGATGACCACGGCTTCGCGATCGACGAGGCCGAGGTCATCTACTGGGGCCGCTGCCCCGAATGCTTGGCCGGATAAGACCAGAGAAGAACTGACCCAGGAAGGAATCCCAGTGTCTGAGAAGCCCGATGCCGTTGTTGGAGAGATGAACGAGCCGGAGGAGAACGGCTCCGGTGGCTGCCCGGTCGACCACGGCCGCGCCCCGTACCCGACCCAGGGCGGCGCCAACCGCGGCTGGTGGCCGGATCAGCTCAACCTCAAGATCCTCGCCAAGAACCCGGTCGAGGCGAATCCGCTCGGTGAGGAGTTCGACTACGCGAAGGCATTCGAAAGCCTCGACCTCGACGCGGTCAAGCAGGACATCGAGGAGGTGCTGACCACCTCCCAGGACTGGTGGCCGGCCGACTACGGCCACTACGGCCCGCTGATGATCCGGATGGCCTGGCACAGCGCCGGCACCTACCGGATCAACGACGGCCGTGGCGGTGCCGGTGCCGGCCAGCAGCGGTTCGCGCCGCTCAACAGCTGGCCCGACAACGGCAACCTCGACAAGGCCCGGCGGCTGCTCTGGCCGGTCAAGCAGAAGTACGGCCAGAGCCTGTCCTGGGCGGACCTGATGGTCCTCACCGGCAACGTCGCGCTGGAGTCGATGGGCTTCGAGACCTTCGGCTTCGCCGGCGGCCGCGAGGACGTCTGGGAGCCCGACGAGGACGTCTACTGGGGCCCGGAGACCACCTGGCTCGGCGACGAGCGCTACCTGGGAGACCGTGAGCTCGAGAACCCGCTGGCCGCGGTCCAAATGGGCCTCATCTACGTCAACCCCGAGGGCCCGAACGGCAACCCGGACCCACTCGCCGCGGCCCGTGACATCCGCGAGACGTTCAAGCGGATGGCGATGGACGACGAGGAGACGGTGGCGCTGATCGTCGGCGGCCACACCTTCGGCAAGACCCACGGCGCCGCCGACCCGGAAGAGTTCGTCGGCCCCGAGCCCGAGGGCGCTCCGCTCGCGGAGCAGGGCCTGGGTTGGCGCAACAGCTTCGAGAGCGGCAACGGCACGGCGACGATCACCAGCGGCCTCGAGGGCGCTTGGACCAACACCCCGGTGCAGTGGGACAACAGCTTCCTCGAGATCCTCTTCGGCAACGAGTGGGAGCTGAGCAAGAGCCCGGCCGGGGCCCACCAGTGGAAGCCGGTGGATGGCGAGGCGAACGTGCCCGACGCCCAGGACCCGGCGCTGACGCACACGGCAACGATGCTGACCACCGACCTGGCGCTGCGGCTGGATCCGGACTACGAGCCGATCTCGCGGCGGTTCCTCGAGAACCCGGACGAGCTCAAAGACGCCTTCGCCCGCGCCTGGTTCAAGCTCACCCACCGCGACATGGGCCCGGTCGTGCGCTACCTCGGGCCGGAGGTGCCGCAGGAGGAGCTGATCTGGCAGGACCCGGTTCCCGCGGTCGACCACGAGCTGATCGGCGACGCCGACGTGGCGGCGCTGAAACAACAGATCCTCGACTCGGGGCTCTCGGTCTCTCAGCTGGTCTCGGCCGCCTGGGCCTCGGCCTCGACCTTCCGCGGCGGCGACAAACGCGGCGGCGCCAACGGCGGCCGCGTCCGGCTCGAGCCGCAGAAGGACTGGGAGGTCAACGACCCGGCCGAGCTGGCCCAGGTGCTGACCGTGCTGGAGAAGATCCAGGCCGACTTCAACGGATCCCAGAACGGCAGCGGCAAGCAGGTCTCGCTCGCCGACCTGGTCGTGCTCGCCGGCAACGCGGCGGTCGAGCAGGCCGCCAAGAGCGCCGGCCATGAGGTCACGGTCCCGTTCGCGGCGGGCCGCACCGACGCCACGCTGGAGCAGACCGACGTCGAGTCGTTCGAGTATTTGGAGCCGACCGCCGATGGCTTCCGCAACTACCTGCGGGACGGCCACCGGCTGCCGGCCGAGTTCCTGCTCGTCGACCGCGCCAACCTGCTGACCCTGACCGCGCCGGAGATGACCGTCCTGGTCGGTGGCCTGCGCGTGCTCGGCGCCAACAGCGGCGGCTCCAGTGCCGGCGTCCTCACCGACGCGCCGGGCACGTTGACGAACGACTTCTTCGTCAACCTGCTCGACCTCGGCACCGTCTGGTCGTCGATCGACGCGGACGAATCGGCCTTCGAGGGCCGCGACCTCGCCAGCGGCGATCTCAAGTGGACCGGGACCCGCGCCGACCTCGTGTTCGGCTCGAACTCCGAGCTGCGCGCCCTCGCCGAGGTCTACGCCGGCGAGGACGCCAAGCAGAAGTTCGTCGCCGACTTCGTCGCCGCCTGGGCGAAGGTGATGGAGCTCGACCGCTTCGACCTGAACTAACCCCGACGCCCCGTGGTTGAGC
>DATKIA010000006.1:0-25178 GCA_035509895.1 Solirubrobacterales bacterium
ACTACCGCACCCTGCGTCGACTGCTGGCAGCGGTCGCGCGCAGGGGCCGGGTGATCGGCTTTGACGTCGCCGAGCTGAATCCCGAACGCGACCCATCCGGAGTGACGGCGCGGGTTGCGGCCTGGACCGTCACCCACTTCCTCGGCGAGATCTTCGACCGTCCCCACAGCTGAACTCGCGGTTTGCCCCCGGATGGATAATCCGGGGCAGCTCGATCAACGCAGAGGAGGGCGAGAGATGCGAAGTTGGGACCTGAGGGCGGTTACGGTCGAAGCGCACGAGCCGGAGATCCTCGCTTCGGCGGACGATGCGCGCACCATCCTGCTGAGCCTCCCGGCGGGGGAGGAATTGCAGGAGCACGAGGTGCATGAGCGAGCACGAATCGTCCTCGTCGAGGGAGAGGCGGAGATCTCGACGCCGGCTGGCGAGAGTGTGGTGGGCGGCCCGGGGCATCTGCTCGAATTCGAGCCGGGCGAGCGCCACACGGTCGCAGCGCGTTCGGACTTGCGTCTGCTCCTGATTCTCAGTCCGTGGCCGGGGGACGGCCACCCGGGCACGATGACGCTCGAGGAGAAGGGCGAGGCGCGCGAGCGGGCCGCCGAGCACGCCGAGGAGAGGTCCTGACGCTTCCTCACTCCGAACTGGGTGACGGGCCTGCGGTGGTGCTCCTGCACGCGGGGATCGCCGACCGCAGGATGTGGGACGAGCAACTGGAACCGCTGGCCCCGTGAGCCGGTGGTCGTGACGCTCCACCAGGTCTCGCAGGCCGAAGGCAAGCTGCTCTGCGACGGCAGCAAAACCTGGACCCTCAAGCGTCGGTAAGGGGCTCGCGCCACATCTCGTGGATCTCGGGTCCGCCTCCGGGAAGGTTGAAGGCTTCACTGAAGGCGAATCCGTTGCGTTCGTAGAGCGGCCGGTTGCGCTCGCTGCTCGACTCGAGGTGGGCGGGGGTCCGCTCGCGGTCGCAGAGCTCCAAGACGGGCTTCATCAGCGCTCCACCGAGGCCCCGGCCCTGGCGGCTGGGTTCGACCCCCAGGTACTGCAGGTACCAGTGCTTGGGCGATCGCGGGTGGAGCCGCTCGAACCGCAGCTGCGTCCAGATCGCCCGCGGCAGCTGGCGACCGAAGGCGGCTGCCATCTGGCGAGTCGGGCGCATCGTCCGCAGCATCGGCACCCGCCAGCGCCCGGGCGGTGCCCAGACCGCCGCGCCGCTGCCGTCCTCGGTCACCCACACCGTCCGGTACTCGGGGACCAGGTTTTCGATGTCGGCGGTGAAGTAGGTCAGCAGTCGTTCCGCCCGGGCGGCCGAGTCGGAGCCGGGGATCAGGTGCGACCAGGCGGGGTCGTCGGCGAACGCCAGCGCCAGTGCCTCGGCCGCCGCCTCGTGGTCGTCCGCGGTCGCCGGCCGGACCGCTGGATAGAAGTCGTTCATTGCGACCTCCGCCGGGCGCTACCGGTTCCCGGCAGCGATCTCGCCACGCAGCGCCTTCAGCGCGCCGACGTAGATCTCCGAGAAGGTCGGGAAGGGTTGGATCGTGTCGCGGAGGACGTCGAGCGGGACGCGGGCGCGGATCGCCAGCGTCGCCTGCTGCATCCACTCGCCGGCCTCCGGGCCGAGCGCGTAGGCGCCGGTCAGACGCTCGCCGTCGCTGAGCAGGGTGAGGAAGCCGCCCGACTCGGCGTAGGCGCGGGTGTAGGTCTCCGTCTTCGCCAGCTCGGCGACCGGGGCGCTGGCGCTGAACGCCGCTTCCGTCGCGCCGACCGCCGCTGCCTGCGGGTCGGTGTAGGAGACGCGCGGGACCGCCTCGTAGTTGGCCTCGAGCGGTTCGCCGAGAATGTTGGCGGCGACCACGTCGCCCTCGTACTTGCCGACGTGGGTCAGCGGAAACTTGCCGTTGACGTCGCCGATCGCCCAGAGCCGCTCGCCGGCGCGCAGGTGCGAGTCGACCGGGACCCCTTTGCCGTCGGGCTCGATGCCGACCGTCTCCAGGCCGACCCCCTCGGTCCGTGGGCGGCGGCCGGTGGCGACCAGCAGGCGGTCGCCGCGCAGCTCGCGGTCGCCCAGCTCGAGCACGAACTCCTCGCCCTCGCGGCGGGCGGCGCCGGCGTGCTCGCCGAGCACGATCTCGATCCCTTCGCCGCGCAGGACCTCGGCCAGCGCCTCGCCCAGCGGCGTCGGCTCGCGGCCGAGCAGGTGATCGGCGCCGTCGACGAGCGCGACCTCGCCGCCGAGCCGGCGCACCGCCTGCGCCATCTCGATCCCGACCGGGCCGCCGCCGAGGATCAGGAGGCGGCGCGGGACCGCCTTCATCCCGGTCACCTCGCGGTTGGTCCAGACGCCGTCGAGCTCCCGCAGTCCCGGCACCGGCGGGATCACCGGGTCGGCTCCGTTGGCGAGGACGATGTGCTCGGCGGTGTGGCGGGCACCGTCGACCTCCACTACGCCGACGCCGGCGAGCCGGCCGCTGCCGCGCAGGAGGTCGATCCCGTTGTCGGCCAGCCAGCGCTCCTGGCCGGCGTCGGAGTATTCGGAGACCATGAAGTCGCGCCAGGCGAGGGCGGCCTCGACGTCGACCGCGGCCTTGGCCGCTGCGTTGTTGGCCCCCTCAACCGCCTCGCCGGGCCGCAGCAGCGTCTTCGACGGGATGCACGCGTAGTAGGAGCACTCGCCGCCGACCAGCTCGCGCTCGACCAGGGCGACCCGCAGGCCGCCCTCGGCCAGGGCGCCGGCGCAGTGCTCACCGGGCGAGCCGCCGCCGATCACGATCACGTCATAGTCGGTGCTCATCGGCTCAGCGTCCCGGGGCCCGGACTTTGATCTCCTGCAGCATCCAGGTGTTGCCGTCGGGGTCGCTGAAGGAGGCGAACGAGCCGTAGTCGCCGCGCTCGGGATCGGGCCCCGGCACCCGCTCCGCTTCTCCGGCGTGGTGGAAGATGCCGCCCGAGTCGTGGAACGGCTCGCTGACCTCGACGCCGCGGCCGACCAGCTCGGCCCGAGCCGCCTCGATGTCGAGCACGGTCAGCTGCAGGCCGTCGACCGATCCCGGCGCCGCCGTCGTGATCCCGGCCCCGATGATGATCGAGCACTCCGAGCCCGGCGGCGTGAACTGCACGACCCGGAAGCCCTCCTCGCCGACGTAGTCGATGTCCATCCGGAACCCCAGCGATTCGTAGAAGGCTTTCGCCCGGTCGACGTCGGTGACCGGCACGATCACCACCTCGAGCTTCATGTCCATGACCCGCTCCTCGCTAGTTGATGACCCCCGGGCGACACTAACCGCGCCGGGCGCCACTGGCAACGCCCTCGTCCGGAACCTCAGAGCAGCTCGGCGAGGCGGCGGGCCGCTTTGGCGGCGCCGTCGGACTCGACCTCGCGGTACTGGACCTCGCGGCCGATCTCCTCAGAGATCGCCGCCGCGATCCGCTCCGGGGGAGAGTCGTCGAAGTCCATCCGGCGACCGGCGCCGTAGCGTTCGAGCCGGTGGCGGACGTGGAAGTTCTGCTCGAAGTGGTGGCGCAGCGGGAAGTAGAGGAAGGGCCGCTTCTGCGCGGTCAGCTCCATCGAGGTGGTGAGGCCGCCCTGGACCACCGCCAGGTCGCAGGCTGCCAGGTGGCGGTAGAGATTGTGGACGTAGGGAACGACCTCGAGCCCGGCGGGGGAGGGCAGCGAGGCGGGGTCGATCCGCGGGCCGGCGACGACGATCATCCGCAGGTCCGGCACCCGCTCCTTGGCTTCGGGGAAGGCGGCGATGACCCGCCGCAGGAGGTCGGCGCCGACCCCCGAGCCGCCGACGGTGACGATGCAGACGCGCTCGTCGCCGCCGTAGCCGAGCTCGTCGCGAAGCTTGCCACGGTCGCCGAGCTCGGCCGGGTCGAAGCCGGTCACGTAGCCGGTGAACTCGAAGTTGCGCTCGGTCCAGTCGCGGATCATCGGCAGCTGTGGCCCCAGTCGCTCCGGGACGATGTCGTCGGGATTGCCGACGAACAGCGCCATGTCGCGGACCTGCGGATGGTGGGCGATGTGGTCGACCATGTCGGCGTTGTGATCGGCGGTGAGGAAGCTCTCGCGCTCACCGCCATCCGCCATCGGCAGGAAGCCGACGAAGTCGGTCAGCCAGGCAAACGGGACCCGCTTCTCGCCGGGGTTCTCATGCAGGTAGTAGTCCAGCTCCCAGGCCTCGTCGCCGATCCAGAGGTCGTAGCGGTCCTCGCGCACGACGTCGTGGAAGAGCATGAAGTTGGCGGCGAGGATCTCGTCCATCCGCCGCAGCGCCTGGAAGCAGTGGAGGTCGTGCTCGGCGGACTCAGACTCGATGTGATGGGACTCGTTCGCAAGATGGGCGCTGGCGGGATGGATTCGCTCGCCCTCGGATTCGAGCACGCGGGTGACAGGGTCCTGCGCCAGCCAGTCGATCTCGAGGTCGGGCTGCAGGCGGCGCAGCTCGCGGGCGATTGCGACGTCGCGCTGGGCGTGGCCGAGACCGATCGGCGAAGAGATGTAGAGGGCGCGAGGGCGGCCGTCGGGGCGGTAGACGGTCGGGTCGCGCGGGGTGCGCGGGCGCCCGAAGCGGTCCTCGGCGAAATCGCGCAGGGCGAGGTTGACCTGGACCGGCCTGCGGGCATGGGGGAAGTGGCCGGCGCCGGGGACGACCTCCTGCTCACCGTCACTGAGGTGGGCGAGCTTGCGCCCGTCGCGGGCGGGGGTGATCTTGTCGCGGTCGCCCTGGACGACGAGGATCGGGCAGGGCATCCCCTCGGCCAGCTCGCGCAGGGTCTCGCGGTCGGTGTGGATGCGGTCGGCGAGCGTGGTGGCGACCGTTGCGAAGTCGGTATCGAGCGCCCAGCCGACGCCGTCCTCGATCCCCTTGGTCGAGTGGGGCTCGGAGAAGCAGCGCTCGATGAACCACTGGGCGAACTCGGGGTAGCGCTCGGGCCACCTGGTCGTGTCGAAGTGACCCCACCAGCGGAACCGCGCGCGGCTGAGGAAGGCACGGCTGAGGCGGCCGCTCTTGAAGACCGACCAGTGCGACGGCGTGTAGGGGAACAGCGGGCCGATGAAGGCGGCGCCGGCGACCCGCTCGGGCGCCAGGCGACCCAGCTCGAGCTGATACTGGGCTCCTTTGGAGAGGCTCACCATCACCGCCCGCCCGGTCCCGGTCGCGTCCATCACCGCCAGGCAGTCGCGGGCGAATTCGGCCGGCGCGTAGCGGCGCGGGTCGCGGCAGCGGTCCGAGCGGCCGTTGCCGAGCCCGTCCATCGCCAGCACCCGGAAGTGGCGGGCAAAGTAGGGGATCTGCATCTTCCAGTGACGTGAATGGACCAAGGACCAGGTGGGGAGGAGGAAGACCGTCTCCTCGCCCTCGCCGTAGACCTCGTAGAAGAGCCGCAGCCCGTCGCGTTCGGCGAAGCCGGAATCCTCCGGGTAGCAGGCGCGGCTCTGCTCGCCCTCGCGGCCGATCGCAGTGGTCACGGTCATGCGTTCACCCGCTGTAGAGAGACGAGCCAGCCTTCGATCGCGTCGAGGAGCTCGGTGTGGCCGCGGTCGAAGCCGACCAGGCGCTCGAACAAAAGGCCCTTGTTGAACTGCATCACGAGCGCCGCCAGCGCCTCGGCGGAAAAACCCGACTCGGCAAGGTCGTACTCCTCGATCGCGTCGGCGAGGGCGTCGCGCAGCAGCGTGCGCCAGCGCTCGTCGACCGCCCGCAGCCGGACCTGCATCTCGGGGCGGTTCCAGGCGAGGGCTTCGAGCTCGGCCCAGACCTTCGGGTAGCCCGAGGCGAGGTCCTCATCGATGTATCCCATCGCCGTTCGCCACTTCTCGGCGAACGGCGCTTCAGCTCCATACAGCTCGCGCTGGCGGGCGAGGATGCGCTCGGTGAAGCGTTCCAGGGTCTGCAGCAGGAGCTCGTCGACCGAGCCGAAGTAATAGTGGACGAGGCCGTGGTTCTGTCCCGACTCCGCCGCCAGCTGCCTGGTCGAGATCCCGGCTGCGCCCTCGCGGATCAGCAGTTGCTCGGCGGCGTCAAGGAAGGCTTCGATGTTGGTCTCTCTCTTAGTCACTTGACTTAGTCGAATAGCTAAACAGTTCATCCGGCTCTTGTCAACTGGCATCGAATCCGTGATTTCTCCGAATGCGCCCGACGCACCTCGGTGGACTGGGCAGCGGGCGGCAATAGGGTCGAACCGATGTGGAAGGTCGTTGAGCAAGAGAACGGCGTCGCCGTCGCCCGCTTCGACCGGCCGCCGATGAGCTACTACACCGACGAGGACATCGGCCAGCTCGAGGAGTTGGTTGCGGACTGGGCGGGGCGGCAGGTGCCGGCGGTCGTCCTCGCCGGCGGCCGGCCGGGCAAGTTCATCACCCACTTCGAAGTCGACGGGATCCTGCTCAAGCAGACCGAGCCGGAGGGGCCGGTCGAGTCGCCGGCGCGCACGCGCCGGATCCACCTGCTGACGCAGGCGATGAACAAAGCGCCGATGCCGATCGTCGCCGCCCTCAACGGCGACGCGATGGGGATCGGCTTCGAGCTCGCCCTCTCCGCCGACGTCCGCGTCGGCGAACGCGCCGATCACCGCTACGGGTTGATCGAGACCCGGCTCGGGATCGTCCCCGGCGGCACCGGCCTGACCCGGATGACGCGGATGATCGGGACCGGCAAGGCGATGCTGCTCGGCGCCGGCGCCCGGGCGCTGACCCCAGAGGAAGCCTTCGAATACGGCCTGGTCGAGTTGCTGGAGGACGATGCGCTGGTCGCGGCGATCGCAGTTGCCGACCGGATCGCGGAGCTGCCGCGGGCGGCGGTCGCGATGGCGAAGAAGATCGTCTACCAGAGCCAGGGGGTGCCGCTCGCGGTCGCGCTCGAGTTCGAGGCGGACTCCGCCTACCGGGCGAAGCAGTCCCCGGAAGCGGCGCCGGCCCTGCGCGACTACCTCTCGCGCCCGTTCGACGAGCGCCGGGCCTGGTTCGAACGCTGATGGACGGGATGCGCGACCGGGTCGCGATCGTCACCGGCGGCGGCCGGGGAATCGGCCGTGCGATCGCCCTCGGCCTCGCCGCCGAGGGGGCGACGGTCGCCGTCATCGCCCGCAGCCAGGACCAGCTCGATGCGGTGGTCGCCGAGGCGGCGGAGCTCGGCGGCGAGGGGCTCGCCCTGGTCGTCGATTGCATGGACGGGCAGGCGCTGAAAGCCGCCGTCGAGGAAGTGCACGCGCGTCGCGGCCGCCTCGACGTCCTCGTCAACAACGTCGGCGGCCTGGTCGGCGAGGTCGGCAGGCTGGCGGCCCTCGAGCACGACGACGAGCTCTTCGAGCAGAACCTCTTCCTCAACCTGACCACCGCCTACTACGCGACCCGGGCGGCGCTGCCGCAGATGGTCTCCGGCGGCTACGGGCGGGTGCTCAGCATCGGCTCCGGCTACGCCACCCACGGCGGCGGCACGATCGCCTACAGCGCCGCCAAGCACGGCCTCATCGGCTTCACCCGCGCCCTCGCCTACCAGGTGCCGCCGGCGATCACCGTCAACTGCCTCTGCCCGGGCTGGACCAACACCGCGATGCTCGACTGGGCCGGCCCCGACGCCGCCGCCGCGGCTCGGGTCAAGGCCGAAGCGCAGACCGTCCAGGGACGGGTCCTGGAGCCGAGCGAGCTGGTCCCGATGGCGACGCTGCTCGCCAGCCCGCAGGCCGCCGGGATCACCGGCCAGGTGATCAGCGTCGACGGCGGCTACAAAGTCTGATTCGGCAGAGCTGACTCAGCGCAACTCGTCGAGCGAGGTGACCTCGAGGTCGAACGGCTCGTCGGCAGAGCGCCGGCGGCGGTACGGCGAGACGATCACGCGGTGGACTTCGCCGCAAAGGCAGGGGACCTCGATCGGGCTCGTGTCCGCTGCCGGGTCGGTGGCGACCTTGAGGCGCCGCAGCTCGCCGGCGGACTTGCAGCCGAACGAGATCACCCAGCCGTAGTCGGCGGGCTCCTCGCGTTTTTTTTGGCGGCGGGGTGGAGTCATCTCTGTGAACCAGCGGCGCGACCCTAGACGAGACGGGCGTTGAGGGTGATCTCGGGCACGCCGGCGAGGGCGCGGGAGACCGGGCAGCCGGCCTTGGCAGCTTCGGCGTGCTCGGTAAATGCAGCGTCGTCGATGCCCGGCACCGAGCCCTCGACGTCGAGCTCGATGCTGGCGATCGTCGGTTTGCCGTCGAGCGGCCGCAGTTGCACCCTGGCGGTAGTGCTGACGCTGTCGGGCACGTGACCCGCTTCGGAGAGGATGTTGGAGAAGGCCATCGAGTAGCAGGCGGCGTGGGCGGCTGCGATCAGCTCCTCGGGGTTGGTGCCCTCGCCCTCCTCGAAGCGGGATTTGAAGCTGTAGGAGCCGCTGAAGACGCCGTCGCCGACGGTGACCTCGCCGCCGCCCTCTTTGAGGTTGCCCTTCCAGACAGCGCTGCCGTTTCGAGTTGCCATGCCAGTCCTCTCTACGCGGGAGTGGGGTGAGGACGAGCTTGGCAGATCGGCACGGAAGAAAATCAGTCGCCGACGAGGAGACCTGCGAGCACCGAGAGGTCGCGGAGCTCGAGCTCGGCCGGCGCCAGCTCGGCCGGCCACTCATCGCCGTCGCGGTTGAGCCAGACGGTTCGCATGCCGGCGCGGCGGGCGGCGTCGACGTCCTCGTGCGGGTGGTCGCCGACGTGGAGGCAGGCGGCGGGATCGAGGCCGAGCAGCTCGGCGGCATGGGTGTAGATCGCCGGGTCGGGCTTGTGGATTCCGTACTCGATCGCCAGCACGACCTGGGCGAAGTGCGCGCCGAGGTCGAGCCGCGCCGGGTGGGTGTTGCCGTTGGTGACGACGGCGAGGGGGAAGCGGGCGTGGAGAGCGGCGATCGCCTCGACGACATCGGGATAGGGGCGCAGGACCGCGAAGCGGTCGTCGAAGTATTTCTCGCAGAGGGGTGCCGCCAGCTCCGGGCGAACTGGCTCCGCTCGTTGCAGCGCCTCGGCGAAGGCGACGAACCGGATCACGTCCATTCCCGCTCCTTGTAGTTCCGGCCAGGCGGCGACCTCGTCGCGAATCGCCTGGAGCCATTGCGGGGTGATTGGGACGCCGCGGTGGCGAATGCCGGCCTGGTTCAGCGCCTCGGCCGAGAGCGCCAGCGCCGTCCGCATCGAGCTCTCGAAGTCCCAGAGAGTGCCGTCGCCGTCGAAGCTGACCGCGGCGACGTCGGCGAAACGGTGGCTCACCGCGCGATGATCGCAGACGTGGTGAGCCCCGCTAGGCGGCCGCTTCGAACGTCGCCGCCTTGGCTGCCGGCCCCAGCGCAGCCAGGGCCTCGGTCAGCCGGGAGCCGAGGTCTTCCTCGCTGCGGTCCCACAACAGCGGGCCGCTGCCATCGCTGAGCAGCTCCTGGGTGAGGGCGACGCCGCGCGGGTCGACAGGGTCGGTGTCGGCCAGGCGACGAGCCAGCCGTTCGAGCGCGGGCCGGGCCTTGCTCGTCTGCTCGCGGGAAGCGGCGAGACGGACGCCGAAGGCGGCGGGCTCGACTTCGTTGCGGGCGATGCGGCGGATGATCTCGGCCAGCTCGCGGCGCTTTGCGGGCGCGGTGAGGACGCCGGCGCGCAGGCTGAGCTGGGTGCTGGCGCCCGGCGAGGTGCCTTCGGCCAATTGGCGGTCGAGGCGGCGCGCCGCCAAGCGGGCGACCAGGCGGTCGTAGGGGCTCATCGTTACTCCTTCGGTCGTGGTCTGGGGGGTCATCGACCAGGAGCCTCGGTGGCGGCGCTAAACGAATCCTTGACGCAGGATTCCCAAACCGGCGTACGATCCAGAAAATGTCCGTCCAGGCTGCCGCTCGCATCGCGCGCCCCGCGTTGGCGCGGCAGGTCTGCGACGGCTTCGACGCCGGCTCCGTGGTGCTGGTCGCCGGCGCCGGCTACGGCAAGACGACGGCGCTGGAAGAGGCGATCGAGCTCTCCGGGCGCCGCGCGATCTGGCTTGCTTGCGGCGACGCCGGCGGCGAAGCCGGACGGCTGCTGTCGGCCGCGGTCGAGGGGTTGCGAGTGGCCGTCCCCGGCCTCGCCGACGTGGTCGGCGACGCGATCGCCTCCGCGCTGGAGCCGGTCGACGTGCGCTCGGCGACGGCGGCGTTGATGGCCGACCTCGAGCGGCTGCTGGTCGAGCCGTTGGTGATCGTCTTCGACGACGCCGAGGAGTTGGAGGAGGACGTGACGGCGCTGGCGATGATCGAACAGCTGCTCGGAGTGCGCGAAGCGCCGCTGGCAGTTGCGATCGCGACCAGGCGACCGCTCGATCTGAAGTTGGCCAAGCTGCGCGCCTCCGGGCGGCTGATCGAGATCGGGCCAGCCGAGCTCGGCTTCACCGCCAGCCAGTGCGAGGAGCTGCTGCGGATCCGCCACGGTCGCGAGGTCAGCCGCGAGGAGGTCGAGGCGGTGCTGGCCGCCAGCGAGGGCTGGCCGATGGGGGTGGCGCTGACCGGCATCGCCGGCACCGTCGATCCGGTGACCGCCTCCCAGGAGGAGCTGTTCGGCTACCTGGCGGAGGAGGTCTTCGACCAGCTCGGCCCCGAGATGCGCCTGCACCTGGCCGACTCCAGCGTGCCCGACGTGCTGACGCCGGAGATCGTCGCCGACCTCGGCCTGCCCTCCGGGTTCCTCGATGAAGCTCAGCGCTCGGGCCTCTTCCTGCGGGTGCGACCGTCGGGTAAACGCACCTATCACCCGCTGTTTCGCGACTTCCTCCGCGGCCGCCTTGGCGAGCTGCGGAGCGACGAGGAGCGGGCCGAGCTGCACTCCCGCGCCGCCGAGAGCCTGGCGGCGGCTGGTCGCACCGCCGACGCGATCGGCCACTGGCTGGCGGCCGAGCGCTTCGAGCAGGCGCTGGCGGCGCTCGCCGTCGCCGGTCCGCACCTCGCCCGCACGGCGCCCGACTCGCTGGGCGCCTGGCTGGCGGCGCTGCCGCCGGAGCTGCGCCGCGAGCCCGACTACGTCTTCCTCGAGGCTCAGCTGCTCTGGGGCGCGGGGCTGCACGAGCTGGTCGAGGACTCGCTGCGGCAGGCGGTGGACGGCTTCGCCGAGGCCGGCAACCACGACCAGGCCTGGCTGGCGCGGATCTTCCTCGCCGACACCCTGTTGTTCACCGGCGGCTTCGACAAGGTCGCCGCCGTCGCCGCCGGCTGGGAAGAGGCGGAGTCGCCGATCGCTGCCGCGGCGGCGACGGGAGTCGCCTGGTTCCAGGTCGTCGCCTTCGCCTCGCTCGGCCGCAAGGAGGAGGCCGACGAGCTGCGCGAGCGGCTTTGGCGCGACCCCGAGGCCGCCGCCCACTTCTCCTTCCTCGATGTCCTGCCCGGGGCCGGCTTCAGCTTTGCGGCCGGCGAATCGGAGCTGGCGCTCGAGCTGCTGCGGGCGACGATCGCGCAGTTGGAGCTCGACGATCCCTTCGGCCGGCTTCCCTACGCGCTGGGAATGATGCTGGTGATCATGCGCAGCCTCGGCTGGCGCGAGGAGGTGCCGGCCTGGATCGAGCGCTGCGAACGCGAGTCCGAGCGGGTCGGGCTCGGTTTCGCCCTGCGCGACTTCCGCCTGCAGCGCGCCTCCTGGCTGGCCGAACACGGCGACCTGGCGCGGGCCGAGGCGGAGCTGGCCCGGGCGGGGCGGCGCGAGGGCACCGGCTGGCGCAAGGTCTACGAAGCCGAGGCGGAAGCACACGTCGCGCTCCTGCGCGGCGACAACGAGGCGGCGGTGACCGCCGCCCAGCGGGCGCTCGACGCGATCGCGCCGGGGCCGACTCCGTGGCTGACGCTGGCCGCGGTCGAGATGTCCGAGGTGCTGCTCGACGCCGGTGCGCCTGTCGCCGCCGCTGCTGCGATCGCGGCGACGATGGCGGAGAACGACATCCGCTTCCCGGCCGAGCGCGGCCGCCTGCACCGCGCCTGGTTGCTCGCGGCTCGCGCCTGCATCGAGCACGCGACCGGTGAGCCGGAGGCGGCAGCCGCCACCCTGCGCAGCTGTTGGGACGAAGCCGGCGCGGAGGCGAGCCCGATGGTGCGCGGACGCTGGCCGCGGATCCGGCCGGTGCTCTGGCAGGCGCTCTCCGACGGCGTGATCAAGCCCGAGGAGGTGCTGCCGGCGATGCAGGGCGCCTTCCCTGGTGGCGAGGCGCTGGTGGCGATGGTCGACCATCCCGAGCCGGAGGTTCGGCGCGCCGCCCTGCTCACTGCCCTCAGCGCCGGCCATCCGGAGCTGCTGGCCCGGCTCGAGGAGCTCGGCGAGGACGAGGACGAGCAGGTGGCCGCCGCCGCGGCGGCGGCCCGCCAGCGGTTGCGCCACAGTCCGCCGCCGTTGCGCTTCGAGCTGCTCGGCGGTTTCCGCGTCAGGCGCGCGGGGTGGGAGCTCGACGAGGGCGCCTGGCAGCGGCCGATGGCCGCCCGCGTCGTCCGCTTCCTCCTGATCCAGGGATCGGCCACCGTTCCCGAGGACGCGCTGTTCGACGCCTTCTGGTCCGACCGTCCCTCCGACACGGCCCGCCAGCACCTGGCGGTCGCCGTCTCGCGGGCGCGCAAGGTCCTCGACCTGCCGGGAACCGAGCAGAGCGTGATCGAGGTCCGCGAGCGCACCTATCGGCTGGCGTTGCGCGAGCGCGACAGCGTCGACTTCCTCCAGTTCGAGGCGGCGGTGGCAGAGGCGCTCGCGGACGGCGGCTCCGGGCGGCGGGCCGCACTCGAACGGGCGGCCGAGCTCTGGTGCGGTGAGCCGCTGCCGGAGGACCGCTACGCGGAGTGGTCGGCACCCTGGCGCGAGCGACTGCAGGGCACCTACTCCGATCTCCTCTGCGCTCTGATCGCAAGCTATGCGGCTGTTGCCGATCACGACCAGGTGATCCGCACCGCGCGGGTCCTGCTCACCGTCGATCCGCTCAACGAGAGCGGGCACAGAGCGCTGATGATCGCTTACGGCAGGACCGGCCGCACCAGCCACGCGCTGCGCCAGTACCTCGAGTGCCGCCGCGCCCTGGTCGTCGACCTCGGTGTCGAGCCCTCGGTCGAGACCTCGCGTCTGCAGGCCCGGATCCTCGCCGGCGAGGCGGTGTAGGGGTGTCGCCCGCGGCAGTGCTTAGGCGCCGGGGTGGGCCCGGAGGAGGACCGTCTTCGGCCGGCTGAAGGAGGCGCCGCCGCGCGGCTCGAAGGTGACGCGGGCGCGCACCCGGACCGAGCCGCGGCGGTGAAGCTGGCGACCCAGCTCGCCCCGGGGGGCAACGGGGACCGTGGCCTGACCGCATTTGCGGGCCGGGGCGGTGGTCGTCCTCAGGCCGCGGCCGCTGACCTTCAGCTTGCCCGGCCCGGGGACGTAGACGCGGACGCCGTTGCCGTGCTTGGGCGCCGAGTAGAAGAGGAAGGTGTTCGCTGGGGCGGAGGTTGGGGTGAACATCACGATCGATTCGGTGGAACCGTCGAACGACCAGAGCTTGCCGCCGGCAAAGACGAGGTCTTCGAGCGAGCTTTCCCAGTCCAGGCCGAGACGGAATTCGGTGATCGCGCCGCTTGCGGTGATGCGGCCGATCGATGGCGTCGAGGACGGGGAGGCGTAGGCCGGATCGCCCGAGTTCCAGGTCGTGAACCAGACGTTCCCGTCCGGGCCGCGGACGAGATTGTTCGGGCCCTCGTAGCCCTGCATCGGTCGCAGGCAGTCGCTGAATTCGGTGATCTGGCCGCTCGGGGTGATCCGCCCGATCGCGGCCAGGCCGCTTTCGGTTTCGCGCCGGCCGGGCGGCGGGTCCTTCCAGATCCGGAACCAGGCGTTGCCGTCGGCGCTGACGGCGAACGGCCCGACGTTGGCGGTGCGCGGGTCGAGTCCGGCGCCAAACCGTTCGACCACCCCCGCCGGGGTGACCCGTTCGACCAGCGGCGTCGGCTCGTTGGCGCTGAACCAGAGATTCCCTTCGGCGCCGGGAGTGGGCCCCTCGAAGATCGTGAATTCATGGAACGGCAGGCCGCCGAACAGGGAGATTTCGCCTCCCGGGGTGGCGCGGCCGACCGCCGGGAGGTTCGATTCGTCGCCGAACCAGAGGTTGCCGTCGGGGCCGGCGGTGGGGTGGGTGATGTTCGAGGTCGGGGTGAGCCCGGCGCTGTACTCGGTGATCGCGCCGAGCGGGGTGGCACGGCCGATCGTCTGCCCGGTCGGGGCGAAGAAGGCAGCGTGGGTGAACCAGATGCTGCCGTCCGGCGTGGCGGCGATTTCGAACGGCGAGCCGTGCTGGCCGGGCGGCTCGGGGAAGAGGGTGATCTCGCCGCCCGGGGTGACCCGGCCGACGCCACCACCGCCCGCGCCGCGGGACTCCCAGGTGAACCAGAGGTTGCCGTCGGCACCGGCGACGATCATCGACGGTTCCGTGCGGTGCGAGAACCCGGCGGTGAACCTGGTCAGCTTCCCCTGCGGCGTGATCCGGTTGACCGCGATCCGGGCGGCTTCGCCGGGCCCGTTCGGGTGGTTCTGGGTGAACCAGAGGTTGCCTTCGGGGCCGGCGGCGATGTCGACGATGTGGCCGCCGACCGGGATCTCGCGGACCAGCCCGACCGGCTTGGCGGCGGCGCCGGCGGCGGCCAGGGCGGCGAGCGCCAAGGCGGCGGTCAAGGCGAGGACGATTCGGGATGCGGCGGCCAAGTCCATCGCTGCGAGCCTAAACCCGGATCCTGCCGGGGTGAAGCGGTTCACCCCTGGGTTGCCTTTCCGTCCGGCGGCCGCGCGCCGACGATCAGTGCACAGTCAACCGCACGCCTGAGGAGGCCGTCAGATGCTCAACTTCACCCCCCGCACCTCAACCCCGTTCAAGCTTCTCGCCTCGCTGCTGCTGGGCTTGGCAGCGCTCGCTGCTCTCGGCGCCGCCGGCGCCTCTGCCGGCACCACCGGCCCCGGTCAGATCGTCTTCGTCGCCGGCAAGGCCAAGCACTGCAAGATGGGCGCCTGCCGTAACTTCGACGTCGTCCGCTCGATCTCGCCGCACGGCGGTCCCGGTCGCAAGCTGGCGATCATCCGCTCGGTCGCCGAGACCGCCTCGACCGAGGACGGGACCGTCGCCGTCCTCTCCAAGGTGATCGCCGGCGGTGGCGCCAACGCCTCCGCCTACACCCAGGTCTACCTGATCAGTCCACAGGGAAAGCGGACCGAAGTCTTCCGCCACCGTCTCGAGGGCTTCGCCGCCACCGGTCTCGGCATCTCCGGCGACGGCAGGACGCTGGCCCTTTCCGGGCGCTCCGAAGGGTCTGACCGCCTCTCGAAGATCTGGGTCGTGCGCTCGAATGGGACCGGGATGCACCAGGTCACGTTCGATCGCGGCAACGACGAGATGCCGGCGCTCTCGCCCGACGGCAAGCGGATCGTCTTCTCCCGCACCCTGCGCGAAAAAGACGTGCCCGGCAGCCGTAAACCCGAGCTCTGGACCGTCGACCTCGAAAGCGGCGAAGAAACCCGGCTGACCGAAAACGCCTTCGAAGACGTCAACCCGGTGTTCAGCCCGGACGGCAAGAGCATCGCCTTCGGCCAGGTCGTCGGCCACGACCACGGCAGCGTCGCCGTGATCCCGACTGATGGCAGCGGTGAGCGCAAGGTGACCTCGACCGGCCGTGAATACCCGGACCCGGACTACGCACCGAGCGGTCGCAGCATCGCCTTCATCGGCGAGATCCCGCACGCCAAAGGCGGGTACGAGTCGGCGATCTACACGGTCCGCACCTCAGGCGCCGGCCGCCACCTGGCCTCGGCAAGGTTCGAATTCCCCGGGTTGCCGCAATGGACCTCGCGCTAAGGTCGCCCAGGCGATGGAGATGGACGGCTCGACGCAATACGCGCAGTCCCCTGACGGCACCAGCATCGCCTTCCAGGTGCACGGCGAGGGCCCGCTCGACCTCGCCTTCGTGCCCGGCTTCGTCTCCCACGTCGAGCTGATCTGGGAGGAGCCGGCGATTGCCCGCTTCCTGCGGCGGCTGGCCTCGTTCTCGCGCCTGATCGTCTTCGACAAGCGCGGGCAGGGGTTGTCGGACCGGCTCGGGCGGCCGCCGACGCTGGAGGAGTCGATGGACGACGTCGGCGCCGTTCTCGACGCCGCCGGCAGCGAGCGGGCGGCGGTCTTCGGAATCTCCGAGGGCGGCCCGATGTCGGCCCTCTACGCGGCCTCCCACCCCGACCGCGTCTCCTCGCTGATCCTCTACGGGACCTTCGCGCGGATGCTGAAGGCGCAGGACTACCCCGAGGGCATCACCGTCGAGAGCTTCGACGAGTGGACCGAGCGCGTGCGGGCAGAATGGGGCGGACCGGTCGGCGTCGACCTCTGGGCGCCGACGGAGGCCGGCAACCCCGAGTTCGAACGCTGGTGGGCGCGCCTCTTGCGCCAAGGCACGAGCCCGTCTGGGGCGATCGATCTGATGAACCTCTACCGCGAGATCGACGTCCGCGCGGCGCTGCCCGCAATCGGCGTTCCGACCCTCGTCGTCCATCGCCGCGACGATCGCATGATCGCCGCCCGCCAGGGCCGCTACCTCGCCGACCACATCGCCGGTGCTCGCTACGTCGAGTTCGAGGGCGTCGACCACCTGTGGACCGTCGGCGACCAGACCGAGCTGCTCGACGAGGTCGAGGAATTCCTCGTCGGCAGCCGCGGCGCCCACGGCGTCGACCGCTCGCTGGCGACGATCCTCTTCACCGACATCGTCGGCTCGACCGAAACCGCGGCCCGGCTCGGCGACCTGCGCTGGCGCGACCTGCTCGAGCGCCACGACGCCGCCGTGCGGCGCGAGCTCGCCGTCCACCGCGGCCGCGAGGTGAAGACGACGGGCGACGGCTTCCTCGCCACCTTCGACGGCCCGGCGCGGGCGATCCGCTGCGCCACCGCGATCCAGGAGCAGCTGCGCAGCAGCGGCGTCGAGGTCCGCTCCGGCATCCACAGCGGTGAGGTCGAGACGATCGGCGAAGACGTCGGCGGGATGGCGGTCAACATCGGCGCTCGGGTAGGGGCGCTGGCCGGTCCGGGTGAAGTGCTCGTCTCCAGCACCGTCCGCGAGCTGGTGGTCGGCTCCGGGATCGAGTTCGAGGAACGCGGCAGCCACAGGCTCAAGGGCGCCCCCGACGAGTGGAACCTGTTCGCGGTCGTCGGGGGCGCTTGAGCCGCGGCGCTATTCCGCGTCCGAGTTCGATTCGGAGCAGTCCTGCGTTGGGTCGTCCTTCGCGACCTCCATCCCGATCGTGCTGACGGTGCCGGTCTGGGTCGTGGCCCGGCCTCGAGCGCCGCTAAGTTGCGGCAATGCGGTGGCGAGGAATCAGCGGCCTGGCCGTGGCCTGCGCCCTGGTGCTGGCCGGCTGCGGAGCGAGCGACGACTCATCTCGAGGCACCCGCGAAGCCACGGCACCGGAGCCCGCGAAGCCGCCTCCACTGCCGGCCGAGACCGTCGAGCCATCGCACTGCCCCGCCGGCCACCCCGCCTGCCGCGAAACGGTCGGCCGGATCGTCTACGTCGAGGCCAACGACCCCGACGGCGACGGTGACGCCCATTTCGTCATCCTCGACCCGCAGGGGATCACCTACCGCGGGATCACGGCGATCGACGTCCGCGCCGGCCTCCGCCCGCATCCGCTGCCGGGCCCCGGCGACCTCGTCAGTGCCGCCGGCCCCGTCCAAACCGGCTCCTTCGGCCAATCCCAGATCCACGCCCTCGTCCTCCACGTGGGCAGCTGATCCCAGAGGCGCGTGCTGTTGAGCTTTCCAGCCGCTATGCGGGTGAAAGCTCAACAGCACGCGCGCGCAGCTGCAGCAGTCCGGCGGCGAGGGTGACGGCGGTGGCGGCGGCCAACGCCAATGCCAGATCGGTCTTCACGAGGAGGGCGCCGGTTACTGCTCCGGCAAGGATCGCAGCGAAGCCGGCCACCCTCTGACTGAGGTCGGCGCCCGAGGCGAGGTTGGAGGGTGAGGCGGTCGTGAAGGCCGCCATGGTCAGATTGAGGACGGTGGTGGCGAGGTTCTCGCCGCCGACTCGGCGCGCCAGCGTGTTGCGTACTCCCATCGCCACCGAGAGCGCCGCGATCACAAAGTAGGCAGTGGTCGTGCCGGGGTCGGGATCGGCCGCCGCGGAGAGGACGGTGGCGGCGGCCAGCAGCGAGCACTCGACGAGTACGCCGAGCGCCAGCATTCGCCCCGGCGGTCGCCTGATCAGCAGCGCCGCGACGGCGCCCCCGCCGAGGAAGGAGACGAGCGCGACGAGGGGAGCCACCACCGGGGCGCCGGCGGCCCCCGCGATCCCGAGCCCGAGGAAGATCACGTTGCCGGTCTGCATCGCGGCGAAGACTGCGCCGAGGCCCAGGAAGCTGGCCGCGTCGACGATGCCGGTGGCGAAGGTCAGCACCAGCAGCGCCGTGGTCAGATGTCTGGACTCGCCCGGACCCAACTCCCGGGCAGCCTCGCAGCCGCTCCGGCGTCAGCCGCTGGCGATGCTCGCCGAGAGGGTGACGAGCGCCGCCTCGGGTTCGTCCTGGTAGCGCTCCTTCAGCGGAGCCTGGATCGTGCGCAGCTCTTCCTGGTTCATGCCGGCAATACTGGCAAGCACAGGGGCCGCGGTTCAGACCTGGCGTTCGTGGCCGGCCCAGAACTCGTCGCGCAGCTTGCGCTTCAGGACCTTGCCCTGGGTGCTGCGCGGCAGCTCGCGGAAGTGGACCGACTTCGGCGCCTTGATCGAGCCGAGCTGCTCTTTGCAGAGGGCGATCAGCTCCGCCTCCTCGACGCCGGTGCCGGGCTTGCGCTCGACCACCGCGGTCACCGCCTCGCCCCACTTCTCGTCGGGGATGCCGATCACGGCGCAGTCGAGGACGTCCGCGTGGGCCCAGATCACCCGCTCGACCTCGCTGGGGAAGACGTTGAAGCCGCCGCTGATGATCATGTCGCGCTTGCGGTCGACGATGTAGAAGAAGCCGTCGGCGTCGCGGTAGCCGATGTCGCCGGTCCCATGCCAGCCGCCGGGGCGGCGGACCTCGGCGCTCGCCTCCGGATTCTCGTAGTACTCCTTCATCACCAGGTCGCCGCGCAGCACGATCTCGCCGTGCTCGCCGTCGCCGAGCAGGTTGCCGTCGTCGTCCATGATCGCCACCGCGCAGATCATCGACTGCCGCCCGCAGCTCGCCAGCCGGCCGCGCTTCTCCGGGTCGGCCAGCGCCTCCGCGTGCTCGGCCGGGCTCATGTAGGTGGCGAGCATCGGCGCCTCCGACTGGCCGAAGCACTGCGCCATCACCGCCCCGAAGACGTCGATCGCCTCGACCAGCTTGTCGGCGGACATCGGCGCCGCCGCGTAGAGGAAGTGGCGCAGCGAGGAGTAGTCGCGCTCGCGCACGGCGGGGTCGGCGAGCAGCACGTAGATCGCGGTTGGGGGCAGGAACAGGCGCGTCACCCGGTTGCGCTCGATCGAGTCGAGCACCGTCGCCGGCACGACCCCGTCGTGGACGACGATCGTGCCGCCTTCGCCGAGGGTCGGGAAGCCGACCGTGCCGGCGGCGTGGGTCATCGGCGTCGCCATCAGGTAGGTCGGGCGCGGCTGCTCCTTCATGTGGGCGTTGAAGCCGAGGCTCATCGTGCAGAACTGGCGGTCCGACAGCGTGATCGCCTTCGGCAGCCCGGTGGTGCCGCCGCTGCCGAGGAACATCAGCTTGCGCTCAGGGTCGTGGGCGAGTGCCGGCGCCCGTTCGCCGGGCTCGCCCAGCCAGGCCTCGAACTCGGCGCCGAGTTCGTCGTCGCCGAACATCACCGAGCCCTCGATCCCCGGCGTTCGCGCCAGCAGCGCCTCGGCGCGCTCGCGATAGGCGGCCGAGTGGATCATGAAGTCGCACTCGAGCAGCGCCAGCAGCTGCGTCAGCTCGTTCTCCTCCGATTTCGGGTTCAGCGCCACCCAGCCGGCGCCGGCCCGGATCACCCCGACCACCGCCGCGTAACCGAGCGGCCCGTTGGGGGCGAAGACGGCGACCTTGCCGCCGTTGCCGAGGCCGCGCTGGTGGAGGCCGACGGCGACCCGGTGGGTCAGGTCCGCGAACTCGCGGTGGGTGAGTCCGAGACTGCCGTCGGCGCGCACGATGCAGGTCGCCTCGGGGTCGATGCCGAGGCCGCGGTCGAGGTATTCGATGAACATCTCAGCTCAACCTAAACTCGGCGCGGCGGTCGGCCGGGACCAAGTCGAGGTACTCCTTGTGCGCTTCGATGAAGTTGCGCACGAAGGGGCAGAACGGCAGCACCGCGACGCCTTCGGCGCGAGCGCTGTCGAGGGTCGAGCGGATCAGCTGGCTGGCGAGGCCCTCGCCTTCATGGGCGGGATCGATCTCGGTGTGGATCAGGGCCAGCGCCCGGGCGCCGCGGTGGTACTCGGTGAAGCCGACGACCTCGCCGCCGACCGAGATCTCGAAGCGCTCGCGCTCCGGTGCCTCGGCGACGGTCGCCTCGTCGCTCATCCCCCGGCGGGCTGCGGGGTCGCGATGCTCATGGGCGTGGGCAGCACGGCCATCGGCGCCGAGCATATTGCGGTGCGCCCAGCGAGCGCTTGAGGTTTGGTTTAGGATCCCCGCCTTCTCCGCTCTATGAAGCGAATCTTTGCCGCCATCTCGCTCGTCCTGATCCTGCTCGTCGCCGTCGGCTGCGGCGGCAGCGACGACTCCAGCTCCGGCTCGACCGCAGCGGAAACGACGACGGCGACCGCGGCCGGTGAATGCACGCCGGACCAGCTCGAAACGAAGACCGCGGGCACCCTCACCGTCGCCACCGACAAGCCGGCCTACCCGCCCTACTTCGAAAACGACGAACCCGAAAACGGGGAAGGCTTCGAGAGCGCCGTCGCCTACGCGATCGCCGAACAGCTCGGCTACGAAGCCGCCGACGTGAAGTGGACGGTGGAGCCGTTCAACGCCTCCTTCGCGCCCGGCCCCAAAGACTTCGACTTCGACGTCAACGAGATCTCGATCACGCCGCAGCGCGAAAAGGCGGTCGACTTCTCGGCGCCTTACTACACCGCCAACCAGGCGATCGTCGTGCTGAAGAGCTCCGAAGCCGCCCAGGCCAAATCGCTCGAAGACCTGCAGGAACTCGAGATCGGCGTCCAGATCGGGACGACCAGCCTCGAAGCGGTCGAAGAAGTGATCCAGCCCGACAGCAAACCGGAAGTCTTCAACAGCTCCAACGACGTGATTCAGGCGCTGAAGAACGAACAGATCGACGCCGTCGTCGTCGATCTGCCGACGGCGCTCTACCTGACCGCCGTTCAGGTCCCGGCGGCTACCGTCGCCGGCCAGTTCGAAGCACCCGGCGGCGATAAGTGGGGCGCCCTGCTGGAGAAGGAATCGCCGCTGACCAACTGCGTCAGCCAGGCGATCGAAGAACTCGAAAGCTCGGGCGAACTGAAGGAAATCACCGACCGCTGGATGAGCCAGGCGGCCGGCGCTCCCGAACTGCAGTAGCCGCGGAGCTCGGCGGGCCTGTTCAAGGCTTCCGTCCTTTGGGGCGTGGCTGCCATTTCGCTCGCATAGCGATGGAAATGTCAGCCACGCCCTCGTCCAAACCCTGATCGGGAGGCAGGAAGGGCGTCCCCGGCCGGGGTCAGAATCCGCGGCGCTTGGCTGAGTCCGCAGTCATCACGGATCGCCGCCTCGAACGCGAGGCCGCGAAGCGACGCCAGCATCGCCGCGGCCAGGCGATCGCCGCCGTCTCGACCGTGGTCGTCATCGGCGGTCTCGCGACCTGGATCCTGACCAGCCCGGGCTGGCCCGAAGTCCGCGAGACCTTCTTCTCCTGGTCGATCTTCAAGGACGCCTTCCCGGAAGTGCTCGAGGGCTTCTGGCTCGACGTCAAGGTCTTCCTCGTCTGCGAGGTCGCGATCCTGATCGTCGGCCTGATCGTCGCCCTGGTCCGCACCAGCCGCTCGCCGGCGTTCTTCCCGCTGCGGCTGCTTGGCGTCGTCTACGTCGACCTCTTCCGCGGCTTCCCGACGATCATGCTCGTCTACCTGGTCGGCTTCGGGGTCCCGGCGCTGAAACTGAGCGGGCTGCCGACCGACCCGGTCGTGCTCGGCGGCATCGCCCTCACTCTCTCCTACAGCGCCTATGTCGCCGAGGTCTACCGGGCCGGGATCGGCTCGGTCCACCGGGGCCAGCGCGATGCCGCCCTCGCCGTCGGGCTCACGGACAACCAGGCGATGCGGCACGTGATCCTGCCGCAGGCAGTGCGCCGGGTGGCGCCGCCGCTCCTCAACGACTTCGTCGCTCTGCAGAAGGACGTCGCCCTGATCTCGATCCTCGGCCCGCAGGAGGCCTTCCGGATCGCCCAGATCATCCAGTACGAAACCTTCAACTTCACGCCGCTGATCGCGGCGGCGCTGCTCTACCTGGCGGTGACGATCCCGCTGGCGCGGGTCGTCGACCGGATCGGCGGCGGTCCCGAGGGGGCGGTGCGGTGAGCGCCGCGGCACCGCCCGTCGCCAGCAGCACTCCGGTGCTCGAGATCCGCGGGGTGACCAAGGCCTTCGGCGAGCGCCAGGTCCTGCGCGGGATCGACCTGGCGGTGACAGAGCACCGCGCGGTGGCCCTGATCGGCGCCTCCGGTTCGGGCAAGTCGACGCTGCTGCGCTGCATCGACCTGCTCGAGGAGATCGACGACGGCGACGTCTTCCTCGACGGCGAAGTGATTACCGACCCGACGGTGAAGCCGGTTGCGGTGCGGCGCAAGCTCGGCGTCGTCTTCCAGGCCTACAACCTCTTTCCCCACATGACGGCGCTGCAGAACGTCGTCCTCGGCGAGATGCGCGCCCACGGCGCACCCCGCGCCGAGGCCGAGGAGCGCGGCCGTTCGCTGCTCGCCCGCTTCGGCCTCGAGGGCCGCGAGGGCGACCGGCCCGACAACCTCTCCGGCGGCCAGCAGCAGCGGGTCGCGATCGCCCGCGCCTTTGCCGGCAAGCCGCGGGCGCTGCTGCTCGACGAGGTCACCAGCGCCCTCGACCCGGAGCTGGTGGGGGAGGTCCTGGCGGCGGTCCGCGACCTCAAGGCGGAGGGGATGACGATGGTGATCGCGACTCACGAGATGAGCTTCGCCCGCGAGGTCGCCGACGAGGTTGCCTTCCTCCACGACGGCCAGATCATCGAGTCGGGACCGCCGCAGAAGGTGCTCGAAGCGCCCGAGCGCGAGGAGACCAAACGCTTCCTCCGCCGCCTGCTCGAGGCCGGCCGAATCTGACTTTTCCCCGCTCCCTGCGGCGTTTCCCCTGCATTTCGCGCGTTTACTCAAAAGATTTGTCGTAGATCGAAACGCGTGTTATGCTCGCGGCCTCTTGATCAGTCAGGGTTACTGATCCGAGAGACCCATAGCCAGCACCGGTGCCTTAATCGGTTAAAGGGACGGCGTTGTAAGCCGTAGATCCGGGTTCGAGCCCCGGCCGGTGCATCCGCAGCAAACGACCAGGGCAAGGCTATGGGAGACAACCTCTTCGACAAACTGGATGGGATCGCGGTTCGGGGGGACGGCGGGCCGCTGTGGTCGGCGCGAGCACCGTTCAAGCCGACCGGCGAGTTCGACCTGATGCTGGTGCCACGGGTCAAGGGGTGGCAGCAGAGCCCGGAGGCGCGGACGGCGCTGGCCGAGATCGAGGCCGACCCCGGCGTCGAGTCGGTGCGCGAGGACGGCAACCAGGTGCGGCTGCGGCTGCGCGACGAGTGGGTCGAGGAGGCCGCGGCGCGGCTCACCGCGGGGCAGGCCGAGGCGGCCTACGCCGACATCGCCGCCGGCCAGCGCTACGCCGTCTACTTCTGGGGGGCGAACACGACCAAGGCCCTCCACATCGGCCACCTCCGCAACCTCGCGCTCGGCAATGCGATCGGCGCCAGCCTGCGCCAGGCCGGTGCCAGGGTCGAGCACCGCAGCCTGATCTGCGACGTCGGCCGCAGCATGGGCGAGGCGATGGCGGGGGTCGTCACCAGCGGTCGCGAGCAGCAGCTCGGCGCCGACGGCGAAGAGAAGTCCGACCACTTCGTCGGCGCCTGCTACTCGAGCTACGTCACCGCTTCGCGCGCCAACGGGGGCGGCGAGGAGGACAACGCCGAGGACTCGGTCGCGCGCGAGTCGGCGCTTTACAACGACAAAGCCGACGAGCTGATGATGCGGGTCCTGGGCGGCGACCAGCCGGCCCTCGAACTGTGGTCGAAGACGCGCGCCTCGGTGATCGCCGGCCAGCGCAAGACGCTGGCCCGGCTCGGGATCCCGTTCGACAAGGTGATCTTCGAGTCCGACTTCCTGCCCGAGGTCCGGGAACTGACCAACCAGGGCCTCAGCGAAGGCAAACTGACCCGGCGCTACGCCGACGACATGGTGATGTACGAGACCCGGCGCCAGGAGCTGGAGGAGATGCCGCTGGTCCGCGCCGACGGGCTCCCGACCCAGCACATGCGGGCACTCGCCTACTGGTCGGCGGCGCCCGAGCTCGACGACGTGATCTCACTCCAGGTTTGCGGTACCGAGTGGGTCGCCCACGTCAACTGCCGGCGGCAGCTGATCGACGCCCTCGGCGTCGTCAACGGCAACGGCCACGGCAGCGTCAAGGGCGGCGGCCCGCCGACCTACGACGTCTTCCACGGGATGGTCGCTCGCGAGCGGCAGGCAATCACCTCGAGCAAGGAAGGGGCGCTGTTGATCGACGACCTCGCCGAGTGGATCGAGGCTGAGGTCGGGGCCGACCCCGAGCGCGCCGCGATCGCCCGCGCGCATCCCTTCCCAGAGCGGATTCCCGCCCAGGTTGCGCTTGGTTACTTCCTCCTGCAGCAGACGACGAAACGGGTCGAGTTCGAGCCCGAGAAGCTGCTGGTCGAGGACAACACCAGCCTCGGCTGGGAGCTGGCGCGGGCGCAGGCGCACCGCGGCGGCAGCACGACGCTGACCGGGGCGCGGCCGGCCGCCGACCCCGATTACCGCTTCGCCGTCGTTCAGTCGGAGCTGTACCGGCGCCACCTGAAGTCCGCCGTCGCCGACTTCGAACCGGTCCCGCTCGCCCGCTACCTCTCGCACTTCGCCCGCTGGTACGGCGAGGCCGAGCGGCCAGCGGAGATCGAGGCGGTCGTGCAGGCGGTGCTCGACCAGGGCGCCCGCGGCCTCGGACTGGAGCCGGCCTGATGCGGACGCTGCT
>DATKIA010000007.1:0-26292 GCA_035509895.1 Solirubrobacterales bacterium
CACCCGAGAGGGCCGCGGCCCTCTCGGGTTGGATCGAGCGCTACAACTTCAGGCGACGACACGGCGCCCTCGGCCACCGGCCACCGATTCAGCGGCTACGGGAGCTCAGCCGGAACAACGTGGCTGGCATCTACACCTAGGCGGCCTTGTGGTACTTCCCGTAGCGGCGATCGCCGCCGAAGACCGGCACTTCGTCGCAGATCTGGGTCAGCCGCGAGACCGTTCGCGAACCGATCTGCTCCTCGAGCTCCTCGTGCCCGAGGTTGGTCGAGATCAGCATCGAGCGCTGCGACTCGTAGCGCTCGTTGACCAGGGCATAGAGCTGCTCCAGCACCCAGTCCGAGCGTTTCTCGGCGCCGAGGTCGTCGATGTGGAGCAGGTCGACCGAGGTCAGCCGCTCGAAGAAGGAAAGGTAGGAGTCGCCGCCGGGTTCGGAGTCGTAGGTGCGGCGAATCCGGGCCAGCAGTTTCGGCAGCGAGTAGATCGCGACCGTGCGGCCGGCCTCCAGCGCCGCTTTCGAGATCAGCATCGCCAGCGTCGTCTTGCCGGTGCCGGTGTCGCCGAAGAGCCAGAGCCCGCGGCCCTCCTCGAGCCGCTCCTCGAGCTCGTCGACGTAGGCGCGAACCTCACCGACCGCCGCTTTCGTCTGCAGGTCCCGCGCCATGTCCGAGACCGGGGGACGGTCGAAGGAGACGCCGCGGTAACGCGGCGGGATCACGGAGGAAACGCCGCGGCTGCGGCCGCGGTGCAGGCGCTCGGCCCGGCACTGGCAGGGACGGGCGACGTCCTCGGGGCCGAGGATCCAGCCGGAGCCGTCGCAGACGCCGAGCGGGCAGACCTGGTCCCGGAAAGGTTCGGAGCGGGCGACGGCCATCAGAAGTCAGGCCCCGCCGCGGCCGCGTCCTCGAACGGCGGCGGCTCTTCGCCGGCCGGCTGCTCGATCGGCTGTTCCTGGCCGGAGTAATCGGCGAATTTCGGGAAACGGTCGAGGAAGACCAGCGACCTGGTCCCGATCGGGCCGTTCCTGTGCTTGGCGATGATCACGTCGGCCAGACCGTCGGGCTCCTCGTCGGGGTCGCGGTAGTAGTCGGCTCGGAAGAGGAAGGCGACGACGTCGGCATCCTGCTCGATCTGCCCCGACTCACGCAGATCGGAGAGCTGCGGTTTCGGCGGCGTCCGCTGCTCGGGGGCGCGCGAGAGCTGCGAGATCGCGACGACTGGAACCTCGAGCTCGCGGGCGAGGATCTTCAACCCGCGGCTGATCTGACCGACCTGCTCGACCCGGTTGGCGCGATGGTCGTCGGAGCGCATCAACTGCATGTAGTCGAGGATGATCAGGCCGAGGCCGCCGCGCTCCTGTTCCTGGGCGTGCAGCCGCCGCGCCTTCGCCCGCAGGTCGAGGATCCCGAGGTCGGAGGAGTCGTCGAACCAGAGCGGCGCTTCCTCGAGCTCGTTACACGCCCGCACCACCTTCGGCCAGTCGCGCTCGGCGACCTGCCCCTTGCGCAGCTTGTCGCCGGAGATCCGCGCCCGGCAGGCGATGAAGCGCTGTGCCAGCTCGACCTCGGACATCTCGAGCGAGAAGAAGGCGACCGGTTTGTTCGCCTTGACGGCGACGTTTTCGGCGATGTTGGCGACCAGGGCGCTCTTGCCCATTGCCGGCCGGGCGGCGACGATGATCAGGTTGCCGGGCTGGAAGCCGCCGGTGATCGCGTCGATGTCGCGGAAGCCGGAGGGGGTCCCGGTCATCTCCAGCTCGCCGGTCGAGAGCTTCTCGAGCCGGTCGACCTCGTCGTGGAGGATCTCCGAGAGCAGACGGAAGTCGCTCGCCTGCTCTTTGTGGGCGACTTCGAACAGCAGCTTCTCGGCCCGCTCCGAGAGTTCGCGCGGCTCGCCGTCGCGCTCGTTGACCCAGCCCTGGATCTCCTGGCCGGCGGTCAGCAGCCGCCGCAGCAGCGAGTTCTGCTGGACGATCTCGGCGTAGTGCTTGGCGTTGCCCGCCGCCGGCACCTTCGCCGCCAGCTCGGATACGTAGTGCTTGCCGCCGGCGGCGTCGATCTTGTTGTGCTGGGTCAGCGCCTCGGAGACGCTGAGCTCGTCGACCGGCTTCGAGGCGGCGTAGAGGTCGTGGATCGCGCCGAAGATCTCCCGGTGGCGGTCGAGGTAGAAGTCGGCCGCGTTCAGCTTGACCTCGTCGATGACCCGGGTCAGCGCCGGCTCGGCGACCAGCATCGCCCCGAGGACCGACTCCTCCGCCTCGATGTTCTGCGGCGGGACGTGGGTGGTGGGCGGTTGCGGCATCAGAGACAGTTAAGGCACCCCTCCGGCGGCAAGAGGCCTATCCGGAGGTGGGCGCCAAGCAAATCAGAGGCGTGGTGCGGGCACGACACCCTTCCGTGCAAATCCCGCGAAAAGGAATTGGCACTTTCGTTACGCCAATGCGCCAGTTCCGGCAGAGAGATGGTCGCCCGCCGGCGGGATCAGGCCCTGCTCCTCCTGCCGCCGCTCGCCGCGGCGCAGCATCCGCTGGGTGAGGATCGCGATGCTGAGGATCGCGGTGGCGCCGAGGCTGAGCTGGACACTGAGCAGGCCGCGGCGGGTCCAGTAGACGTCGCGCAGGTCGAGCAGCAGCGCCGCCTCGTCGAAGGTGAGTCCGATCCCGGCGCCGAGCGGGATTGCCAGGCGCTGCTCGAGCTCGTCATCGTCGGTGACGACGGCGGCGATGCCGGCGCCGAAGGCGACCAGGATTCCGGGCACGAAGTGGTGGATGTGGCGACCGCGGACGTGGACGTTGCGGAACGGGCCCCAGCGTTCGCGGATCCCCAGGGTCGAGAGGCGGACGAGGGCGAAGGCGCCGAGGAAGCCGGCGAGCAGGTTGAAGAGCACGGTCTCGCTCCGTGGTCCCGCCGTGTAGCCGCTGACGGCGACGCTGATCGTGTCTTTCGCCGCCTCTGCCGGCGCCAGCGCCAGCGGGTGCTGTTCGTCGTGGCGCTCGTGGGCGCGGCGGGCGAGCAGGCGCCCGAACTGGTCGACGAGAACCGCGCCGGTCCCGGCGAATGCGACCGCGGCAAGCGCCGCCGTCGCCCTGTCGGTCTTTGGAAGCCGCGGCGCCGCCACGACCTGAGAGTAGCCGCCCCTCGCGGGGCGTCGCCCTACTTCTCCTCGCTGATGATCGTCTTCACCGCGGCAGTGGTGCCGTCGGCGAGCTCGATCTCGACCATGAAGGTGCCGATTTCACGCAGCGGCTGCTCGAGCTTGACCCGTTTTTTCTCGATCCGCAGGTCGCGCGCCTCGCGCAGCGCGTCGACGATCTCCTTGGCGCCGACCGAGCCGAACAGCTTGCCGTCCTCGCCGGCGCGCTGGTGGATCGTCAGCACCGTCTTCGAGAGCAGGCCGGCGGCCTCGGCTTCCCGTTCGGTCCGTAGTTTCTCGGCCCGTTCGATCGCTTCGTTGCGGCGCTGAGCTTCCTCGAGCGCACCCGGCGTCGCCGGCTGCGCCAGCTTGCGCGGGATCAGGAAGTTGCGGAGGTAGCCGGGGGCCACCTCGACCGCCTGGCCGCGCTCGCCGAGCGACTCGACGTCTTGCAGCAGGATCGCCTGTGCCATCAGCGCTCTCCGACGTAAGGAAGCAGGGCGATTTCGCGCGCCCGCTTCACCGCCACCGAGAGCTGACGCTGGTGGCGGCGGGAAAGTCCGGTAACCCGGCGACCGCGCGTCTTTCCCTTGTCGGAAAGGAAGCGGCGCAGCAGGTTGAGGTCCTTGTAGTCGACGGTCTCGGCGTTGACCCGCGTGTACTTGCGCGGACGGGCGCGATCGGCGCCACGACGCCCGCGGCGGTTGTCGTTCGAAGAACTCTCTCGTGCCCTAGCCATAGTGCGACCGCGCATGGTACAGACCGGCGGCCTGCGGCCGCCGGCTGCCTATGCCTTCAGCGGGTGCGGCTAGAAAGGGATGTCGTCTTCGGAGCCGCCGCCCCCGGCAGGCGCGCCTTCGAAGTCGGAGGTGTCGGCCGGCACGTCGCTCTGCGGGCTGAAGCCGCCACCGCCGTTGCCATGACCGCCACCGCCACCACTCGAGCCGTCGCGCGAGCCGAGGAACTGGACCGTGTTGGCGACGATCTGCACCGCCTGCCGTTTGCCGCTGCCGTCTTTGGCCTCCCACTCGCGCCAGTCGAGGCGCCCTTCGACCGCCACCGGGCGACCCTTGGAGAGGTAGTTGGCGCAGTTCTCGCCCTGTGCCCCCCAGACGGTGACGTCGAAGTAGTTGGCCTTGTCGACCCATTCGCCGCTCTGGCCGTCTTTGCGGCGGCTGTTGACCGCAACGCGAAGCTCGCAGATCGCGGTTCCACCGCCGGTGTGCCGCAGCTCCGGATCCCGCGTCAGGTTCCCGGTGATGACCACGACGTTCACGTTCGAAGCTGCCAAAACACTCACTCCCTTGAATTCGTTGTTGAACCCCAGTCTAAGAGGGTCAACGGCGCGACTTACCCCCTGCGCAGGGTGGGTTCCCGCAAAGAGCGGGGGCTAACGGAGGGTCCGAGGGAGGAAGTGCCCGGGAAGGGAGCTACTCGTCGCCGGCGTCGTCGCCGAACGAATCACCGCGGTCCTCGCGGGCCCCGGTGGCGCTACGCTCGCGCGGGCCGGGAGCGGCGGTGACGGCCGGGGGCACGATCACCGGCACGTCGGGGTCGACTTTGAAGATCCGGAAGCGAAGGACGCCGTCGGCGATCTTCAGGTTGTGGTCCAGGGAGTCGAGCAGCTCGCTCGGGGCCTCGAAGCGGAACCAGCGGTAGTCCGCCTCGGTCCGCCGGTTGATTTCGTAGGCCATCTTGCGCAGGCCCCAGGAATTCTCGTGTTTGAGCGAGCCGGCGGCCTCGATCTGACCGCGGGCGTCCTGCGCCAGCCCGTCGCGCGCGGGGGCGTCCAGCTGGGGGTCCAGCATCAGGACAAGCTCGTATTCACGTGGGTCTGGCAAAACGGCGAATGACTATAGCGGCGGGCCGATCCCGCTGGGCGCCGGGTCTAGTGCGGTGCAAACTCTTCCGAGCCGTCGGCGGGCGGATCCGGCCCAGCCGGTGGCGGTGGCGGGGGAGAGGGGGAGGGTTCGATCGGAGTCGGTGGAGTCGCTGCGGGAGGCGGTGATTCGGCCGCCGACGGCTCGGGGGACGGTGAAGAGGCGCGCTCCTTTGGTCGCTTGCGCCTCGACGTCGGCTTTGCGTGACGATGCGGCACCGAGCTGATCACCCCGGGCGGAAGCGGGGAGCTCAGCTCCCGCTCCCGCCGTGGCGACTTGCTCTCGGTATGCGAGAGGAACTCGACACGCTTGGAAGGATTGCGCTCGACGACAATTCCCCGCAAGCCGACGTCCTTGGCGAGCGGTGGTGGCGCCGGCGGTTGCAGCAGTCCGGGCAGCGCCTGCAGCGCCACCACGACGCCGACGGCGATCATCGCCACCTTCGCCAGTGCGCGCCACCGGATTCGAACCGCACCCATTCCGGCTCAAGCCGCGGCGGCCGCCGGTTCGCCCCTGGGAGGGGTCTACGTACGCGAGGCCCGCAGCCGCTCGATGTCTTCGAGCTGGTCGTCGACCCAGTCGCCCGGGTTGCGGGAGAAGATGATCTCTCTCAGGCCTTCCGACCAGGCGCGCTTCTGCTCTGCCGGCATCGTCAGCGCCCGGTAGATGCCGTCGGCCTGCTCCTGGATGTCGAAGGGGTTGACCGAGACCACGAAGTCCCAAAGCTCCTGGTGGGAGCCCGTGTTCTCGGAGAGCATCAGGACGCCGTCGCGGGTGTTGACGGCGGGCGCCTCCTTTGCGACCAGGTTCATGCCGTCGAAGAGGGAGTTGACCATCAGCAGATCGAAGTGCTTGTAGCGGGCGACCGCGTCGTAGAAGTTCTCGTAGATCCGCAGGTCGATCGGCATCCAGTCGGTCGTCCCGTGGCGCTGGTTGACGACTGCGACCAGGGCCTCGATCCGTTCCAGGTACTCGGCGTACTCGGGCACGTCCTGGCGCGAGGGCTGCAGATGGGCGATGAAGGTGACCTCTTCGCGGAACTCCGGGTGCTGGCTGAGGAAGGTGTCGAAGGCGGTGAAGCCGCGCAGCACGTTCTTCGAGAGGTCGGCCCGGTCGACGCGGATGATCAGGTGCTTGCGACGGCGTTCGAGGACCTCGCGCTCGGCCTCCGCCACCTGCGGCGATTCCGCCGCCCGTTTCAGCCGCTCGGCGTCGATCCCGAGCGGGTATGCACGGGCCAGGGTGCGGCCGCCGGCATGGCGCACCTCGCCGTTGGCGTAGTCGACCTCCGCTTCCAGCAGTTCGTCGCAGCAACGCAGGAAGTTGATGCAGTAGGCGACGGTGTGGAAACCGATGATGTCGTTGGCGAGGAGGCCGTCGAAGATCGCCTCGCGGATCCGCGTCGGCAGCACCCGCCAGCTGTCCGGCTGCGACCAGGGGATGTGGACGAAGTGGTGGAGGAAGGCGTCCTCGCGCTGCTCGCGAATCATGCGCGGCGCCGTGTAAAGGTGGTAGTCGTGCAGCATCACCAGCGGGTTGCTCTGGCCCTCGATCTGGGCCAGGACCGCCTTGGCGATGTCGCGGTTGACGGCCTGGTAGCCGAAGTCCCAGGCGTCGAGCTCTTCCTGGCGGATGTCCGGCGCGTTGGAGAGGTCCCAGAGGTAGTGCTGGATGAACCAGAGGATCGGGTTGGCGATCACGTTGTAGAAGCGATCGAAGGCCGTTGGGTCGCTGCCGACCAGGCAAATCCGGTAGTCGATTCCCCCGATCGAGAGCTCGACCGGTCCGCCCTCGGCTTCGTCGGAGACGACGACGTCCTCGTCGGTGATCGCCGAGGCGATCCAGAGCGCGTCGCGGTGCGAGACGAGCCCCGAGAGGGCGGTGACGAGCCCACCGCCGCCGCGTTGCACGGTCCGCTCGCCATTCTGATCGCGCTCGAACTGGGCCGGCCCCCGATTCGAGACGATGATCAGGGGAGAGGAGTCCACGCGGGGAAGACTACGTGGTCCCCGAGGTACAGATCTAGGTACCGACGTCGGTCAGCAGGCGCAGCCAGTCGCGCAGCAGGCGCGGCGAGAGGAACTCTTTACGGGCGTGCTCCTTGCCCGCCCGCCCGAGGCTCTTGCCGAGCCCGGGGTTGCGGAGGATCTCGAGGCAGCGCTGGGCGCACTCCGCAGGCGAATTGACGAGAAAGCCGCTGACCCCGTCCTCGATCTGCAGCGGGATTCCGCCGACGTTGCCGGCAACCGTCGGCCGCCCCTTCCAGAGCGCCTCGGTCACAGTCAGGCCGAAGCCCTCGCGGATCGACTTCTGCAGGCAGACGTCGGACTGCGATTGGAAGGCATTGACCTCGATCGCGCCAACGTTGTTGAGGTTGCTGAGGATCTTGATGTCCGGGTCGTTGTCGGCGTATTCGTAGGTTTTCTGGAAGTACTCGCGGCCCTCGGGATCGTCGGTCGCCATCGAGCCGACCATCGCCAGCTGCGCCTCCGGCACCTGCTCGGTCACCTCGCGGTAGGCGTCGATGACGCCGATCGGGTCCTTCCAGGGGTCGAAGCGGGAGACCTGGGTCAGCAGCGGTCGATCGGGGTCGATCCCGAACTGGCGGCAGACGAAGGCTGCGTCCTCGGGCGAGAAGGCCATGTTCTTCGGCGACAGCGGGTCGATCGCCGGCGGGATGATGTTGACGCCGGCCCGTGCTCCGTCCATATCGGCGGGAACGTAGTCGGGCAGGTGCCAGACCGACGCGTCGTACTCTTCGATCAGCGGCAGCAGGCGCGCGATCGGCGCCGGGTTCGGGGTCGAGAGGTCGATGTGGCAGCGCCAGATCCAGTTGCGTCCCTTGTCGAGCGCGCCACGGCGCAGGCCGATCGGCTGCGGGTCGTGGACGATCACCGTGTCCCATTCGCCCTGCAGGCCCTCGGCGTTGATCTCGTTGATTTCGTCGAAGACCGCCCACTGCTCGTCGCTGAGCGTCTCCGGCGCTCCCTGCAGCGAGTTGTGGAGGAGCTTGGTCGCGTTGAAGAACTCCTCTTTGCCGAAGATCACGTGCCAGTGGGCGTCGAGGCCGACGTCCCGCATCAGCGGCACGATCGTGTAGAGGATCTCGGAGACGCCGCCGCCGAAGGCGGTGGCGCTGACGTGGAGGACCCGCTTGCCTTTCAGCGGCTCGGCGAACTCACGGATCTGCTCCGTCAGCTCTTTGCCGACTATGTGGGTGTAGTCGGTGAGGGTCTTCTGGCCGAGTGCGACTTCCTGAAGCAAGGCCGGAGTTCTACACGCCTCGTCGGTTGCGTGCGATCCAGCTGGACGATCGATCTCTCCACACAGGGACCACTAAGGGATCGTCAACCTTCCGAGACCGCGTCCGGACGCTTGCCGAGCGTCAGCTCGACCTGCTCCCGCTTGCCGTCATGGAGCACCGTCAGCGTCACTTCTTCGCCCGGCTTGCGCGCGGAGACGAGGCGGGCGAGGTCGTCGGGCTGGACCACGTCGTGGCCGTCGATCTGGAGGATCACGTCGCCGCCGACGCGGTATTCGCCGGCCTGGAACTGCAGTTTCTTATCGCCGCCTTCGAGGCCGGCCTTCTCGGCCGGGCCGCCGGGGACGACTTCGGACAGGAGGCCGCCGAAGGTGGTGTCGAGGCCGAGCTTCTCCGCCAGCTGCGGGTAGAGCGCCTGGCTGGCGACGCCGATGTAGGCGTATTCGGCGGTGCCGTCCTCTTCGAGCTGGGCGACGGAGCGTTTGATCGCCGAGATCGGGACCGCAAAGCCGACGCCGTCGTTGGCGCCGGAACTGGTCTCGATCTGCTGGTTGATCCCCAGTACTTGAGCGTCGCCGTCGAGCAGCGGGCCGCCGGAGTTGCCGGGGTTGATCGAGGCGTCGGTCTGGATCGCCCCCTCGATCTGGAACTGGGTCAGCGATTTGACCGAGCGGTCGACGGCGGAGACGACGCCGACCGAGAGCGAAGAGGGTTCGCCGAACGGGCTGCCGATCGCCGCCACCGGCTCGCCGACGGCGATGTCGCGGTCGTCGCCGAGCGCCAGCGCATGCAGGTCGAGCCCGTCGGGGTCGACCTTGATCAGGGCGACGTCGGAGAAGGGATCGAAGCCGACGATCTCAGCTGGGACGACGTTGCGGTTCGGGAACTCGACGAAGACTTCCTTCGCCGGTCTGCGAGCGCCGGTCGATTCGTCGGTGACGACGTGGGCGTTGGTGACGATCTCGCCGCTCTCGTCGTAGACGAAGCCTGATCCCTCGGCGCCGCCGGCGCTGCCGAAGATCGAGCGGATCGTGACCACGCCCGGCAGCGCTTCGCGGTAGACCTTGGCGGCGTTGAAGCCGTCGGCGGCGGTCTCGACGATCACCGTCGGCTTTTCTTCCCGCACCGCCTCGGTGACGGTCTTGGTCCCGTCGTCGCTGGAGCCGCAGCCTGCGATCAGGGCAAGGCAGAGCAGGAGCGCCGCAACCGACGCCAATCGCTTCATGATCCGGACCCGGCGGCGACGCGGGGAGGCGGTTGCTCGCTGACTTCGCGAGCTGGTGGCAGGCCGAGCGTGAAGGCGGTGTAGCGGCGGCTGGAGCTGATCGTGATCGCACCGTCCATCCGTTGCGCCAGCTCGCGCGCGATCGCCAGCCCGAGGCCGGAGCCGCCGGCGGTGTCGGCGGTGTAGAAGCGCTCGAAGATCCGACCCTGGACTCGTTGCGGGATCCCCGACCCCTCGTCGGAGACGGTCAGCTCGGCGCGGCGTTTGGCGGAGAAAGTGGTCACGGTTACCTTCGTGCCCTCGGGAGTGTGGGTGAGAGCGTTGTCAAGCAGGATACGGATGATCTGACGCACCCGATCAGGATCGCCACGGGCGATCGTGGGTTCGTCCGGGGTGCGGAGCTCGAGGCGCGAGTGGTGCAGTTCGGCGCGCGCGCCGAACTCGCGCGTCACCTCCCGCGAGAGGCCGGTGAGGTCGACGTTGCGTGGTCGCATCACGACCGCGCCGGCATCGAGCTGTGAGAGGTCGAGGAGGTCGGCGGTGAGCTTCGTCAGGCGGTCGATCTGCTGGCGCATGGTGCGGATGAATTCGGCCTGCTCCTCGGGACTCGGGTCCTCCTCTTCGAGTAGCTCGACGAAGCCACCGAGGCTGAAGATCGGCGTCCGCAGCTCGTGCGAGGCGTTGGCGATGAACTGTTTGCGGGCGCTGTCGAGCTCAGCCAGGCGCCGCTGCATCTCATTGAAGGTGCGGGCGAGCGGCGCCAGCTGGCCGGCGGAGGCGACCGGGATCGTCGTTTCGAAGTTGCCGTCGGCGACCTTGCGCGCCGCCTCCTGCAGTCGTCGCACGTTGCCGACGGTCGTCTGCGCGTAGTAGAGGCCGATCGCGGTCGCGATCACCAGCGCGATCAGGCCGCCGATCACGATCTGGGTTTTGACCGCGGGGTCGTCGGCGGCAGCGCCGCCGATCGTCACCGTGTAGAGGTAGATGACGAGGACGGTCCCGAGGCAGACGCCGACCACCGCCACGGTGATCCGACTGCCGAGGCTTCTGAGTCTGAACCGGCGCAGCCGCTGCCAGACGCTGTCCATCGCCTACTCCTTGAAGCGGTAGCCGACGCCGCGCACGGTGAAGAGGAACTCGGGCTCCTTCGGATCGCGCTCGAGCTTCTCGCGCAGGTGGCGGATGTGAACGTCGACCGTGCGCGGGTCGCGGTACTCGGAGTCGCCCCAGACGTGCTCGAGCAGGATCTCGCGAGTCAGCACCCTTCCCGGTGAACGCGCCAGGGCGCCGAGGATCTCGAACTCGACGTAGGTGACTTTGACCTCGTCCTCGCGCAGGGTCACCATCCGGCGGCTGAAATCGATCGTCAGCCCTTCGACCTCGATCGCCTCCTCCTCGGTCGTCTCGGCGGCCATCCGCGAGCGGCGCAGGGCCGCTTTGACCCGGCTGCGGAACTCGCGCATCGAGAACGGCTTGGTGATGTAGTCGTCGGCGCCGACCTCGAGCCCGGCGACCTTGTCGGTCTCGCTGCCTTTTGCGGTCAGCATGATGATCGGCACCTGGCTGCGCGAGCGCAGCTGACGGCAGACCTCGACGCCGTCGACGCGCGGCAGCATCAAGTCGAGGATGACGAGGTCGAAACGGCCTTCTTCGAAGCGCTGAACGGCCTCGCCGCCGTCCAGCACCGAGGTGACGTGGTAGCCGTCCTTGCGAAGGGGATAGCTGAGCAGCGTCTGTATCGACTGCTCGTCGTCGACGAGGAGGATGCGGGCCGACCCGTTAGCCACGCACGAAGGGTAATGGCGGGGGAAAGAATTGCTGCAAGAAGCGGAGTCTGGGCACCGTTGGAAAAAACCTTGGACGCATGTGCGAGTACCGAGAACTAATGATCTCCAATCCAAAGCCGATAATGAGGGCGATGCACCGACAGGAACTGAAAAGCCTGGTCGAATCCGGCCTCTACAAGCCCGATCCGTCCCTGATCGCGTCGGCGATGCTGAGCCGCCGCGGCGTCCGTGAGCTGCTTACCGCTCCGGAGATGAGCGGAGCTGGTCATAACCAGCAGCCGTCAGCAGCCCCCCGCCAGGCAGCCTGATCTCGACGCCCTCACCGGCGCCCACCTCGCCAATCGGCGTCAGCATCGTCTCCGCGGCTTCACCGATCGCGATCGAGGCATCGCTCAGCCGCTGGGGCGGCAGCGCCGCCAGCAGCTCATAGTCCTCGCCGCCGCTGGCGGCCAGCTCGAGCGGGTTCCGCCCGGCCGCGGCGGCGATCTCGGCGACGCCGCTGGCAAGCGGTAGCGCCGCGGCGTCGATCCACAGCGCCGCGCCGCTGGCGGCGGCGAGGTGGCGGGCGTCGCCGGCGAGGCCGTCGCTGAGGTCGATCATCGCCCGCGCTCCTGCTGCGGCTAGAGCCTGTCCCGTGCGCAGTCGTGGCATCGGTTCGAGCTGGCGGCGGCGCAGCCGCTCGGCGGTCTCGGCCGGGACCGCGGCGGCCAGCTCGGGCCGCTCGAGCAGCAGCAGGCCCGCGGCTGCGCCACCGAGCTCGCCGCTGAGGACGAGGGCGTCGCCGGGCTCGGCGCCGCCGCGGGTGACCAGCCGCTCGGGGCCGGGGGCGTGTCCGACCACGGTCAGCGCCAGGGTCAGCGCCGGAGCCCGGGTCAGGTCGCCGCCGGCCAGCGTCGTGCCGGTCTCAGCGGCGAGCGCCAGCATCCCGTCGAGCAGGCCGAGGAACTCCTCCTCGCCGAGGTCCGGCGGCAGGCCGGCGACGACGTAGGCCTCGCCTGCCTCCGCGCCCATCGCCGCCAGGTCGGAGAGCGCCGCCGCCAGCGCCTTGTGCCCGATCTGGCCGGGCTCGGCGGCGCCGCGGCGGAAATGGACGCCGTCGACGATCGCGTCGACCGAGGTCGCCGTAGCGCCGCCCGGCACGGTGACCGCGGCGTCGTCACCGCTGCCGACGCGTACTCGCGGCCCTGGGGTGGGTAGTCGCTCTCGCAGTGCCGCCAGCAGCTCGAACTCGCCCATCGACGGACTATCCCAAACCACCACTAAGGTGAAGGGTTCGTGGATCGCGGCCAACCACTTCTGCACCGGATCGGCGAGGCCGGCGCGCGGGTAGGGACCAAGCCCCCGCGCAGCAAACGGGTTCGCCTTGCCCTCCAGATCGGCCTTGCCGTTCTGATCTTCGGATTCCTGGTCCTCACCGTCGTCGACCAGTGGTCGGAGATCCAGAGCGAAGGCGTCCACTTCCACGTCGGCTGGCTGATCCCGGCGTTCATCATCCTGCCCGCCTTCTACGTCTTCGGTGCCTTCGGCTGGGACCTGACGCTGCGCTTCCTCGACCATCCGATCGGGTTCGGCCGTGCCCAGGTCGCCTGGGGACAGCCGCTGCTCGCCCGCTACGTGCCGGGCAGCGTTCTCTACGTGCTCGGCCGCGTGCTGCTCTCCGAACGGGCGGGAGTGCCGCGCCGGATCACGATCGCCAGCATCGTCTACGAACAGGCGATCTCAGCGACCTCGGCGATCGTCGTCGCCGCCTACTTCATCATCAACCACCCGGATCTCCAGGGGGACGCGATCCGCTGGGCGGTGCTGCTCCTGATCCCGGCCGCGATCGTGCTCCTGCACCCGCGCGTCTTCGGGCCGCTGGCGAACAAGGTGCTGGGCGCCTTCGGCCGCGAGCCGCTACCGGCGGTGATCCCGCTGCGCGGCGTGATCCTGCTGATCCTCTACTACTCGCTGAACTGGTTCGTCGTCGCCTTCGGGATCTACTGCGTCGCCCGCTCGGTCACCTACATCCCCTTCGACGACATCCTCCTGGTCGGCTCGGCGCAGGCGATCGGCTACTTCGCGGCGTTGGTGACGCTGGTCGCCCCGGCCGGCCTCGGCGTTCGTGACGCCGCTTTCGCCTGGGCCGTGAAGGCGGCGCTACCGAGCAAGAGCTTCGCGCTCGGGTCGCTGATCGCGATCGCCGTCCGCGGCGTGATGACGGTCGGCGAAATCCTCTACGTCGCCGCCGTCACCGCGCTCGGCCGCCGCGAGGGCTGGAGCATCCAGACCGGCATCCTCCATCCCTCCAAAGAGGAGGAAGAAGACACCGGCGAAGTCGAACGGCCCCGCCACGCGCCCGAAATCCTCTGAGGTCATAGCGGTCAGAGCGGGATGCGGGCGCCGAGCTGGTAGGCGGTAAGGGCAAGGGTGAGGAGCTGTAGCGGGCGGTCGCGGGAGATCGCCGCGAGCGGCAGCGCCCAGATCAGGTACCAGGGCAGCAGCCAGGAGGTGGCGAGCAGGAGGCCGAGCGCCGCCCAGCCGGCGGCCCGGACCCAGTCTCCGCCGCGCCAGGTCCAGACCAGGAGGGCGACCAGGGCGGCGGCGTAGAGCCCGAGCGCGACCGCGCGGACCGGGTCGGCGCCGAATCCGGTGAGGCGGGCGAAGGTGATCGGGATGCTGAGGTGGCTCGTGCGGCTCTGGTTTTCCCCCGCCAACCCAAACGCGTGCGTCCAGTCCCAGCCGAAGCCGAGGTAGGCGGCGAGCGCGACGATGACCGCAGCGAGGGCCGCGCCCCCCACCAGGCGCGAGCGCCTGGGGGCTCCGACCAGCGCGAAGGGGGCGAGGAAGGCGGCTGACGCCTTGACCGCGATGGCGGCGACGAGGGCGGCACCGGCGCTTGCTTCGCGCCCGACCAGCAGCGCGGCGACCGCGAGCATCGCCAGCAGCATCATCAGGCCGTCGTTGTGAGCGCCGCCGACGACGTGGACGAGGACCAGCGGGTTGAGGGCGAGGAAGGCGGCGGCGCGCAACGGGTCGACGCCGCGCCAGGCGGCGAGCCGCGCGAGCAGAGCCGCCAGCGCCAGAACCGAGAGCGCCGCCACCCCCTTCAGGACGGCGACGGCGAGGCCGACCGGCAGCCAGGCGAGCGGGTAGGTCGCGAGCGTGAACAGCGGCCCGTAGGCGCTGGTCGTTTCGGTCCAGGTGACGTCGGAGTAGGCGGGGTCGGTGGGGACCGTGTCCGGGGCGTGGACGTAGGGATCGAGCCCGTGGACGACGCCGAGCCGGGCGTAGTCGAGGTAGCTGAAAACGTCGTGGGAGAGCAGTACCGGCGCCAGCGCGAAGGCGGTGACGAAGAGGCCGATCAGCCCCCAGACGACGCGTGCGCCGAGTGCCGGCGCCGCGACCAGCACCCCGAGGTAGGCGAGGAAGCCGGCCCAGGCGAGGCCGTAGGCGAGCCCGGCGTCGATGCTCAGCTACCCACCTTCGCCGGCCGACTCGCCGCCGCCGAGACCGGGTGGCGGTGGCGGCAACGGCGCCGGTTCCTGTCCCGCCCCGGGCGCATAGGCGTCGGGGTCGTAGCCGCCGACCGCGGCGCTTCCGTACGGCGCTTCTCCTCCAGTGTCGCTGCCGCCGGTGCCCCCGCCCTTTTTTTCGGGCTTCGTGGCCGGGTTCGACTGCGTGAACGCGCCGTAGCCAGGGGCCCAGCTGATCTTCTGCGCCGGTTCGTGGAATTCCTCACAGGGGACGCCGCCTTCGGAGTAGAGGGAGTGCCAGATTTCCGCCGGGAAGGTGCCGCCGAAGACGATGATCCCGTGCACGCTCGACATCGAGACGTCGTTCGATTCGGGATAGCCGACCCAGACCGCCGTCGCCAGGTTCGGCTGGTAACCGGCGAACCAGGCGTCGGTGTATTCGTCGGTGGTCCCGGTCTTGCCCGCCTGGCCGGCGCAACCGGTGTAGGCGGCGGTGCCCGTCCCTTCGGTGATGTTGTCGTGCAGGAGTCTGGTCACCTCCCAGGCAACCGGCCGCGACAGCACCCGTTCGGGGTCGGCCGGTTCGGGCCGGTCGACGTGGCCGTTGGGGAAGACGACCTTGGTCACCGCCACCGGGTTGTGGTGGACGCCGCCGGAGGCGAGGGTCGCGTAGGCGTCGGCCAGCTCCAGGGGTGAGACTCCGAGCCGCAGGCCGCCTATCCCCTCGGCCGGGATCCCGTCGAGCTTGGTCGTGATCCCCATCGATTTCGCCGTCTGCGCCACCGCTTTCGGGCCGACGTCGAGGTCGAGCTGGGCGAAGACCGTGTTGTCCGAGGTCACCGTCGCCTGCTGCAGGTTGATCGTCCCCTGGTAGCCCTCGTCGGCGGTCGCCACTTCCCAGTGCCCCCAGTAAGGCAGGTTGAGGTCCAGCGGTTTCGACGTGTAGTAGGTCGAGTAGGGGTCGATGCCCTGCTTGATCGCCGTCGTCAGGACGAAGGCCTTGAAGGTCGAGCCGGGCTGGCGGTGGCCCTGGGCGGCGAGGTTGAACTGGCTCTGGGCGTAGTGGGAGCTCGAGACCATCGCTCGGATGTGGCCGTTGCGGGGATCGATCGAGACCAGCGCCGAGGCCGGGTCGGTCGAGTAGGGGAGGGTCCGGCGCATCGTTTCCAGACCGATTCGCTGCAGGTCGGGATCGATCGTCGTCTCGATCTTCAGCCCGCCGCGCCGCACCGTGTTGACGCCGAGCCGTTCGATCAGCTGGTTCTCGACGTAGTCGAAGAAGTAGGGCTGACGGTGGTCGAAGTAGCTCTCCGACGGATCGACCCGCAGCCCACTCGCCATCGCTGCCCTGGCGCGGTCGCGATCGACGTAGCCGAGCTTCGCCATCTGCCGCAGGACCTCGTTGCGCCGCGCTTTCGCCAGCGCCGGGCTCAGCAGCGGGTTGTATTCGGAGGGCGCCTGGGGGAGGCCCGCCAGCAGCGCCGCTTCCGGCAGCTTCAGCTTCCAGACCGGCTTCGAGAAGAAGATCTTCGAGGCGGCGCCGACTCCGACCGCGGTCGCCCCCTCGACCGTCCCGTAGGAGGCGATGTTGAGGTAGGAGCCGAGGATTTCCTTGCGGCTGTGGCGGTCGGCGTACTCTTCCGCCAGCTTCGCCTCGATGATCTTGCGTTCGAGGCTCTTCTGCGGGTTCTGGATGCAGAGGTTGCGGACCAGTTGCTGGGTGATCGTCGAGCCACCCTCGACCGCTTCCCCGGCTTCGAGGTCCTTGAGCCCGGCGCGGATTATCCCCTCGGGGTCGACACCGCCGTGTTCGTAGAAGCGCTGGTCCTCGATCGCCACCGTCGCCAGCTGCACGCTCCGCGGGATCCGCTCGATCGAGACCGGGCTGCGGGCTTCGCTCGAACTGATCACGCCGAGCTTGCTGCCGTCGGCGGCGTAGACGGTCGAGTTGCCGCCGCGCTCGACCGGTTTGCAGCTCGAGAGCGGCGGCGCGTCGGCGGCGACCCCGAGCACCCAGGAAGTGACGCCGATCACGGCGACGATCGCGAGCACGACGACGACGCCAAGCGCGAGCAGCAGCTTGGCCCCGATCCCTCCCCGGCGTCGCTGACGTCGACGCGTGCGCTGCGTCATCGACCCAGAGGGTACTTCGCGCCCCCGGGCCGGAAAGTTAGGCCTGCGTGTCCCCAACCGAGTGGTTCTGGACGATCCCTTCCAGCAGCATCTGGTTCGGGATCACGACCGAGCTGCCGTCGCCGGGATCGACGTAGGTGTAGGAGAGGGTGATGTCGGTGACCCGGCCGTGGGTCTTTTCGTCGAAGGTGATCTGGTCGCCGATTTTGAACGGCTGTGAGACACCGAGCTGAACGCCGGCGACCAGGTTGCCGATCGTGTGCTGGGCGGCGAAGCCGACGATCAGCGCGATCACCGCCGAGGAGGCGAGGACGCCGGCGGCGAGGCGCTCGAGGTCGGTGAACTGACTGAGCGCGATCATCCCGACGACGACGAGGATCATGGCGAGGACGAGGCGGCGCAGCAGGCGCAGGCGCGTCTTGGTCGAGCGCGAGACCTGTGAAACTGCCGGCGACATGGATGGCAACTTAGCTGCGGAGGAGGTCGCGCCGCGGCCGCTCTCCTTCCCCTACTCCAACTGGGGGCCGGTGGCGGCGGTGCTCGGCGTGATCCTGGCACTGGGCGCCGGCGTGCTGCTCTCGATCCCGGCCGCCGTGCTCGGCCACAAGGACAACGGCGACCTGACGACGGCGGGCAGCATCGTCGTCCAGATGGCGACTGCGCTCGGGTTCCTGCTGACGCCGATGGCGATCGCCGCCTGGCGCGGCGCCGCCGATTTCAGGGAGATCCTCTCCCGGCTCGGCGTCCGCAGCTTCAAGCCGTCGGCGTTGAAGTGGATGGCGGCGGCGGTCGGCGCCTACCTGCTGTTCGCGGCGCTCTACGTCGCGGTCGCCGGCGAACCGAAGCAGGAGGACATCGCCGAGGGATTCGGCGCCCTGCCCTTCCAGATCCTGCTGATCGTGGTCGCGGCCCCGATCAGCGAGGAGGTCTGCTTCCGCGGCATGCTCTACGGCGGCCTGCGCGAGCGGATGCCCCGGATCGGCGCGGCGCTGCTCTCCGGCGTCATTTTCGGCGGCCTTCACGCGCTGACTGGGATCAGCGCGGTGCCGCCGCTGATCGTCTTCGGCTTCATCCTTTCGCTGCTCTACGAGAAGACCGGCTCGATCGTGCCGGGGATCATCCTGCACATGCTGAACAACTCTGTCGCCCTCCTCGGTCAGTAGGATTTCGCCGGTGATTCGCCGCCTCGCCCCCCTCGTGGCTGCCGCCTGCATGCTGCTTCTGCCTGCCGCGGCCAGCGCTGCGCCGAAGGCCGAAAAGGTCCCGGCCAAGGAACCGACGCCGCAGGCGACGGTCAAGATCGAGGTCGAGGGGCTGCACGGCGGCAGCGCGCCGATCTGGAGCACCGTTCCGGTCAGCGGCACCGTCTCGCCTTACGTCCCGGGCGAAAAGGTCGAAGTCGTCTTCTACTTCAACGGCCACCGGCTGGTCGCCCGCAACGTCGCGGTCCAGAAGGGCCCGGGCGAAACCGGCACCTTCGAGGACAGCGTCATCCTCCGCCAGAACGGCAAGTACGCGGTCAGCGCCCACCACAAAGCGACCCCCGAGCTGGGCGGCGACACCACCGTCCGCAAGAGCTGGCGGGTCAGCTTCCCGTCGCTGCACCCGGGCGAATGCGGGAAAGTCGTCAAGGGCTTCAAACGGGAACTGGCGAAGATGGGCTACGTCTCCGGCGGCGGCTCCTGCTTCAACGGCCGCCTCGGCCGCGAGGTGCTCGCCTACCGCAAAGTCAACGACATGGACCGCAACCAGCAGGCCGGTGCGGCGCTGGTCAAACGGGTCTACGCGGGGCGCGGCGGCTTCCACCTCAAGTTCCCGAACGCCGGCGAGCACGCCGAGGTCTCGATTCCCAAGCAGGTCCTGGTCCTCGCCAAAAACGGCAAGCCCTTCGCGATCTACCCGGTCTCGACCGGCAAGTCCTCGACCCCGACGATCACCGGCCACTACTCGGTCTACCGGCTCGAACCGGGCACCAACTCGCACGGGATGGTCTACTCGGACTACTGGCACAACGGCTACGCGATCCACGGCTACGCCGAAGTCCCGAACTACCCGGCCAGCCACGGCTGCGTGCGGACCTTCATCGCCGACCAGCCGCGCATCTACGAACAGCTGCATCTGGGCGAGGACGTCTTCGTCTACTAGGAGTCCCTCTTAGCCGAGTCTCTACCCTCAATGTATGAGGGAGGCGCTTGGATCGAGCGTGCGTGCCGCGGCACTCGTCGCCTTTGCAGTCGGGCTGGCGATGATGCTGCTCAACCCGTTCTCGCTGGGGCGGATCGGTTCGTTTCTGACCCTGCTGGCCGGGATCGTTGCGTTCGTTCTGGTCACCGCCCTGGTGGCGGTGCTGGTGATCGACGACGAGATGCCCGAGGAGGAGTTTCGCCGGATCGTCGACCGCAGCGAAGAACTGGCCAAGCTGCCGCCGGCCGAGCAGCCGCTGAGCGAGTTCGACGAGATGGTGATCGCCGCGATCGACGATCTGCCGGAGGATCTCCACGAGGTCATCGCAGGGATTCCGGTCCTCATCTCCCACCTGGGCAGCGAGCACCGGGCGTACGGTCACTACATCGGTGACACCGCCGCCCGCGACGACTTCCGCGACCACATCGTCATCTACCAGGACACGCTGGAGCGCGATTTCGGGCACGATCCTGAGCTGCTCTACGCCCAGGTCGAGCGCACCGTTCGCCATGAGGTCGCGCACCACCTCGGTTGGAACGAGCCCGGAGTGCGCAGCCTCGGGCTTTGAAGCGGAGAACGGGAGGCGCAGGATGAAAGTCTTTGTCGCAGGGGCGACGGGCGTGATCGGGAAGCCGCTGGTGCGGCAGCTGGTGGCTGCCGGGCACGAGGTGACGGGGATGAGCCGGAGCGAGGAGCGGCTGGAGACGGTGCGGGATGCGGGGGCGGAGGGGGTGGTTTGCGACGTCTTCGATACGGAGCGGTTGAGCGCGCTAGTGGCAGCTGCGGCGCCGGAGGCCGTCGTCCACGCGCTGACGGCCTTGCCGCCGGAGTTCAACCCGCGCCAAAACTATTTGGCGCCGACGAACCGGCTGCGGACCGAGGGGACGCGGAACCTGATCGCGGCGGCCCGGGCGGCCGGTGCGCGGCGCCTGGTGGCCGAGAGCGTCTGCTTCTTCTACCGGCCCGACGGTGACTGGGTGAAGGACGAGGAGGCGCCGCTCTACGAGGAAGCGCCGGGCCACTTCAGGGAAGCGGCGGCGGCAATGATCGACCTCGAACGACAGGTGAGGGGTGCCGAGGGACTGGAGGGGTTGGTGCTCCGCTGCGGCTGGCTCTACGGGCCGGGCACCTACTTCGCCGTCGACGGTTCCAGCGCCGAGGAAGTGCGCCGCCGCCGCTACCCGCTCGTCGGCGCCGGGACCGGGACCTTCTCCTTCCTCCATGTCGAGGACTGCGCGGCGGCCTTCGCCGCCGCTGTGGAGCGCGGCGCTCCCGGCGTCTACAACGTCGCCGACGACGAGCCGGCCCCCGCCCACGAGTGGATTCCGGTCTACGCCGAGGCGCTCGGCGCCAAGCCGCCGCGCCGCGTCCCTTCCTGGCTGGCGCGGCTCGCCGCCGGCAAGGCGATGGCCGAGTCGGCGGTGCAGCTGCGCGGCGCCGCCAACGCCAAGGCCAAGCGCGAGCTGGGCTGGCAGCCGGCGCATCCGAGCTGGCGCCAGGGGCTCCCCGAGTCAGTCGCCTAGGATGCGCGCGGTGACCGACCTCGCCGCCGCCAAGCAGACGCTCCTCGCGGAGCTGCGCGAGCACGCGCTGGTGCTCGGCGAAGTCACCCTCTCCAGCGGCGCCGTCGCCCAGTACTACGTCGACGCGCGGCGGGCTTTGATGCGACCGAGGGGATTCCAGGCGGCCGGGGAGCTGATCGCCGCCTACGCGCACGAGCTCGGCGCCGACGCCGTCGGCGGCCCGGCGACGGCGGCGATCACGCCGGCCTGCGCGGCACTCGCGGTGGCGGCGGCTGACAGGGCCGACCTGGTCGCCTTCTTCGTTCGCGGCGAGCGCAAGGAGCATGGGCTGCAGCGCTGGGTCGAGGGCCCGGTCGAGCCCGGCGCTCGTGTCCTCGTCGTCGAGGACACGGTGACGACCGGCGGCTCGACCGCGCAGGCAATCGAGCGGATCCGCGCCGAGGGGCTCGAGGTCGCCGGCGTGGTCGCGGTCGTCGACCGGCTCGCCGGCGGTGCCGAGCGAATTGAGGCAGCGGCCAAGGCCCCGTACCGGGCGCTGGTCACGATCGACGAGCTCTACCCCGACCGGCCGGACCGCGGCTGAGGGGCCGCGCCCGTCGATGGAGCCCGACGCCGTCGAGATCCGCGTCGTCGGCTGCCTGATCGAGAAGCAGCGCACGACCCCGGACGCTTACCCGCTCTCGCTCAACGCCCTGCGGCTCGCCTGCAACCAGTCGACCAACCGCGACCCGGTCGTCGACTACGACGAGCAGACGGTCAGCGACGCGCTGCGGCGCCTGGCGCTGCGGGGCTGGACGCGGCTGGCGAGCGGCGCCGGCAGCCGCGCCCGCAAGTACCGGCACCTGCTGCCGGAAGCGCTCGGCGTCGACGACGCAGAGATCGCGTTGCTGGGGGTGCTGATGCTGCGCGGGGCGCAGACGCCAGGGGAGCTGAAGCAGCGCAGCGAGCGCCTGCACCCCTTCGCCGATCTGGCCGCTGTCGAGGAGACGCTGGAGCGGCTGATCGAGCGCGAGCTGGTCGTCCGCCACGAGCGCCGGCCGGGGCAGAAGGAGGAGCGCTACTCGCAGACGCTCGGCGCTGGGGAGGAGGCCCCGGCCGCGGCGCCTGGGCCGGCCGCGGCTACCCCTGAGCCGAGTGCGCCCGGAGTGGCGGATCCCGCACCGCCGGCGGCCGAGCCCGACGGCGAGGATCGCCTCGACCGGATCGAGCGCGAGCTGGCCGAGCTCCGGGCTCAGGTTACGGCGCTGCGCGAAGCACTCGGCGACGCCTAGGAACCGACGCCGATGACGACGACGCGGCGGCCGCCGGGGATCGCCGCGATCAGCTGCGTGCGCAGCTTGCCGTGCTGGCGCAGCAGCGCCCGGCCGCCGGCGCTGAAGGGGATGACGAAGCCGTGGGAGCGCTCGCCGGTCAGTTTGAACGGGCGGCGACCGAGCGAGCGGTCGACGACGCGGGTTCGCACCGGCCGGCCGCGGCGGTGGGGGAGCGGGACTTTGATCCTCGTCCGCAGCGCCAGCTGGCCGGGGCAGAGGGTGCCGGCGGGCCACTCGCAGGCGATTCGCAGGTGGACGCCGCGGCGCGTGGCGCGGACGTTGCTGAGCGTGATCGCGACCGGGATCGTCACCGTCTTGCAGCCGAGCAGGGTGTCGGTGCCCGGACCGATGTTGGTCGCGTAGACGCAGGTCGGCTGCGGCCCGGACTTGACCGTCGCCAGCCGGGCGTCGAAGCCGTGGCGGCTGCCGGCCTGGGGATAGCGGGCGGCGACGTCGCTGCGGGCGCGGCTGGCGATTGCGCCGAGGTCATATTCGGCGGCGCCGGGGGTGCCGGCGCGGCCGCCGACGACGAGGCGGACGTCGACCGGGGCCAGCGGTTCGTCGGGGTCGTAGGCCCAGCCCTTGATCCGGACCTGCCCAGGCCGCGGCGCTCCTGCCAGGTCGAGGAAGCCGACCGGGCCAGAGGCATCCGTCGGCAGCGTCGCCGTGCCGACGGTCGGGCCGTCGACGTAGTTGTTGTCGATGTTGATCGTGGTCCCGCCGTAGGTCTCGTTGTGGCCGCCCTGGTACTGGTGGATCCGCTGGTGGTTGGCCCAGGCGCTGGCGGGAACCTGCGGGTCGGCCGTGTTCTGCTGGCCGTTCCAGTTGGCAATCCAGAGGGCGTCGGGCTGGACGTAGTCGGTGCCGATCTCGTCGGCGAGGTCGGCAATCCCGGAGGAGCTGCTGCTGTAGACGCCGGAGACGTAGCCGAGCGCGTGCAGCTTGTTGGTCCAGCCTTCGAGGAAGGCGAGGGTGGCGGCGCTGGCGCTGGAAGTCAGCGTGTAGGCCTCCATGTCGAAGTAGATCGGGCTGCCGGGGCCGATCGCGATTGCGCTCGCCTGGGCGACGGCGTCGACCGCCGCTTCGGCGCCTTGGGTGGCGGCCGTGGTCTGGGAGGTGCTGAGCAGAGCGCAGCTGCTGCAGGCGCTCGTCGGCGCTTGGCGACCGACGTAGGTCGGGATCAGGTGCCAGCCGGCGGCGGTCTGGGCGCTGACCCAGCTCGCGGTCAGGTTCGGCTGGGAGCAGGCGCGGTTGAGGCCGCCGATGTAGACGCCGATCGCCCGGTAGGGCGAGTCCGCCCAGGCCGCCATCGCCTTCGAGGGGGGAGCGCTGCAGGCATCGAAGCCGAGTCCGGTGAAGATGCTGCCGCCGGCCGAGGCGGTGGCCCGCGGCCGCGGCGCCGGCAGCGCCGCGCGCTGGGCCCGCTCGGCTGCCGGGTCGATCAGGATCGCCCGCCGGCGTCCCACCGCGATCTCGGCCGGGCAGCGCTGGTTCGCTGCAGGGGAGCCCAGGTAGACCGCGCGCCGGTCCATCCGCACGCACATCCCCGGGTGCTCGGCGAGCCGGTAAACCGGCCAGGTGCTGGGCACGCGTACGGTCTCGCCCTGGAAGCTGAGCTGGCGGGTCGCGGCGCCGGCGGGCGTTGCCGCGCTCAGGCAGCAGGCGATCGCGAGCAGCAGCGCCAGGGCCGCCGCCGGGACTCTGCGCCCGATTCGCGCTTGGCTCGGTCCGGTCATCAAGTGCACTCTCGATACAACGACGCCACCAGGGGGAAAGTTGCTCCCCCACGGGCGAAACCCTGCAGACGCCCGTTCCGCCCGGGCAGAACCCCGGGCAAATTGGCGCCGCTACGATAGCCATCGGTCGCGCCGCGGCCTACCGGTGGAAGCATCTGACGATGGGGAGAGACTGAGATGGCTGGGCGTCTAAAACTGGCGGCGATCCTGGCGATCGTGTCCACCTTCTTGATCGGGGTGCAAGCGGCCCAGGCCGTCATCCTGCCCAGCGGCTTCAACGATCAGGTCGTCTTCTCCGGGCTGCAGGAACCGACCGCGATCCGCTTCACGCCCGAAGGCCCGATCTACGTCGCCGAGAAGACCGGGATCATCGTCTCCTACCAAGGGCTCGGCGACAACACGCCGACCGTCTTCGCCGACCTGCGGACCGAGATCTACGACACCTTCGACCGCGGCCTGCTCGGCCTCGCGGTCGATCCCAATTTCCCCTCCCGCCCCTACGTCTACGCCCTCTACACCTACGACCACATTCTCGGCGCCCCCGCGAACGAAGTGCCGAAATGGGGCAAAGTCGGGCAAAGCGGTGACGGCTGTGACGCCAAGCCCTCAGGGACCGGCGTCGACGCCTGTCCGGTTAGCGGCCGCGTGGTGCGGCTCACCGCCGACGTTGCCAGCGGCTACGAAAAAGCGGTCTCCAGCGGTGGCCAGCCGGCGGAGAACGTGCTGGTCGAAGGCTGGTGCGCCCAGTTCTCGTCGCACTCGATCGGGGCTCTGCAGTTCGGCCCCGAAGGCGCGCTCTACGCGAGCGGCGGCGAGGGCGCCGATGCCAACAACGTCGACTACGGGAAACTCGGGTGGCCCAACAAGAACCAGTGCGGCGACCCGCCGGTGGGCCTCGGCGGCGACCAGACGCTGCCCACGGCTGAAGGCGGCGCCCTCCGCGCACAGGACGCGCGGACTCCGTTCAACCCGAACGTCGCCAACCCCGATCCGACCGGCCTCAACGGATCGGTGATCCGGATCAACCCGAACACGGGCGAAGGCTGGCCCGGCAACCCGATGGCCTCGAGCGTCGACGCGAACGAGCGCCGCATCGTCGGCTACGGCTTCCGCAACCCCTACCGCTTCGCGATCCAACCGGGGACCGGCCGGCTCTTCGTCGCCAACGTCGGCTGGAACAACTACGAGGAGATCGACCGCTTCAAACCCGATCCCAACCGCGCCTACAACTCGGGCTGGCCTTGCTACGAGGGCCCGTTCGTCAATACGAGCTATCAGAACCTGAACCTGAACCTCTGCAAAAACCTCTACGCCGAACCGAGTGCGACGACCGCACCCTTCTTCTATTACAGCCACGGCGCCGGAGTCACCGCCGGCGACACCTGTCCGCGCTCGGAAGGCTCGGCGATCTCGGGCAGCGCGATCTATGACGGCTCCACCTACCCGGCTGCATATAAAGGGGCGCTGTTCTTCGCCGACCCGGTCCGTGGCTGCATCTACGTGATGCGGGCCGATGCCAGCGGCGAACCCGACCCCTCTACCACCGCCCCGTTCCTCACCCAGGGCGGCAAGTACCCGGGGGTCGACCTCGTCGTCGGACCCGAAGGCAACCTCTATTACGTGAGTCTGTTCAGCACCGTTGGCGGCAACGAATTCGGCGCCGGCACCATCCACCGGATCACCCACGGCTCCAACGCCCCGGTTGCGGCCTTGACCGCCAGCCCCGAGTCAGGCGCCACGCCGCTGCAGGCGCAGCTCGACGCCAGCGGCTCCCGCGACCCCAACGGCAAACCGCTGAGCTACGCCTGGGATCTCGATGGCAACGGTTCCTTCGAGACGTCCGGGGGCGCCCAGATCGCCAACACGTTCAGCGGGTCAAGCAACGTCGAAGTCGCGGTCCGGGTCACCAACTCCTCGCTCGAATCGGACGTCGCCAAAGTCACGATCTATCCCGGCGACACGCCGCCAACGCCGGTGATCCAGGAACCCGGCGAAGCGCTCACCTGGCGGGTCGGGCAGACGATCAACTTCAAAGGGATCGCCGAAGACGCCGAGGACGGCGTGCTGCCGGCGGCACGAATCTCCTGGGCGACGCGGATGTACCACTGTCCTGAAAACGACAACGACTGTCACGTCCATCCCCTGCAGAACTTCCCCGGCACGACCTCGGGCAGCTTCCGGGCTCCCGACCACGACTATCCCTCGCGGCTCGAACTGATCATGACCGCGGTCGACTCCCGCGGGCTCTCGGCGAGCAAGGCGATTCAGCTGCTGCCGGTCCGGGTCGATCTGCAGCTCGCCACCCAACCGCCGGGCTTGACGGTCACCGCCGGCCTCGCCACCAAACCGGCTCCGTTCACCCTGCCGGTCATCGCCGACGGCAACGTCACCCTCACGGCACCGGCCACGCAGCAGCTCGGCGGTCAGACCTACACCTGGCAGAGCTGGTCGGACGGCGGCGAACGAGTCCACTCGGTGACCGCCAGCGCCGCGGCGACCTACACCGCGGTCTATGCCACCGCCGAAACCCCGGCCCCGACCGCCAACGCCGGCCCCGCCCAGACGGTGGCCTCGGGTGCCGGCGTCACCCTCGACGGCTCGGCGAGCAGCTCCGGGACCGGCCAGCCGCCCACCTATGAATGGACCCAGACCGCCGGCCCGC
>DATKIA010000008.1:0-12652 GCA_035509895.1 Solirubrobacterales bacterium
ATTCACTCGAACGCTCGGCGACTCCCGGGCGGGCGCCGATCAGCAGCTTCAGCAGCGCCAGCGAAGAGGCGTCGCCGTGGCGCTCGGCGATCGCGACCGCTTCCGCCGCCAGGGTGTCGGCTTCGGTCCGGTCCATCCCCAGGCGCCAGGCGTATTCCAGCTGCAGCATCCGCGAGAGCAGGGCCAGCGCGATCGTCTCCTCGTTCTCGTCGAGCTCCGTGGTCAGCTCGGTGACCCGCCGCCAGAGGCGGAGCGCGTCGCGCGGCTGGCTGTGGCCGGCCCAGTGGGCCGCGCGGGCGAACCATCGCGCCGCCTCCAGCGTCTCGCCGCCTTCGGCGAGGTGGTGGCCGATCAGGCCGGCGAGCTCGTCATGGCGACTGCCCTCGAGCTCGATCGTCGCCCGCGCTGCGGCGGCGTGGGTCTGGCGCCGGTGCTCCGCCAGCTGCGTGCCGTAGGCGACCTCGCGCGTGAGCGGATGGCGGAAGGCGAGCACCCGCTGCGGGTAGATCTCCGCGTCATAGAGGAAGCCGGCCTCGATCAGGTCGCAGAGGGCGCGGTCGATCTGGCCAGGTTCGAGCCCGGCGGTCAGCCCCAGCGCCCGGGTGCTGACCTCCTTGCCGACGACCGAGGCGACTTGCAGCAGCTCCTTGGAGCTCGGGTCGAGGCGGTCGATGCGGGCGGCGAGGATCGCCTGCACCGTGACCGGCACGCCGGCACCCTCGATCGGCGCCACCAGCCGGTAGGCGCCCCGCTCACCTGCGAGATGACCGCACTCCGCCAGCTCGCGGACGATCTCCTCGATGAAGAAGGGGTTGCCCTGGGTGCGCTCGTGGATCGGCTCGTCGAGCCCGTCGAGCGAAGGGTCGGTGCCGGCGAGGTCGGTCAGGAGCTCGGCGGTGTCGGCGCGCTCAAGCGGCGACAGCTCGATCGCCCGGTAGTGCGTCGCCGCCGCCCAGGGCGGTTCGTACTCGGGCCGGTAGTTGACGACCGCCAGCGTGTTCGTCCCTTCGATCGACTCGATCAGGCCGCCAAGCATCGCGTTGCTCGCCTCGTCGACCCAGTGCAGGTCCTCGAGCACGAGGACCAGGGTCTTGCGCCGGCTGGGGGCGTTGACGAGCCGGCAGACGATCCCGCCCAGCGCCCGCTGGCGTGCCTCGGCGCTCATCTGCGGCACCGGCCGGTCGGGGTCGGGGACGCCGAGGAAGTCGAACATCAGCGGCAGGTCGTCGCCGAAGCTGGCGTCGAGCAGCAGTGCCCGGCCGGCGATCTTCTCGCGGGCCAGCTGTTCTGGCTCACTCTCGCCGATCCCGAAGAAGGAGCGCAGCATCTGCAGCACCGGCATGAACGGGATCCCCTGCCCGTGCGCCTGCGCCTGCGCCTCGAACACCTCGACGCCCTCAACGCGGCAGTGCTGGACGAACTCGTGGCTGAGCCGGCTCTTGCCGACGCCGGGGTCGGCAACCAGCCCGACTGCGCCGCCGGCGCCGCTCTTCGCCTCCGCCAGCGCCGCTTCCAGCGCCTCCATCTCAGCGGTGCGGCCGACGAAGCGGGAGAAGCCGCGCTCACGGGCGAGGTCGAGACGGGAGCGGGCGGCGCCAACGCCGGCCAGCTCGAAGACCCGAACCGGCTTGCTGGCTCCCTTGATCTCGAACTCGCCGAGATCGTCGAGGTCGAGAAAGCCGGTCGCCAGCGCCGCCGCGTGCTCCGTCAGGTAGGCCCTGCCGGGCTCGGCCAGTGCCTCCATCCGCTGCGCCAGGCCGACCGTGTGGCCGATCGCGGTGTAGGCGCCGCCGGCGCCGGGGCTGATCGCGCCGGCGATCACCTCGCCGGAGTTGATCCCGATCCGGGTCGAGAAGTTGAGGCCGGGACCGCGTCGCAGCTCGGCCGCGTACTCGGCGACGTCGTCGAGCATCTGCAGCGCCGCGTAGCAGGCGCGCCGCGCGTGGTCCTCGTGGGCGACCGGGGCGCCGAAGATCGCCATGATCCCGTCGCCGGTGAATTTGTCGACGGTCCCCTCGAAGCGGGCGACCGCGTCGGCCAGCATCGAGAAGAAGCGCTGCATGATCTTGCGCCACTCCTCCGGGTCCTGCTGCTCGGCGAGGTCCATCGAGCCGCTGACGTCCGCGAACAGGACCGTCACCTGCTTGCGCTCACCGTCGTCGTTGCGTAGCTCGGTCACGAACAGGACAAGGTTACGCCGTGTTCTGGCTCGCCAGCCAGGGCGGCCGTATTCTGGTCGGATGCGATCCGTTCTCGTCACCGGCGCTTCGACCGGCATCGGCAGGGCGACCGCGCTCCGCCTCGCCGCCGCCGGCTGGCGCGTCTTCGCCGGCGTGCGGCGCCAGGAGGACGCCGAATCGCTGGTCCAGGCCGGCTCGACCAACCTCTCGCCGCTCTACCTCGACGTCACCGACGCCGACCAGATCGCCGCCGCCGCGGCGCTGATCGAGGCCGAGGCCGACGGGCTCGACGGCGTCGTCAACAATGCCGGCATCGCGATACCGAGTCCGCTCGAGACGATTCCGATCGAGGACTTCCGCCGCCAGGTGGAGATCAACCTGACCGGCCAGGTCGCCGTCACCCAGGCCGTGCTCGGCTCGATCCGGCGCGGTGGCGGGCGCGTCGTCTTCATCAGCTCGATCGGCGGCCGCATTGCCTTTCCTCTGACCGGCGCCTACCACGCCGCCAAGTTCGGGATCGAGGCGGTGGGGGACGTCTTCCGCCAGGAGTTGCGTCCGTGGGGGATCCGGGTCTCGATCGTCGAGCCCGGTTCGATCGACACCCCGATCTGGGATACGGGCGAACGCACCGCCGACGAGGTCGGCGCCCGCTCGCCGCAGCGCGAAGCGCTCTACGGGCGGGTGATCGAGAGCTACCGCAAGGTCGTCAAACAGACCGCCGAACGCGGGATCCCACCCGAGAAGGTGGCGCGGGTGATCGAGCATGCCCTGACCGCCGACCGCCCTCGCAGCCGCTACCTGGTCGGCATCGACGCCAAGGTCCAGGCGCGCCTCAAACCGCTGATCCCGACGCCGGTCTTCGACCGCATCGTCGCCCGCATGATGAATCTCTAGGCCGTCCGGGCCGATCCACCCCGCTCAGAGCGGATCTATACTCCCTGATTGACTGGTCAATCAATGGGGTTAGAGGTTTGCGAGCAGCGGCGGTTCAACTCAATTCTACGGCCGACAAGGCGCGGAACCTGGCCACGGCCGAGCGGCTGGTGCGCGCCGCCTCCGCCGACGGTGCGGGCTTCGTCGCCCTGCCCGAGAAGTGGAACCTGTTGGCCGGCGGCGAGGAGCTCCTCTCCGGCGCCGAGACGCTCGACGGGCAGAGCCTGACCGCGGCCCGCGGCTGGGCGCGCGAGTTGGGCGTCCACCTGCTCGCCGGCAGCATCTCCGAGCGCGGTGAGGGCAAGGCCTCGAACACCTCGGTCCTGATCGGCCCCGACGGCGACGACCTCGCCGTCTATCGCAAGATCCACATGTTCGACGTCGACGCCGGCGGCGTCTCCTACCGCGAGTCCGAGCATGAGCAGCCGGGTTCGGAGGTCGTCACCGCCCCGATTGGCGAGGTCGAGCTCGGTCTCAGCATCTGTTACGACCTGCGCTTCCCGGAGCTGTTCCGGATCCTCGCCCTGCGCGGGGCCCGCGTCGTCGCCTTGCCGTCCGCATTCACTGCCGTCACCGGCCGCGACCACTGGGAGGTGCTGCTGCGGGCGCGGGCAATCGAGGACCAGGTCTTCCTCGTCGCTCCAAACCAGGTCGGCAGCGCGCCGCCCCACTACGACTCGTTCGGCCACTCGGCGATCGTCGACCCCTGGGGAACGGTGCTGGCCGTTGCTGCTGACGAGGAGTGCTTCGTCGCCGCCGACCTCGACTTCGGCGAGCAGGAGCGGGTGCGGGATTCGCTGCCGTCGCTGGCCAATCGCCGGCCGCAGGCCTACACCTGGCCGCAACTGACGGAGGCTCGCGCCTGATGGCGGCCTCGAAGTCGCCCGCCGTCGACAAGCGGCGGCAGATCCTCGACGCCGCGGTTCGGGTCTTCGCCCGCCAGGGCTTTCACGCGACCCGGGTCTCCGACATCGCCGACGAGGCCGGCGTCGCCTACGGGCTCGTCTATCACTACTTCCGCTCCAAGGACGAGGTCCTCAACGAACTCTTCGTCGAGCGCTGGTCGCTGCTGTTGACCGCGATCGAGGAGGCCGACCGCGCCGGCGGTACGCACCGCAGCCGGCTGGCGGCGGTCGCCAGCTTCATCATCGACTCCTACCGCCACGACCCGGAGCTGATGAAGGTGATCATCGTCGAGGTCACCCGCGCCGCCAACTCCTTCGGCCAGACCCACCTGGCGGAGATCCGGCGCGCGTATGAGTCGATCGCGAAGATCGTCGCCGACGGCCAGGAGGCGGGCGAGTTCCGCGCCGACGTCGAGCCGCTGTTCGCCTCGATGTCCTTCTACGGCGCGATCGAGCAGCTGCTCTCGGGCTGGATTTTCGACGTGATCCCGGCCTCCGACGCAAGCTTCGACAGTGCAAAGGACCTGCTGGTGACGACGATTTGCGACGGTCTCGAGCCCAGGTAGGTATGGTCGGGCCGCGTGGATAACGAGATCGTCCGCAGATTGATCTGGAGCGGGTTGCTCGCGGCAACCGGAGCGCTCGCCAGCATTGCCGCCGCTCGCGTCTCGGCGATCCTCTATCGCCGTCTCTTCGACGAAGACCCTCCGGACTGAGGAGCTGCCGATGCCCGAGCCGAGCAACACGCCGCCGACGCCGCCCCAGACGCCGCCGCCCGTGCCGCCGCCGGTCGAGCCCGGCAAGCGCCCTGTCGGCGAGCTCGTCTTCGACGTCACCGAACGCGCCTCGACCCTGATCCGCGAGGAGATCGAGCTCGCCAAGACCGAGGTCACCGAGAAAGTCACCAAGCTGCTGCGCGGCACCGCGGTCGGCGTCGCCGCCGGCGTCTTCGCCTTCCTCGCCCTGATCCTGGCAATGGAGGGAATCGCCTGGCTGCTAGCCGAAGAGGTCTTCGACGGCACCGCCTGGGCCGGCTTCCTGGTCGAGTCCGCGGCCTTCCTGCTGATCGCCGCCCTCGCCGGGCTCGTCGCCTACAAAGCGGTCAAGGCCGGCTCGCCGCCGGTGCCGGAACAGGCGATCGAAGAGGCGAAGCTGACGAAGGAGATGCTGACCAAGGAGCCAGCGCCGCCGGCCCCGGCACCGGGACCCGCCCCGGCGGCGACTCCGACCAAAGAGGAGGAGGCGAAATGAGCGCCGATCCGAAACAGCCAACCCCCTCGACCGGGATGCCCGGCCGCTCGTCCGAGCAGATCCGTCGCGACATCGACGTTCAGCGCCAGCAGCTCGGCACCTCGGTCGAAGCGCTGCGCGGCCGCGTCACCGAAATCACCGATTGGCGCCGCCAGGTCGAGGACCACAAACAGCAGATCATCATCGGCGCCGCCGCGATCGGGTTCGTGATCGGCGTTCGCGCCATGCTGCGTCGCCGGCGCGGCTAGGCCCTCCTCAGGGCATCGCGACAAGCTCGGTCGGCACGCTGCCGACGCCGAGCAGGCCGGGGCCGACGTGGGCGCCGAGGACGGCGCCGATTTCCGAGGTGAAGACGGGCTCGCAGCCGAAGATCTCGCGGCAGTCGTCGGCCAGCGCCGACGCCGTCTCGTCGTCCTGGATGTGCTGGACGACCCAGCCATCGGCGCCCGACTCGTGGCGCTGGCGGGCGTAGTCGCGCAGCCGCTCGAGCGAGCGGGCGCGGGTGCGGACCCGCTCGACCGGGGTGATCTCCTCTTCGAGGGTGAGGATCGGCTTGATCTTCAGGGCGCTGCCGATCCAGGCGCGGGCACCGCCGATCCGGCCGCCGCGCCGCAGGTACTCGAGGGTGTCGATCGCGAACCACATCTTCAGCGCCGTGCGAACCTCCTCTGCCCGGGCGAGCACCGCCTCACCGTCAGCCCCCGCAGCGGCAGCGGACGAGGCACCGAGCGCGCAGAGACCCATGCCGCCGGCGGCCGAGCGCGAGTCCATCACCCGGATCCGCTCACCGCCTTTGCCCTCCTCGACCAGGCGGTCGCGGGCCTGGTTGGCGGCCTCGAAGGTGCCGGAGATACCGGAAGAGATGTGGATCGAGACGATCTCCTTGCCCGCTGCGAGCAGCGGCTCGTAGACGGAGGTGAAGTCCCCGATCGAGGGCTGAGAGGTGGTCGCGCCGCTCTGGGACGCGCGCAGGCGCTCGAAGAAAGCGCCGTAGTCGGCGATCTCGGTCTCCTTTTCCTGCTGGCCGTCGACGGAGACGTAGAGGCTGATCACCTCGATGCCCCGTTCCTCGACCAGCGGGGCGGGGAGGTAGCAGGTGCTGTCGCAGACGACTGCGGTCTGAGCGCTCGCGTTCACCGCGGCGATTCTCTCAGACCGCCTCCAACGCTGGCTCGCCCCCGGCGCTCGCTACACTTTGTGAAGTGACTGACACGCCGACCGCAGCGATCACCCTCACCGACAAGGCCGCCGAGAAGATCGGCGAGCTGCTCGGGGGCCAGGCCGAGGGGACTGACCAGGCCCTTCGCGTCGCCGTCCGCGGCGGTGGCTGCTCCGGCTTCCAGTACGCGCTCGCTTTCGACCAGCCAAAGGATGACGACAACGTGTTCGAGATCGACGGCGTCGCCGTCGTCGTCGACAAGGTCAGCATGCAGTTCGTCTTCGGCTCGGAGGTCGACTACATCGAAGGGCTCCAAGGCGCCGGGTTCCAGGTCAACAACCCGAACGTCGTCGCCGCCTGCGGCTGCGGTTCCTCTTTTCAGGTCAAAGAGGATTCCGCCGCATCAGCTGCCGCCGTCTAGCTTGCAGGTCACAATCGGTTCTCGATAGGGGCCTCAGCAGAGGTATGGGATGCTTGCGCGAGAAGCATTCGGCAGCTGCCGAATGAGGCGCTCAGGGAAAGTAGGGGATGAACGGGATCTTCGACGGGTTTGAGGGGTATCGAACCCCGACTTTGGATGACTATCGGAACGTGTTCGGGGCAGGGATGGTCGTTCCCGATGCAAACGTCCTGCTGAACCTGTACCGGTACACCGATCGGGCACGGGACGATCTTTTCTCCGTCCTCGAGCGATTGGGCGAGCGTCTTTGGGTGCCACACCAAGTCCTTCTCGAGTTCTGGCGCAACCGCGACAGCGTGCTGCGAGACCCCCGCGACGCCCAGCGGGCTCAGACTGAGATGTCGGATCAGCGCGAGAAGGCAATCTCGGCATTCAGGGCATGGGCGAATCGGGTTTCTCTTCCCACGGAGCGCAGAACCCATCTGGAGGGAGAGATGACGCAGGCATTTGATGCCGTCATTGAGGAGGTCGACCAGTTCAACGACGAGTCGGCAATCGAATTGGCACGCGACACGGACAAGGACGCCGTCTTGGCGAAACTCGATACCCATCTTGCCGGCAAGGTCGGCGATGCGCTCGGTGAGGACGCTCATGCCGCCGCCCTCACCGAGGGAATGCGGCGCGTTGGCGATCGGGAGCCTCCCGGGTATCTCGACAGGGACAAGGAAGGGGAGGCAGCGGCCGGCGACTATCTGGTCTGGGAGCAGGTCTTGGTCGAGGCGGAGCGGCGAGGTAGCGACGTCATCTTCGTGACCGCGGATGTGAAGGAAGATTGGTGGCGGCGGGAGGCAGGAGAACTGCGGGGCCCGCGGCTGGAGCTGGTTGATGAGCTCCGGAGTCGGGCGGGCTCACGGCTCTTCATGCTGAGGCCGCCACAGCTCCTCGAGCTCGCGCGCGAGATCCTCGAGGTCACCGTTCAGGATGATTCCGTCCAAGATGCCGATCGGGTGGATCGTCTCCTGTCCGATCGGGAAGCCGCCGGTCTGCCGGGAGGTGGCTGGAACGCGACGGCGCTCGAGGAACTCCTCGAGCGCTTGTACGAGGAGGGTGCGGTGCAGGCGGCCGTGATCGACCATGCCCTTCACGACGGCGGATTCATCGATCGAGAGACCGTGTACGAGATCGCGGATTACGACGAGGATCGTCAGCTCAAGGGTTTCACCAAGCCGGTGGCTAGGATCACCCGGGCTCTTCAGGAGGAAGAACTGATTGCCGCCGAAGCCGTCGACCTGATTAAGGCGGTCTACGACCCTCTTTCCGAGAACCCGAGTGAAGCTGCCGGATTCGAAATCAATCCGCGCGTGCTTCCGGTCATTGGCCGCCTGATCGGCAGCTGAAAAAAGGGTTTCTATTCGATCTGCAGCGGCGGCGACTGCGCCGGAAGGTCCTGCGCTGGAGCGGCCGCGGCAGCGGCGGGCTGCTCGACGCCGAGCAGTTCGGCCAGCTCGCCGGACTCGTACATCTCCTCGACGATGTCGGCGCCGCCGACCAGCTCGCCGTTGACGTAGAGCTGGGGGAAGGTCTGCCAGTCGGCGATCTCGGTCGTGACTTCGCGCAGCGGCTGCAGCGCCGGCAGCACGTCGATCGCGCCGTACTCGGCGTCGAGCGCGTCCAGCGTCTGGACCACGCGCATCGAGAAGCCGCAGCGGGGCATGTCCGGCGTGCCTTTCATGAACAGCAGCACCGGGTTGGCGGAGATCAGCTCTTCAACTTTGGACTTCAGCTCTGGGTCGGCCATGGCGCAAAGACTAGCTAGCCGCGCCCCCCGGCTGTCAGAGCTGGGTCGCGATCAAGCCGATGATCGCGGCGAGGAGGGCGACGAAGGCGGCGAAGAGACCGCCGCCGACGACCAGGATCGTATGCTGCAGTGCATCGATCCGTTCGCTCTGGTGGTCGATCCGACCGCCCAGCTCGTCGAAACGGGCGCCGACTTGAGCCTTGAAGTCATCGAGACGTGAGTCGGTCCAGGTCGATCGCACTTTCTCCATGCTCCTCAGGGTAGGGATCAAGGCCGCACGCGTGGCGCACGGAAGTGTAACTTCTTGTCTGCGAGAGCGTCGCCGCTAGCCGGCAGTGCTGGTCTTCACCGACAGCGCGTGGATCGTGCCGTCGTCGAAGCGCGCTTTGACCGCAGCCTTGACCAGCCGGTGCTGGTCGATCCGCGAGAGGCCGTCGAACTGGGGGGCGGCGACGACCGCGCGCAGGTGCTGGCCGCCGCCGTCTTCGTCGGAGACCTCGACCGAAGCGCCCGGCAGGGCCGCCTCGATCATCGCCTGCAGCTCACCTAGGTCGACGCCCATCGGCTCCTCAACCGACCTTCTCGCCGAGCGTGCCGAGCATCTCCTCGACCCGGACGAACTTGACCCGCGGCCGCCCGTGCGGCTCGCCGCGGCCGACCTCGGCCTGGTCGATCGCCTGCCAGTCCTCGAAGCTGACGAAGCGGACGCCGCGCTCGGAAAGCAGCTCCTCGACCGCACCCGGCGCCGGGTTCTCCGGGCCGAGCAGGGTCTGCGACTCGACGTCGGCCAGCAGGTGCTGGATCGTCTCCAGCGCGTCTTTCTTGTTGGTCCCGATCACTCCCGAGGGCCCGCGCTTGATCCAGCCGGCGGTGTAGTGGCCGACCTTGTGGCCGCCGTCGTGGGAGTCGAGGATGCGGCCGCCCTCGTTGAGGATCAGGCCGCGCTTCTCGTCGAAGGGGACGCCCTCGATCGGGATCCCGGTGTAGCCGACCGAGCGCAGGATCAGGCCGCACTCGAGCTCTTCGCGCTCGCCGGTGTCCTTGGCTCGCAGGGTGCCGCCTTCCTCGACCAGCTCGTTGCGGCCGATCACGATCTTTTCGACCTTGCCGTCGCCGAGGATCTCGACCGGCGAGGCGAGGAAGCGGAGCACGATCCGCTGCTTCTTGCCCTCTGGGGTGCGCTCGGAGAACTCCTTCAGGGTCTCGACGTTGACCCGCGTCGTCTTGTCCACCTCGTCGGACTCAAGGAAGGCGGTGCTGGCCGGGTCGAGCTCCATCGCGGCGGGGTCGACGATGACGTCGGCGTCCTCCATCTCCCCGAGCTCCTTGATCTCGGGGTTGGTGAAGGCGGCCTGGACGGGGCCGCGGCGGCCGAGGACGACGATCTCGCGGATCTGCTTCTTGTCGAGCAGCTCGATCGCGTGGTCGGCGGTGTCGGTCTGTCGCAGCTCGTGGTCGGTCAGCGCCAGCATCCGGGCGACGTCCATCGCCACGTTGCCGTTGCCGATCACGACCGCCCGCTCGCTGGAGAGGTCGAAGTCGTGGTCGGCGTAGTCGGGGTGGGCGTTGTACCAGCCGACGAAGGCGGTGGCGGCGGCGGAACCGGGCAGGTCCTCGCCGGGGATCCCCAGCGTCCGGTCGGTCTCGCAGCCGACCGTGAAGACGATCGCGTGGTAGAGCCGCTCGAGGTCCTCGACCTCGATGTCGTGGCCGATCTTGACGTTGCCGAAGAAGCGGAAGCCCTCGCGAGCGGCGGTTTTTTCGTAGACCCGGGTCACCGACTTGATCTTCGGGTGGTCGGGGGCGACGCCGCCGCGGACCAGGCCGAAGGGGGTGGGGAGGCGGTCGAAGAGGTCGACCTGGGCGTGCAGGTCCTCGCCCTTGAGGATGTGCTCGGCAGCGTAGAAGCCGGAGGGTCCGGCGCCGACGATGGCGACTCGAAGTGGGTTCTCTTGGCTACCGATCTGGGTCATTGCGTCTCCCCCTGCTAGCGGGTCTGGCGAGCGCGAAAGGATAGGGAAAGTCGGGACTCAGCCCAGGGCTGGCGAGCCGGCGGGCACGGCGCTCGGGGCCCCGTCGAGCGCGTCGAGGGCCTTGCCGACCGACATCGCGACGCAGGTGAAGATCGGCGTCTCGAGCTCGGTGTACTCGCTCGACTCGGTCGGCCGCAGCTCGTTGACGAGGTCGAGGAACATGCCGGGGTCGTCGCCCTCGAAGCAGACGACGAACTCCTGGTCGTCGATACCGTATGAGTAGGTCGTGTTGATCGTGATCTCCGGGTAGCGGCGGCCGACCTCGATGTGGCTTTTCATGATCCGGCCGCGCTCCTCCGGCGGCAGCCCGTACCAGCGCCGCTGCTTGACCATCGGGTAGAGGAAGAGGTACTTGCGCTCGGAGGTGCAGATCTCCGGTCGCGCCTGCTCCTCGGAGTAGGGCGAGGGTTTCGTCATCGAGAGGAACGAGTACGGCGTCTCGCTCCACTTGGCGAGGCCGCTCTGGCCGAGGACGACATGGAAGGTGTGGATGTCGGGGAGGTTCGGGCTCTGGCTGAGCAGGACCAGGTCGACGTCGCCCCGCGTTCCTATGGTTGAGTAGGCGCGCAGCGACCGGTCGACGGCGAAGTCCTCACAGGCGGCGAGGAACTCCTGCTTGTCGGCGGCGCGCAGCTCGGCGTCGCGTCGGCGCCAGGCGGGATCGATCTTGAAGAAGCTGAACTTGGCGAAAGTGCGGTCAGCCATCGGGGCCACGATAGCGCTCGCGCTGCTCGTGGCCCTGGGTGGAATCCCGCCGGGATTCGGTGGCGAGGCCGCAGCGGCGAGCCGTGAGCCGGCACGGGTAACGCTGCTCTGGCTGCCGCCCGGGACGACGGTCGCAGAGCTGGCCGAGGGCGGCTTCTCGCCGGGCCTGATGAGTCCCGGCCTCGGAGCTGTTCCGGCGCAGCAGACCTACCTCGACATCTCCCAGGGCAACCGCGTCTTCGACTCGCTCTACGACGAATCGCTGCCTCCGTTGACTCGCGAATGCGAACCTTGGCAGGAAGAGGTGACGAAGAGGGCGGAATCGGCGCCGGCGGAGATCGTTCCGCTGCTGCTCTTCGCGAGCCTGCGCAAGAGCGGCGTCTTCGTGTTCTCGGAAGGCCCTTGGTCGTGTGCCTTCGGCGAAGCGTCGGGGGTCGGGATCGGGCCAGCCGTGAATGGCGCCTTCTGGGTCAATCCTGGCTCCCTGGCAGCCGCGCGTGCCGCTGTCCGAAGGCTGCGACCCGACGACCTCCTGATCGCGATCGCCCGCCCGACCGGCCGCGACGACGATCCGCTGCCGATCGGGATCGCCGGCCGCGGCTTCGACGGCGATCTCATCTCGGACAGCACCCGCACCGACGGCTATGTGCTCTCGACCGACGTCGCGCCGACGATCCTCGACCACTTCGGGGTCGACGTTCCGTCTGAAATGTCGGGAGAGGCGATCCGCGCCGAGGGGTCGGTCGACCCGGCGGCGATCGAATCGCTCGGGGCGCGGATGGGCGTGATCGGCCACCGCCGCGGGCCGGTGATCGGCTGGAGCCTGCTGGCGTGGCTCGGGCTGCTGGCGCTGGCGGTTGCCGCGGGCCGCGGGCGTCTCGCCCGGCCGGCGGTGCGCCTCACCGGCCTCGCAATCGTCTACATGCCGCTGCTGATGCTGCTCGGCGCCGCGCTCGAACCGAGCGAGGGGGCCGAAGTGCTGCTGATCCTGCTCGGAGCGCCGGCCCTGGGAGCGCTGACGCTGGTGCTGCTGCGCGACTACCGGGCGCTGGCGGTGGCCGCCGGCCTGACCGTGCTCGCCTACGCCGTCGACGTGATCGCCGGCTCGCCGCTGACCTCGCTCTCGCTGTTGGGACCGAATCCGGGCCTCGGCGTCCGCTTCTACGGGATCGGCAACGAGCTCGAGGCGCTGCTCGCGGTGCTGGTCGTCGCCGGCACCGGCACCGCCCTCGCCGGCTACGCGCCGGCGGCATCGCGCGAGCGCTCGGCCGCTGCCTTTCTGCTCGTC
>DATKIA010000009.1:0-26986 GCA_035509895.1 Solirubrobacterales bacterium
TGCGCTCGCTTTTGAGTGTTTTGGGAGGGGCTGCCGACCCCCGCTTCATCGGCCTCGCTTAGGGAATAGCCTGCGGGTCGATGACCGAGCCGGCGGCGACCCTCCGTTTCACGCCCCTTCGCGAGCAGCATGAGGTGCTCGGGGCGAAGCTGGTTCCGTTCGCGGGCTGGGAGATGCCGGTTACGTATGAGGGCGTGCGGGAGGAGCACTCGGCGGTTCGCACCCACGTCGGGATGTTCGACGTCTCGCACATGGGCGAGGTCGAGGTCGAGGGGCCGGGCGCGCTCGCCTTCCTGCAGCGGGTGCTCTCCAACGACGTCGCCGAAATCGAGATCGGCGGCGCCCAGTACTCCTGCCTCTGCAACGAGGAGGGCGGCGTGATCGACGACCTCTTTGCCTACCGGCTCGGCGGCGACCGCTACCTCGTCGTCACCAACGCCGCCAACCACGAGACCGACCTCGCCTGGCTGGGGCGCCAGAGCCGCGAGTTCGACGTCTCCGTCCGCGACGTCGCCGACCGTTACGCGATGGTCGCTGTGCAGGGGCCGCACGCCCGCGCCGTCCTCTCCCGGGCGCTCAACCTCGAGCTGCCGCCGCGCTTCCACGTTGTCCACGCGCAGGTCGGGCGCCGGCCAGCGCTGATCTGCGGCACCGGCTACACCGGCGAGGACGGAGTCGAGATCCTGATCGACCCCGAGGTCGCGGTCCCGATCTGGAAAGAGCTGCTCGACGCCGGTGTCGTTCCCTGTGGGCTCGGCGCCCGCGACACGCTGCGGCTCGAGGTCTGCTTTCCGCTGCACGGCAACGAGCTGACTCCGGAGCGCAACCCGATCGAAGCCGGCCTCGGCTGGTGCTGCAAGGAGGCGACCGGGTTCATCGGGTCGGAGGCGGTCGCCAGTGCTCGCGCCGAGGGCACCGCGCAGAAGCTGGCGCCGTTCCTGATCGAGGGTGCCGGGATCCCGCGCGAAGGCAACCCGGTCCTCGTCGGCGGCGAGGAGGTCGGCGTCGTCACCAGCGGCACCTTCTCGCCCTCACTCGAAGTCGGCGCCGGAATGGCCTACGTTCGCGCCGATCTGGTTGAGCCCGGGACTGGGCTGGAGATCGACGTGCGTGGCAAGGTCCGCGCCGCCCGGGTAGGTTCGAAACCCCTCTACGTGAAAAGGAGCTGACCCTTGGCCGAGGCCAACTACCCGGACGACCTGCGCTACCACGACCAGCACGACTGGGTGCGGCTGGATGGCGACGAGAACGCCGTCTTCGGAATCACCTGGTACGCGCAGGACTCGCTCGGCGAGGTCGTCTTCTACGACCCGCCCGAAGCCGGCGACAGCGTCCAGAAAGACTCCTCCTACGCCGAGGTCGAGTCGGTGAAGGCGGTCTCCGACGTGATCGCGCCGATGTCGGGCGAGATCCTCGCGGTCAACGAGGCGCTCGGCGACACGCCGGAGAAGATCAACGAGGACCCCTACGGCGAGGGCTGGCTGATCAAGGTCAGGCTGACCTCGCCGGAGGAGGCGGAGACGCTGCTCAGCGCCGCCGAGTACCGGAAATTGCTTGAGAACTAGCCGCCGAGCCCGGCCTCTCGTTTTCGTAGCCTTAGGCCTGTGACCCGCTACACCTCTGCAACGCCCGACGACCGGGCGGAGATGCTGGCCGCGATCGGCGTCGACTCGACCGCGGAGCTGTTCGAGCAGATCCCCGAGCCGCTGCGGCTGGGCCGCCCGCTCGACCTGCCCGCCGGCCTCAGCGAGGCCGAGGTCTACGAGCGCCTGGCCGAACTTGCCGGGCGCAACGAAGACGCCGAGTCTCAGGTCTGCTTCGTCGGTGCCGGGATGTACGACCACTACGTGCCGGCGCTGGTCGACGCGATCACCTCGCGCTCGGAGTTCCTGACCCCGTACACGCCCTACCAGCCGGAGATCTCGCAGGGCGGGCTACAGGTGATGTTCGAGTTCCAGACGGCGATGTCGGAGCTGACCGGGCTCCCGGTCTCCAACGCCGGCCTCTACGAGGGGCCCTCCTCAGTCGCCTCCGCCGCCTATCTGGCGATGGGCGCGACCAGGCGGCGCAAGTTCGTCGTCTCCCGCGGCCTCCACCCGCACAGCCGCGAGACGCTGGCGACCTACTCGGTCGGCTACGGCTCCGAGGTGGTCGAGGTCGGGCTCGAGGACGGCTTGACCGACGCCGCCGCGCTGGCCGCGGCGGTCGACGGCGAGACCGCCGCCGTGATCCTGCAGAGCCCGAACTTCCTCGGCGCGGTCGAGGACGTCGCTGCGCTCGGCGCCGCCGCCAAGGAGCACGGAGCGCTGCTGGTCGTCGCCTGCGATCCGATGACCCTCGGTGTGCTCGAGTCGCCCGGCGCTCAGGGTGCCGACATCGCCCTCGGCGAGGGCCAGCCGCTCGGCAATCGCTTGGACTTCGGCGGCCCCTCGTTTGGCTTCTTCTGCGCCACCGAGGAGCAGATCCGCCGCATGCCGGGCCGGATCGCCGGCGAAACCGAGGACGTCGACGGCCGTCGCGGCTTCGTCCTCGCCCTGCAGACGCGCGAGCAGCACATCCGCCGCGAGAAAGCGACCAACAACATCTGCACCGCGCAGGCGCTGAATGCGCTGGGGGCGATGGTCCACCTCTCCTGGCTCGGCCGCCACGGTTTCCGCGAGCTCGGCGAACTGCTGGTCCGGCGCACCGCCTACGCCCGCGAGCGCCTCGCCGCCGTCGAGGGGGTCGAGCTGCTGCACGGCGCGCCGGTCGCGCGCGAGTTCGCGATCCGGCTCGACGCCCCGATCACCGCCGTCCTCGACCGCTGCGCCGAGCGCGGAATCGCCGCCGGGTACCCGTTGGGGCACGAGTACCCGGAGTACGAGGACGGCTTGCTGGTTGCGATCACGGAGCGGCGCACGCGCACCCAGATCGACGAGCTCGCAGAAGCCCTCGGGGCCGCTGTCGCAGCCGAGCGTGGCGACTTCCTCTCGGATAGCGAGAGGAAGTCGACAGAAGGGGTAGCGGGATGAGCTTGACCGAGACCCCGATGCAGGCGGAACGGGCGCAGACGATCTACGAGAAGTCGAAGCCGGGACGGCGCGCCGCCGTCCTTCCGGACGCCGAAGTGCCGGAGACGCCGCTCGAGGAGCTGATCCCGGCCAAGTTGCTGCGCAAGGAGGAGCCGCGGTTGCCGGAGATCGCCGAGCCGGAGATCGTCCGCCACTACAACCGGCTCTCGCGCCGTAACTTCGACCTCGATTCGGGCTTCTACCCGCTTGGCTCCTGCACGATGAAGCACAACCCGCGCCTCAACGAGCGGGTCGCGGCGCTGCCCGGTCACGCTCGCCTGCACCCGGCTCAGGAGCCGCGCCGGGCCCAGGGCGCGCTGGAGCTGATGTGGCTGCTGCAGCAGAGCCTGAGCGAGATCTGCGGCCTGCCCCACGTCAGCCTGCAGCCCTCGGCTGGCTCCCACGGCGAGCTCGCCGGCCTGCTCCTGACCCGCGCCTACCACGCCGACCGCGGCGAACAGCGGACCAAGGTCCTGGCCCCGGACACTTCGCACGGGACCAACCCGGCCTCGGTGACGATGGCCGGCTACGAGGTCGTCAAAGTCGCGACCAACGAGCGCGGCGGGGTCGAGATGGACGACCTGCGGGCGAAGCTGGCCGAGAACCCCGGCGAGGTCGCCTGCCTGATGCTGACCAACCCGAACACGCTCGGGGTCTTCGACGAGAACATCGCCGAGATCGCGGCCCTGATCCACGAGACAGGCGGCACCCTCTACTACGACGGCGCCAACCTCAACGCGGTGATGGGCCAGTCGCGGCCCGGCGACATGGGCTTCGACATCGTCCACGTCAACCTCCACAAGTCGTTCAGCCAGCCGCACGGCGGCGGCGGCCCCGGCGCCGGCCCGATCGCGGTCTCGGAGCGGATCGCGCCCTTCCTGCCGCGGCCCCAGGTCGTCCGCCGCGAGGCCGACAACGGCCACGGCCCGAGCTACGACCTCGACTTCGATCGGCCCCAGTCGATCGGTCGCCTGCGCGGCTTCCAGGGCAACTTCGGCGTCTTCGTCCGCTCCTACGCCTACATCCTCAGCCTCGGCGCCGACGGCCTCGCCGAGGCCTCGGAGACGGCGGTGCTGAACGCCAACTACCTGAAGGCGAAGCTGGCCGCGGGCCGGGCCGGCGAGCGCCTGCCGATCGCCTTCGACCGCCACTGCATGCACGAGTTCGTCCTCTCCGGCAAGCCGATGAAGGACAGCCTCGGGCTCGCCACCCTCGACCTCGCCAAGCGGCTGCTCGACTTCGGCTTCCACCCGCCGACCGTCTACTTCCCGCTGCTGGTCGACGAGGCGTTGATGGTCGAGCCGACCGAGACCGAGACGAAGGAGAGCCTCGACGCCTTCGCCGGGGCGATCGAGCGGATCCTGGCTGAGGCCGAGCAGGACCCCGAGATCGCCCGCCAGGCCCCCTACACGACCCCGGTCCGCCGCCTCGACGAGGTCCGCGCCACCCGCCGCCCCGTCGTCCGCCAGAGCTTCGGCGGCTAGATCAGGGCGCTAATCGCGACCGTCGCACACCGTTTGCGAAATTGACCACCCTCTGGTGGGGTCAATGTCGCGAGTGCAGTAGGGCTGACCTTGAATCGTTGCCGTCAGTAGTCCCGGCTGACGTCGTCCCGTATGGGCGGGATCAACCCCTCGGCTGCCTCTTTCAGTTCAACTTCGATTGGCTCGGTTGCCTGACGCCAAAGTTTCGCAAAAGACTTCTCTGGGAACTCTTCCTCCAGCCGATCCAGGATCGGCCAAATCTTTTCGTAAATCTCATTCACCTTGAGCGCAGTCGCTGACACGTCGGGCGCTCCGAAGAGGACCACGTCTTGCAATAGATTGAGATACTCACCACATATCTCGTACGCCTGCCCTCGATCAATTTCCACGGCAAGCACGCTGTACATGCGGTTGAACGCATTGATGTACTGCTGGTATTCATGCCGGCGCTTGTCTCGCTCCTCCTTGCGGCTCGCTTCCCGGATGCGTTCGGTTTCCGCCTCAACCCTGGCTAGGCCTACGATCGAGGAGGCCGCGCTGGTGGATCGGGTGGAACGAGCCGAGATGGTGGCGACCAAGACCGATGCGCCTGCCATGATCGTGACAGCGACGACCTCGCTCATACCCAAACAGTCCCACGGATGTCGGACGGACCTTGGCTCGGGCCGGTCCCTAGAGCTCGGGCAGTTCCTGTTCGAGCTCGAGCACGGGGGCAAAAAGGTCGCCGTGCTCTTCGACCCGCTCCAGCACGTCGCCGGCTTCGAAGACGAGGGGTGAGCCGTCGCCGGAGTCGGCCACGGCTTCGACCTCCGACCACATCAGCGGCGTCGAGGCGGTCGGGTGTTCGCGCGCACGCAGGGAGTAGACGGCGATCGTGGTTTTGCTGCGGTGGTTCTGGGACCAGTCGACGAAGACCCTGTCCGCCCGTTCGAGCTTTTTCATTTTCGAGACGACCTGGTCGGGCGTCTGCTTTTCGAGCAGCTGGGCGATCGCTTTGGCGAAGGGTTTGGTCAGGTCGTAGCTCATCTTCTTCTGGTTGAGCGGGACGTAGACCTGCATGCCCTTCGAGCCCGAGGTCTTCGGGAACGACTCGACGCCGAAGTGACCGAACATCTCGCGCAGCCGCAGTGCCACCTGGCAGCAGTCGACGATGTCAGCGGGCGGGCCGGGGTCAAGGTCGAAGGCGAGCACGGTCGGCCGGGTCGGGGCGCGGCCGAGCGAGAGCGAGGGGTGGAGCTCGATCGACGCCAGCTGCGCCATCCAGATCAGGGTCGGCCGCCCGTCGCAGACGCAGAAGTCGATGTTGCCTGCGTTCGGGCCGGCGCGCACGTTGGTCGTCTTCACCCATTTCGGCCGGTGTTTCGGACAGCGCTTCTCGAAGAAGGCGGAGTCGAGGTCGTCGACGCCTTCCGGGAACCGGCGCAGCGTCACGGCCCGGCCTTTCAGGTGCGGCACCATCGCCTCGGCGACCTTGGCGTAGTAGTCGACCATCTCGCCCTTGGTGAAGCCGGTGGCGGGGTAGAGGACCTTGTCGAGGTTGGTGAGCTTCAGCTCACGCCCGTCGACCTCGACGACCTGGCTCGCCGCCACGGCCTACTTCGAAGACTTCGATTTCGAGCGCGACGACGATTTTTTCGCTTTCGCTTTCGTCGCTTTGCTCTTTTTTGCCGGCGCTTTGGCTTTTTTGGGTGCCTTGCCGACTTTCTTGTCTTGGCCTTTGACCGCGGCGATGCTCTGCTCCAGCGCCGCCATCAGGTCGGGCGCCTTGGTCGCCTCCCGCTCGGTGGTCTCGGGGGCGACGATCTCCTTGCCTTCGGCCTTGCGTTCGATCAGCCCCAGGAGCTGCTCGCGGTACTCGTCGCGATAGCTCTCGGGGTCGAATTTCGTGCTCAGCGAGTCGATCAGCTGCTCGGCCATCTGTTGCTCGTTCTTCGCCACCTTTGCCTTGCTCTCGGGGAAGGCGTCGTCCAGTTCGGAGGTGGGGACGACTTCGTCGGCGAAGCGCATCGTGGTCAGGGTCAGGACCCCGTCCTCGGCGCGGACCGCGGCCAGCTGCTCTTTGTTGCGGAAGACGAGGTGGGCGATCGCGGCCTTGCCGGAGCTCTCCATCGCGGCGGCAAGCAGCGAGTAGGCCTTCTCGGCGCCGTCGGACGGCCCCAGGTAGTACGGGCTGTTGAAGTACTTCGGGTCGATTTCCTCGATGTCGACGAAGTTCTGGACGTCGATCGAACGCGATTTCTCCGGCGCCAGCGCTTCCAGCTCCTCCTTGCTCAGCGGCACGTACTGGCCCGGGGTCAGCTCGTAGGCTTTGACGATTTCGTCCCGAGACACTTCGTCGTCGGTGCCTTCGGCGAAGAGGCGGTGTTTGATCCTGGCGCTGTCGGACTCGCGGATTTCGCGCAGGGCGATATTGCGCCGCGCCACGGCGCTGTAGAGCCTCACGGGCACGTTGAGGAGCCCGAAGCTGATCGAGCCACTCCAGATCGCTCTTGCCATCAGCGCATCACCTACCCGGATTGTTCCAGTAGATCGCGGCCGCTTCCTGCCGAGGGCCGCGAACGGCAGTCATCTTGCGCGGCAGCACCAGCCCTCGACGCGGGGGAACTCGGCGGCCCGCTCGCCCGGCGCGAAGGCCCTGGCGACGTTGCCGACCGCCTCGCCTTTGCTGCGGCCGAGCGGCAGGAACAGCCACTCGTCCGCTTCCGGCCAGGCGACGAGCAGCCGCGCCCCGTCCGGGGAGAAGGCGAGTTCGGAGAGGTTGCCGGGAACCGTGAGCAGGCGGCGGGAGGGTCCGTCGGGACCGAACAGCAGCACCGTGCTGCGGGTCCCGGGCCCGCCGGCGATCGAGGCGAGCGGGATCGAGACGAGGACCGCGACAGTGCGGCCGTCGGGAGACAGAGCTGCGTCGCGGACGGCAGCGCCGGCCGGCAGCGGCAGCCGGCGCCCAGGCTCGACCCCGACCTCGAGCGCCAGCTTCGCGGTTTGCAGCCGCCGCACCCGCACCGCGGCCGGCGAGGATTCGAGCAGCACCTCGCCGCGCCCGCCCCATTCGATCTCGTCGATCCCAGGTAGCGCCGCCGCCGAGGCCAGTCCCCGTCCCGTCTCGCTTTCGGCGATCCGCAGCCGGCCCTGGCGGTCGACGTAGGCCAGCTCCGCCACGCCGAGAGGCATCCAGGCCGGGGCGACCGCCGCCGCCCCCGCCGCAATCGCGCGATCGCTGCTGCCGTCGGCGAAGGCGACGCGGAGCTGGGAGCCGGCGCGGTAGGCGATCCGGAACCGGGAAGGCGACCAGCGCGGGTCGGAGACCCGCCCCGGTGCGGTCAGCGACCAGTGCGGCGTCCCGTCCGGCTCGACCGCGCTCAGGGTGCGGCCGGAGACGGCGGCGACGAAGAGGCCGCGCGGCGACCAGGTTGCTTCTTCGTAGTCGCCGAGCAGGCGACGCGAGCCGTCGGGCTGGACGACCCAGGGACCGGCGGCGGAGGTGACGAGGAGGCGGCCGCCTCCGGGGGTGCGGCCCAGCCCCGGCCGTGCCTTCGGCACGTTTTCGGAGAAGACGTCGCCGACCCAGTGGCGGACCGAGGCGCCGGCGGGCGAGAGGATCAGCGCCGCCGCCAGAGCGGCCAGCGCGAGCGCGAGCGCCAGCCGCCGCGGCGAGGTCCGCGCCCGCGCCGCCCGCCGGCGCCCGCCAGCCCCGTCGATCCCCGCCGCCTGCCGTTCGGCGAAGGCCGCGGCGACCACGGCGAGGCCGCGGCGCTCGGCCTCCTCGGCGCCAGGTACCGGCACCTCGCACAACAGCTCGCGCAGCTTCGGCTCGTTCACCGTTCCGCCTCCAGTAGCTCGCCGAGCCGGTCCAGCGCCCGCCGCAGGCGTGAGTTGACGGTCCCGCGCGGCAGCTCCAGCATCTCGGCGATCTCGCCGGGCGAGTACTCGAGCAGATAGCGGAGGACGACCGCCGCGCGCTGGTCGGCCGGCAGCTCGGCGAGCGCTTCCATCAGGTCCTCGCCGATCCCCTCCGGAGGCCGCGCCTCGCTCTCCTCGGTCGCGTCGACGCGGCGGCGGAGCGCCTCGCGCCGGGCCCAGTCGATCGCCCGGTTGGCGACGATCCGGTGCAGCCAGGGGCCGAACGGGCGGCGGCGATCGAAGCGGTCGAGGGCGCCGATCGCGGCGAGGAAGGCGTCCTGGGCGACGTCTTCGGCGGCGGCCGCGTCGTGGACGATGAGATAGGCGGCGCGGTGAGCGCGGCGCCAGTGCGCCGAGTAGAGATCGGCGAGTGCTTGCTCCGAGCCCCGCTGTGCCTCCCTGATGAGCTGCCGTTCCCGTCGCGCCGGTATCGGCCCGTTCCACTCGACTCGCTCGATCGCGCCGCTTTCAGCTCCCAAGCCTCACCCTTTCGCGACATACCCATCTTCGCCCACCCTGTGCGCGAGCCTCGCCTCGGCCTCCCCGAGCCGCGCCTCCAGCCCCGGTGCCAGCGGCCCCGCCGGCAGCTCGACGACGAACGAGCTGGCGTCGGGGAAGGCGTGGTTCTGCCAGTTCGGCGCCGTCCCGTCCGGCCACGGCAGCAGCTGGAACGGGATCCCCGCCAGGTGGGCGAAGCGGCGCCCGGCGGGGGCGCTCTGCCCCCAGCCACGGACGAACGCCCGCGGTCCGGTGTGCTGGTGGAACCAGATCGTCACCCGCGGGGCGACGGCGCGGACGAGCCGCGCCGCCAGCTTCGTTTCCGGCTCCGAGAAGGGGCGCGGCCCCGAGTACTGCGGGTCCCAGGGCCGGCCGATCGGCCGCCAGGCGGCGGCGAAGTTGCGGTTGAGGTCGACGCCGTCGGCATTGAGCCGGGTGCCGGTGTGGAAGCCGTCGGGGTCGAGGTTGCGGACGATGACGAGGTTGGCGGCGGGGTCGGGACAGCCGCCGCTGAGGACGAAGCGCGGTTCGAGCTCGTGGCCGGCGCACTCATCGCCGTGGACGCAGCCGAAGACGAGCAGCGCCGGTCGCGCCGGGTCGCCCCACTGCCGCACCCGGATCGCCCGGCCGTTTAGCGAGTGACCGGCGATCCCGAGCCGGCCCATCAGGTTGCCGGGCTGGGCTGGGGTGAAGAGAAAGGCGAGGGGGCCGTGGCGGCGTGGCGCCGGTTCGGCGCTCGGCCGGATCGGCAGCGGGACGCTGGCCAGGGCATCGGAGTTGGTTCCGCCGTAGCTGTGGTGGAAGACGGTCAGCGCCCGGCCGTCGCCGCGCAGGTGCAGTCGCAGCCCAAAGGGGTCGCGGCCGTACTTGACGCCGGGCAGGTCGACGCGGGCGATGGTGCCGGCGTCGGCGTCGATCGCCAGCAGGAAAAGTTCCTGCTTTTGGTTGAAGTAGAGGGCGTAGGACCAGCGGCCGTCATCGCTGCTGCGGCGGACGATCGGGACGCCGGCGAGCCAGGGGCGGTTACCGTCCTGGGTGCGCAGCGGGGCGGGCCGGAGCCGGCCGGTAACGGTGTCGAGGGCGCGGATCCGGAAAAGCCCGTCGCCGGGGCGGCCGTAGGCCTCGGGGCCGTGGCGCATGTACTGGGCCAGGTAGGCGGTCGAGCCGCCGGCGGAGACGGCGGCGACTTCAAAGCGGCCCCGCAGCCTGATCCGCCGCACCGCGTGGTCCATCCGCACGCCCGGGTGGCGCAGCTGGACCTCGGTGTCGAGCACGGCCAGGCGCGTCACTCGCGGCGGTTCGGGGAGGCCGTCGCGGAACGAGTACCGGCCGTTGGCCCAGGACGCCAAGACCAGGGTGCCGCCGTCGGCGGAGAGGCCGGTGCCTTCGAGGGCGTAGCTGCCGGCCGGGACCATCCAGCCGCCGCGCAGGTACCACCAGCGGTCGACCCGGCCGCCGGCGTTGTCGATCCTCTCGACGACCGTGACCCGCGGCCGCAGGTTGGGCGAGATCGCGACATAGCGGTAGGGAGAGCCGGCGACCGTGACGCCGCCGGGCGCGCCGGAGCCGATCAGGACGTCTTCCTTCGCCGTCGCCGGGGTCGCCTCGAGCACGGCCGCCGCCAGGACCGCCAGGATCGCGATTCGCCTCGTTCTCATGAAAGGGATACGGCCGAGGCCCACTCGGAGGTCCCGACGTCATCGAGGACGCACTTGATGCCGCTATGCGAGCAGAAGTGGCGTCTTGGCTGGAATGGGGCCCCGCCTAGACTCGCTCCCGTGTCCCGGCAGCAGCGCCTGACCCTGGTCGCGACGATCCTCGGCTCGACTGTCGTCTTCCTCGACGGCACCGTCGTCAACGTCGCCCTGCCGTCGATCAGCGACAGCCTCGACGCCGGCCTCGCCGGTCAGCAGTGGGTGGTCGAGGCCTACATGCTGACGATGGTCTCGCTGCTGCTCGTCGGCGGCAGCCTCGGCGACCAGTTCGGGCGGCGACGGCTGTTCCTGATCGGGCTCGTCGCCTTCGCCGCCACCTCGGCGCTCTGCGCGATCTCGCCCTCGGACGAGTTCCTGGTCGGGGCTCGCGCCCTGCAGGGCATCGCCGGGGCGCTGCTGGTTCCCGGCTCGCTGGCGATCGTCGCTTCTACCTTCGAGGGCGAGGCGCGGGGCCACGCGGTCGGGACCTGGACCTCCTGGACGGGGATCGCGACCGTGCTCGGCCCGGCCGGCGGCGGTGCCCTGATCTCGATCCTCTCCTGGCGGGCGATCTTCTGGATCAATCTGCCGCTGATCGCGGCGACGATCGTGATCACCCTGCGCGGGGTCGAGGAGAGTCGCGACCCCGAGGCCGTACGCGGTGTCGACTGGGTCGGCATCGTGCTCTCCGCCGCCGGCCTCGGCGGTCCGGTCTTCGCCCTGATCGAGCAGCCGACGCGCGGCTGGGGCGACCCGCTGGTCTGGGTACCGCTCGTCGCCGGCATCGCCTGCTTCGCGCTGTTCATCGTCTACGAGGCGCGCGCCCGGCGGCCGATGCTCGACCTCAGCCTGTTCCGGATCCGCAACTTCAGCGTCGCCAACGTGACCACGCTGGCCACCTACGCCGGCCTGATGGGCGGGTTCTTCTTCGTCACCCTCTACCTCCAGCAGGTCGCCGGCTACTCGGCGCTGGAGGCGGGCCTGGCGACGACGCCGATCTCGCTGTCCCTGTTCCTGCTCTCACCGCGCTTCGGCCGCCTCGCCTCCGGCTCGGGACCGCGGCTGCCGATGACCGCGGGGCCGATCGTCGGCGGCATCGGCCTGATCCTGATGTTGCGGGTGGGATCCGGGGCGGACTACGCCACCGAAGTTCTGCCGGCCCTCCTCGTCTTCGCCCTCGGCCTGGCGGCGACGGTTGCGCCGCTGACCGCGACCGTGCTCGACTCCGTCGCCGAACGCCGGGTCGGGATCGCCTCCGGCGTCAACAACGGCGTCTCCCGGGTTGCCGGCCTGCTGGCGATCGCCGTCCTCGGTGCGGTCATCTCTGCCCACTTCGGGTCCGAGCTCGATTCCCAGCTCGGCGCGCGACCGCTGACGCCGGCCGCCGAGCGCTCGGTCGCCGAGGCGAAGGAAAAGCCGCTGGCGATCCCCGAAACCGAAGACCTGGTCGCGCCCGAGGCGTCCCGGATCGAAGCCGCCGCGAGTGACGCCTCGACCTCGTCCTTCCACCTCGGCGTCCTGATCGCCGGCCTCTTGATGGTCGCCGGCGGCGTCGCCTCCGCCGTCGGCATCGTCAACCCCCGCAGGCGCGTAGGGTTGGCGACCGAATGAGCGACGCACCGATCATCTTCTCGGGCATCCAGCCGACCGGGCGCAAGCACCTCGGCAACTACATCGGTGCGATCCGCCAGTACGTCGAGGGCCAGGACCGGGGCCAGCCGGCGATCTTCTGCATCGTCGACCTGCACGCGATCTCGGTTCCCTATGACCCGGTCGAACTGCGCGAGCGCGTCTACGACACGACCGCGATCCTGCTCGCCGCCGGCCTCGACCCCGAGCGCTGCGTCCTCTTCCGCCAGTCCAACGTCCGCGAGCACACCGAGCTGACCTGGCTGCTCTCGGCGGTCACCGCCCACGGCGACCTCAACCGCATGCACCAGTTCAAGGAAAAATCGGCAAAGCAGAAGGAACTGGTCTCGGCGGCGCTCTTCTATTACCCGGTGTTGATGGCCGCCGACGTCCTCGCCTACCGGGCGACCGAGGTCCCGGTCGGCGACGACCAGCGCCAGCACGGCGAGCTGATGCGGGAGATCGCCCGCCGCTTCAACGAGCGCTTTGGCGAGACCCTGGTCGTGCCGGAGCTGGTGATCCCCGAGGTCGGCGCCCGGATCATGGACCTGCAGGAGCCGACGAGCAAGATGTCGACGACGGGCGGCACCGAGGCCGGCACCGTGCTCGTCCTCGACGAGCCCAACGCGATCCGCAAGAAGTTCGGCAGCGCCGTCACCGACTCCGGCCGCGAGGTCGTCCGCGGCCCCGAGAAGGCCGGGATCACCAACCTGATCGACATCCTCGCCGTCGCCCGTGGCGTCGAGCGGTCCGCGGTCGAGGCCGAGTTCGACGGCGCCGGCTACGGCGACTTCAAGCAGGCGGTCGCCGAGGGGGTAGTCGAGCTGCTGGCGCCGGTCCGCGAGCGCTACGCCGAGCTGCGCCCGGACGAGGCGGCGCTGGATGCGGTCCTCGCTGCAGGTGCCGAGAAGGCCCGCGCGATCGCCAGCCCGGTGATCGCCGACGTGCGCGACCGCATGGGCTTCTAGTCTCTGACGATGGCGGTCGCGGATCTAGACCTAGACCTCGACATCTTCGCCGGGCCGTTCGACCTGCTGATGGCGGTCGTCCTGCGCGAGGAGGTAAGCCTGCTCGAGCTGCAGCTGGGCGAGGTCGTCGTCGCCTACGTTGAGCACCTCGAGCGCGAGGGCGAGCTCGAGCTCGAGGTCGCGACCGAATTCCTCGTCCTGATCGCAGCGCTGCTGGAGCTGAAGTCGCGCCTGATGCTGCCCGGTCCCGACGACGGGCTCGAGGAGATGGCGCCGGAGGAGGCGGTCGAGGAGCTGATCGCGCGGATGCTCGAGTACCGGCGCTACCGCGACGCCTCGGTCGAGCTGGTCAGGCGCTTTGAGTCCGAGCGCGGCTACCTCTACCGCTCGGCGCCGCTGCCGCCGCAGCTGCGGCGGGTCGCGACCGAGGCCGCCATTGCCGTCTATGACCCCGACCTGCTCGGCAGCGCCCTCGGTGACCTGCTGGTCGAGCCGGAGGAGCTCAACCTCAGTCACATCCGCCCGACCGTCTCGCTCGAGCGCCGGCTGCGGGCGCTGCGCGACGCGCTCGGCCGCCGCACCAACTTCGACTTCGACGATGAGTTCGGCGGCGAGGACCGCCTCACCCAGGCGGTTACCGTCTTCGCCCTGCTGGAGCTCTACCGCAAAGGCGAGGTGACCTGGGAGCAGAGGGAACCGTTCGGCCCGATCACGGTCAAGAAGGCGAGCGCCTGATGGCCGGCCCCGACCTCGCCCGCACGATCGAGGCGCTGCTCTTCCTCTCGCCGCAGCCGGTCGCCGTCGCCGACCTCGCCGAGGCGACCGCGGCGACCGCCGGCCAGGTCGAGGAGGCGATCGAGCTGCTGCGCGAGGACCTCGGCGAGGGCAGGCGCGGGGTGGTGCTGCGCGAGGTCGCCGGCGGCTTCAGCCTCGCCAGCGACCCGGCCAGCGAGGAGGCGGCGCGTCGCCTCTTGGCAAAGCCGCGAACGCCGCCGCTGACCCAGGCGCAGGCGGAGACGCTGGCGATCGTCGCCTACCTGCAGCCGGTCTCGCGGCCGGAGATCGCCCGCATCCGCGGTGTCAGCTCGGAGTCGGCGGTGCAGACGCTGGCCGAGCGCGGCCTGATCGAGGAGTCGGGGCGCTCGCGCTTCGGCGCCGCGATCTTCAAGACCTCGGAGCTGTTCGAGCGCCTCTTCGGGCTGACCGGGCTCGACCAGCTGCCGGATCCGTCGCAGTTCGACCCGACCCCCGAGGACGAGCGCGAGCTGCGCGAGCGGCTCCTCAAGGCCGGCGAACAGCGCGCCGAGTAGTGCGCCTCGCCAAATATCTCGCCCACGGCGGCGTCGCCTCGCGGCGCAAAGCCGAGGAGATCATCGCCAAGGGCCTGGTCAGCGTCGATGGCGAGGTGGTGACGGATCCGGCGCGCGACGTGGACGAGGGCAACGAGGTGCGCGTCAACGGCAGCCCGGTCGGGGCCGAGGCGCTGGAGGTCTGGGCGGTGAACAAGCCGGCGGGGGTCGTCTCGACCGCGCGCGAGCCGGGGAGCCGGCCCGCTGTGGTAGAGCTGGTCGAGTCCGCCGCCCGGCTCTACCCAGTCGGTCGTCTCGACGCCGACTCGACCGGCCTGCTGCTGCTGACCAACGACGGCGAGCTCGCCAACCGCCTCACCCACCCGCGCTACGGGGTCGCCAAGACCTACGTGGCCCGGCTCGGGAAGCCGCCGAGCGACCGTGACATCGAGCGGCTGCGGAGCGGGGTGGAGCTCGAGGACGGGCGCACGGCAGCGACGGAGGTCAACCGCACCGGGAGACAGGAAATCGAAATCACCCTGCGCGAAGGGCGCAACCGCCAGGTCCGCCGCATGGTCGAAGCGATCGGCAACCGGGTCGTCGCGCTGCAGCGGATCCGCTTCGGCTCGCTGGCCCTCGGCCGGCTCGCCAAAGGAGGCTGCCGCCGCTTGACCGAGAGGGAGATCGCGCGGCTCTGGAAAGATGCCGGTCGTGACTCCTGAGCAACGCCTCTTCGCCGTCCGCGGCGCGGTCCAGGTCGCGGCCAACGAGCCGGACGCGATCCTCGACGCGACCGAGGAGCTGATGCGGGAGCTGATCGAGCGCAACCAGCTCGAGCCGGAGGCGATGGTCAGCTGCCTGTTCACGACCACCGACGACCTCGACGCCGAGTTCCCGGCCGCGGCCGCCCGCCGCCTCGGCCTGACAGCGGTCCCGTTGCTCTGCTGCCGCGAGATCCCGGTCCCGGGCTCGATGCCGCGGGTGATCCGGGTGATGCTCCACTTCTACGGCCCGGTGACGCTGACGCCGGCGCACGTCTACGTCGGCGAGGCCCAGAAGCTGCGCGCCGATCTCTCCGCCGCCCAGTAGCGGCCGTGCGTCACAATCTGCGCCGATGACGATCACCTTCGCCGAGAAGCTCGCCCGGATGCCGGGCTACCAGGCCGGTGTGCCGACCGGGCAGGCGCCGGAGGCGATCGCTGCCGGCGGCATCGCCCAGCTCGCCTCGAACGAGTCGCCGTTCCCGCCGCACCCGCAGGTGGTTGAGGCAATCCGCGAGGCGGCGAGCGCGATGAATCGCTATCCCGATCCGGACGCGACCCTGCTGCGGCGCCGGCTCGCCGACCGCTACGACACCGAGCCTGGCCGCATCGCCGTTGCCAACGGCTCCTGCGAGATCCTGCTCGCCGCCGCCGAGGCGCTCTGTGAGCCCGGGGTGGAGATCGTCTACGCCTGGCCTTCGTTCTCGATGTACCCGTACCTGGCGGCGCTGACCGGCGCCCGCGAGATCAAAGTGCCGCTGGCCGAGGGCGACGTCCACGACCTCGACGCGATGGCCGCCGAGGTGACGGCGGCGACCCAGCTGCTGCTGGTCTGCAACCCGAACAATCCGACCGCGACCCACATCCCCGCGGCCCGGATCGCCGCCTTCCTCGAGGACGTCTCGCCGCACGTGACGGTGATCCTCGACGAGGCCTACGTCGAGTTCCAGACCGACGATGACCCCGACGCCACGCTCGACCTGCTGAATCGCTTCCCGAACCTGGTCGTCCTCCGCACCTTCAGCAAGGCCTACGGCCTCGCCGGCCTGCGGGTCGGCTACGCGATCGGCGCCTCGACCTTCCGCGCCGCGGTCGACGCGGTGCGCCAGCCCTTCAGCGTCAACGCCCTCGCCCAGGCGGCCGGGGCGGAGGCGATCCTCCATCAGGACGACGTCCTCGACCGGGTCGAGAGCACGATCGCCGAGCGGCTGCGGGTCGAGGAGGGTCTGCAAAGCCTCGGGCTGACGACCTCGGAGTCGCAGGCGAACTTCTCCTGGATCGACCTCGGCGACGCCGACGAGGGCGAGATCGTCGCCGGCCTCGGCGAGCGCAACATCGCCGTCCGCCCCGGCACGCCGCTCGGCGATCCCGGCCACATCCGGGTCAGCTACGGCACCCGCGAGGAGGACGACCGCTTCCTCTTCGCGATGGCCGAGCTGCTCGGCTAGGGATCCCTCCGAGGGCGATCCACCGGTCTTTCTCGACTATCCACGGCGCCCGTGGTACAACACTTGGCAAGGTGAAGACCAAGTGGAACACCACTCCCGGCTGCGGCGTCCGCGCTGCATCCGCTGCCCCCTGCTTCTTCTTCACCTATTGGCGATTTAGCTAGGCGTCCGGCCTGGCGGTGATCCGCCGCGCAAATCCGTTTCGGCTGGGCGCCGAGAGAGTTCGCCTCAATCGACTGTCGACATTCGTTGGCAGCAGGCAACCAGAAAGTACGATTTCACCGGTTTGGAGAAAGGTAAAGGCAAAATGTTCATCGGAATGCAGGAGGGCGCCAACAGGGATGGGGTTCGCGACCAGCGGATCGCGAAAGTGGTGGAGCTTGCGCCGCCGGCAACGCTGCTCGAGGAGCTGCCGCTCGGCCAGGAGCAGGCGAAATCGGTGGTCCGAGCGCGCGAAGAAGTCGCGGAGATCCTGCACGGGCGCGACCACCGGCTGATGGTCGTGGTCGGCCCCTGCAGCGTGCACGACCCGAAAGCGGCGCTCGACTACGCGAACCGGCTCGCCGCCGTCTCGCGCCAGCTCAGCGACAAGTTGCTGGTCGTGATGCGTGTCTACTTCGAGAAGCCGCGGACGACGACCGGGTGGAAGGGCCTGATCAACGATCCGCATCTGGATGGCTCCGGCGACGTCAACGCCGGCCTGCGGATCGCCCGTAAGCTGCTGCTGGAAGTGGTCGAGCTGGGGTTGCCGACCGCCTGTGAGTTCCTCGACCCGATCACGCCGCAGTACATCTCCGACGCGGTCGCCTGGGGCGCGATCGGGGCGCGGACGACCGAGAGCCAGACGCACCGCCAGCTCGGCTCCGGCCTCTCGATGCCGATCGGGTTCAAGAACCGGACCGACGGCAATATTCAGGTAGCTGTTGATGCGGTACGTGCAGCCGCGGCGTCGCACGCCTTTGCGGGAATTGATGACGCTGGTCAACCGGCGATCCTGCATACGACCGGAAACCCCGACTGCCACATCATCCTGCGCGGCGGCCACGGGATGCCGAACTACCACGTGCCCGAGGTCGAGGACGCGCTGGTCACGCTCGGGATCGCTGGCCTGCCGGAGCGGCTTGTGATCGACGCCTCGCACGACAACAGCGGCAAGGACCCGGAAAAACAGTTCTTCGCCGCCGGTGAAATCGCCGATCAGATCGCCGACGGCAACAAGGCGATCGTCGGCGTCATGCTGGAGTCCTTCCTGGTCGAGGGACGCCAGGACCTGGTCCCGGGCGAGGAGCTCGTCTACGGGCAGTCGATCACCGATGCCTGTCTCGACTGGAACGACACCGTCTCCGCTTTGGAGCGCTTCGCCTCGGCGATCGAGGCAAGGGGAACTTGAAGGTAGCCGTCCTCGGGGTGGGCCTGATCGGAGGCTCGATCGGGCTCGCCGCGCGGCGGCGGCTCGGTGCCGAGGTCGTCGGCTTCGGGCGCAGCCCCGAGCGGCTGGCGCGGGCGGTGGAGCTCGGCGCGCTCGACCGTGGCGCCGCCTCGCTCGAGGAGGCCTGCGCCGAGGCCGACCTTGTTTTCTGTGCGGGCCCGGTGGCAACGCTGCCCGACCAGGCGGCGGCGGCGCTGGCGGCAAGCGGTCCGGAGACGGTCGTCTCCGACGTCGGTTCGACCAAGGGCGAGCTGGTGGCGGCGATGGGCGACGACGAGCGCTTCATCGGCGGCCACCCGCTTGCCGGGGCCGAGACCGCCGGGGTCGAGAACGCCCGCGAGGACCTGTTCGAGGGCGCGCGCTGGTTCCTGACTCCGACAGAGCGCTCCAGCGGCCTGCTCTACGACCGCCTACAGCGCGCCGTCGCCGGCCTCGGAGCCCGCCCGCAGGCGATCGATCCTGCGACCCACGACCGGGTGATGGCGACGATCAGCCACCTCCCGCACGTCGTCGCCAACGCCCTCGTCACCGAGGCCGCGGTGACGCTGACCCGCGACTCCGAGCGCCTGCCCGAGGTCGGGCCGAGCTTCCGCGACACGACCAGGGTCGCCGGCTCCAACCCGGCGATCTGGGCCGACATCTTCGCTTCCAACGCCGATGCCGTCGCCGACTCGGTCGAGTCGGTCGCGCGGCGTCTGCAGGAGGCGGCGGCGCTGATCCGCAGCGGCGATCGCGACGCCGTTGGCGCCTGGCACGCGGCGGCCGGCGAGGACCGGCGGCGGCTGATCGAGTCCGGCGCCGAGGCGGGCCCACTGCGCGAGCTGCGGATCGTCGTCACCAACCGGCCGGGGACGATCGCCGGGCTGGCGCTGGCGCTCGGCGACGCCGGGGTCAACATCGAGGACATGGCTCTCTACCCGGCTCCTGACATGACCTCGGGCGCGATCTCGCTCTGGGTCGCCGGCGAGGAGCAGGCGGCGCGGGCGGCGGAGCTGGTCCGCGGCCTCGGCCACACGGTCACGGTCCTCGGCGACGGTGAATAGCGACCGTGGACTAGGGTCGCCGCGATGACCCGCTTCGATTCGTCAGGGCCGCTGCGCGGCCCCTTGCATCCACCCGCCGATAAGTCGATTTCCCACCGCGCCGCGCTGATCGCGGCTATGGGCCTGAAGGGAGCAGAGACGGAGATCGAAGGTTTTCTTGATGCGGCAGACACCAACTCGACGCTGAGAGCGATCGAACGACTCGGCGCCAAGGTCGACCGGGATCCCGTTTCCCGCGTCAACGTCGGTGGGTCTCCTCGATTCCCGGGACGGATGCCTGGGGGGAATCCGGATCCCGTGATGAGAGTCCACGGCGTCGGCCTGCGCGGCGCCCGCTCCGCCGACATCGACGTCGGCAACGCGGGCACCTTGCTGCGGCTGCTGCCGGGCTGGCTCGCCGGGCAGGTGGGGGAGAGCTGGACGCTCGACGGCGACGACTCGATTCGCCGTCGCCCGGTCGACCGGATCACGGCGCCGCTTCGTCAGATGGGTGCTGACCTCAGCGCCTGCGAGGACCGGTTGCCGCCCCTTGAGGTCCGCGGCGCCCCCCTCCATGGGATCAACTATGAGCTGCCGGTAGCCAGCGCTCAGGTTAAGTCCTGTGTGTTATTTGCAGGGCTTTTGGCCGAAGGCGAGACGACGGTGATCGAGGGTCACCCGAGCCGCGACCACTCCGAGCGGATGCTCGCGGCGGCGGGGGCGGAGATTCGAACCGAGTCCCTGGGTGAGGGCAGCGCCGTCACGGTGCGGCCCGCTGAGCGCATTGAGGCGGGGCGAATTGTCGTCCCCGCCGACATCTCTTCGGCCGCCTTTTTCCTACTTGCTGCCACGTTGGTTTCTGGCAGCGACATCGACCTTCTCGGGGTTGGCGTCAACCCAACCCGGATCGGCCTACTGACCATCCTCGAACGTATGGGCGCAGCGATCGAGCGCGAAGACGAGCGGGAGGAAGGCGGCGAGCCAATCGCCGACCTGCGTGTCCGCTCCGCTGAGCTCCACGCCACCGAGGTCGGCGGCGCCGAGGTGCCGTTGGCGATCGACGAGCTGCCGCTCGTTGCCCTCGCCGCCTGCTTCGCGGAGGGGACGACGACGATCCGCGACGCGGTCGAGCTGCGGCGCAAGGAGTCCGACCGGGTCGAGACTGTGACGGCGGCCCTCTCCGCCCTCGGCGCCGACGTCGAGTCGACCGCCGACGGCATGGTCGTGACCGGCACGGGCGGCCTGCGCGGCGGCAAGATCTCCTCCCATGGCGATCACCGGATCGCGATGCTCGGCGCCGTCGCCGGCCTCGCCTCGCGCGAGGGCGTCGAGGTCGAGGGGATGGACGCTGCCGCCGTCAGCTACCCGGGCTTCGAGGCTGACCTAGGCTCCCTGCACGGCTAGGAGGATCTAACGAAACCCCACGCACGCCTGGCGGCGGCGGACACGGCGCGGTGCGGCGTCGTCAGTCAGCCGAATAGCGCTGCTATTCGGCCTCCCTGCGTCCTTGCCTGGCGCCGTCTGGACCTCGTCATTCAGATCCGTCCATACTCTCCCGCCCATGGTGATCGCGATCGACGGGCCCGCTGGGGCCGGTAAGTCCTCTGTCGCCCGCGCAGTCGCCGCGGAGCTTGGCTTCACGTACCTCGACTCGGGGGCGATGTATCGCTGCGTGGCGCTGGCGGCGCTGGAGGCACGGACCGACCTCGACGACGGCGCGGCGCTCGGCGAGCTCGCCGCTGGCCTCGCGATCGAGTTCGACGGGCGCCGGGTGAGTCTCGGCGGCGATGACGTCAGCGACGCGATCCGGGCGCCGGGGGTGACCGCCGCCGCCTCGCGCGTCTCCGTCCATCCCGAGGTGCGGGAAGCGCTGGTCGCCCGCCAGCGGGCGCTGATTGCGGCCGCAGACTTCGTCGCCGAGGGCCGCGACATCGGCACCGTGGTCAGCCCGGAGGCGCCGCTGAAGGTCTTTCTCACCGCCAGCGACGAGGAGCGGGCGCGGCGCCGCGCGGCGGAGACCGGCGAGGACTTCGAGTCGGTGCTGGACGCCCAGCGCCGTCGCGACGCCCGCGACACCGAGCGCGAGCACGGCGCCCTGCGCGCCGCCGAGGACGCGGTCGAGCTCGACACCACAGGCCTCAGCCTCGAAGAGGTAGTCGGCCGCGTCGTCGCCCTCGCCCGCGAGCGGGGCCTGGCGTGAGCCGCATCCCCCTGGTCGCCGTCGTCGGCTTCCCCAACGTCGGCAAGAGCACGCTCGTCAACCGCCTCGTCGGCGGCACCGAGGCGGTGACCGCCGCTGAGCCGGGGGTGACGCGCGACCGCAAGCGGCTGGGGACTGAATGGAACGGGGTCTCCTTCGAGCTGATCGACACCGGCGGCATCGACCTCGACGACGAGGCGGAGCTGGCCCGCGACGTCCAGGCGCAGGCGCGGCTGGCGATCGCCGAGGCCGACGCCGTGATGATGGTCGTCGACGGCCGCGCCGGCCTCCGCGCCGGCGACGCCGAGCTGGCCCGGACCCTGCGCGGCGGCGACGTCCCGGTCCTGGTCGCCGTCAACAAAGTCGATCGTCCCGACAACTACGCCGCGACCGCCGAGTTCCACTCCCTCGGCCTCGGCGAACCGCTGCCGGTCTCGGCCACTCATGGCCTCGGTACCGGTGACCTGCTCGACGCGGTCGTCACCGCCCTGGGCGAGCGCGAGCCCCGCCCGGAGGACCCCGAGGCCGTCCGCGTCGCCGTGATCGGCCGGCCCAACGTCGGCAAGTCCTCGCTCGTCAACTCCTTCCTCGGCTCCGACCGGGTGATCGTCTCCGACCTCGCCGGCACCACTCGCGACGCGATCGACACCGAGCTCGAGGTCGACGGCCGCCGCGTGATCCTGGTCGACACCGCCGGTCTGCGGCGGCGGACCAAGGTTGCCGGAACGGTCGACTGGTACGCGCAGCTTCGCTCCGAACGGGCGGTCGAGCGTGCCGACGTCGCGATCGTCGTCTGCGACGCCGCCGAGGGTGTCACCAGCGAGGACCTGCGGGTGGCCGAGCTGGCGATGAAAGCGGGCTGCGCCAGCCTCCTCGTGCTCAACAAGTGGGATCTGGCCGAGAAGGTCGACATCGACGACGCCCGCGCCCGGGTCGAGCGCAAGCTGCGGCTGCGGCCGGCGGTGATCACGATCTCGGCGACCCGCGGCCGCAACGTCCAGACTCTGCTGCCGCGGGCGCTGGCGCTCGCCGACCGCGCCGCCGTGCGGATCCCGACCCCGGAGCTGAACCGGTTCGTCAGCGACACCGCCGCCAAGACTCCGCCGCCGTCCCGGCGCGGCCGCCGCCTCAAGCTGCTCTACTCGGCCCAGGTCGGCGAGCGGCCGATCCGGGTCGCGATCCAGGTCAACGACCGCAAGCTGATCAGCCGCGACTGGGCCTACCACCTCGAGAACCGGATGCGCGAGCGCTACGAGCTGGAGGGCGTGCCGCTGGTGATCGACTTCGTGCCGCGCAGCGGTTATCGCGGCCGCCAGGACTGAGCCCGCTGCACTCCCGAGATTGTCTAGGCTTCCGCGCATGCCAACCAAGCCGCTAGCCGAGAACGAGCACCTGTTCACCTCCGAGTCCGTCACCGAGGGCCATCCCGACAAGGTCGCCGACCAGATCTCAGACGGGGTCCTGGACGCGATCATGGCCGAGGACCCGGGCGGCCGCGTCGCCTGCGAGACGCTGGTCAACACCGGCATGGCGGTGGTTTCGGGCGAGATCTCGACCGCGGTCCACCTCGACATCCCGGAACTGGTGCGGGAGACGATCCGCGGGATCGGCTACGACCACGGCGACTACGGCTACGACTGCGACCACATCTCGGTCCTGGTCTCGATCGACAAGCAGTCCCCCGACATCGCCCAGGGCGTCGACATCGCGCTGGAGTCGCGCACCGACCCCACCGACGACGATGAGCTCGACATCGCCGGCGCCGGCGACCAGGGAATGATGTTCGGCTACGCCTCCGACGAGACCGAGGCGCTGATGCCGATGCCGATCCACATCGCCCACCGGCTGGCCGAACGGCTGGCGGCGGTGCGCAAGGACGGCACCCTCGAGTACCTCGGCCCCGACGGCAAGACCCAGGTCAGCGTCCGCTACGCCGACGGCAAGCCGGTCTCGATCGACAAACTTCTGATCTCGACCCAGCACGCCGAGGGCGTCGACTCGGAGTCGCAGATCAAGCCCGACCTTTGGGAGCACGTCGTCCTTCCGGTCCTCAGCGCCGAGGTTCCCGGCCGCTTCGACGAAGGCGAGCTGCGCCAGGAGTTCCTCGTCAACCCGACCGGCAAGTTCGTGATCGGCGGCCCGGTCGGCGACGCCGGCCTCACCGGCCGCAAGATCATCGTCGACACCTACGGCGGCATGGCTCGCCACGGCGGCGGCGCCTTCTCCGGCAAGGACCCCTCCAAGGTCGACCGCTCGGCCGCCTACGCCGCCCGCTACGTGGCCAAGAACGTCGTCGCCGCCGGCCTCGCCGAGCGCTGCGAGGTCCAGGTCGCCTACGCGATCGGCGTCGCCCACCCGGTCTCGCTGATGGTCGAGACCTTCGGTACCGGCAAGCTGCCCGACTCCCGCATCTCGCAGCTGGTCGAGGCGGAGTTCGACATGCGCCCCGGTGCCTTCCGCGAGTACCTCGACCTGCACCGGCCGATCTTCCAGAAGACCGCCGCCTACGGCCACTTCGGCCGCGAGGAGCCGGACTTCACCTGGGAGAAGACCGACCGTGCCGCCGCCCTGCGCGACGCCGCGGGCCTCGCGACCAGCGCCGCGTAGCGCGAACTACAGGCAGGTAAGTCGGGGCCGAGAGGGGTGAGCCCACGCCGCTTTCGACTTTGTACGGGCTATTGCGCGGTCAAAGTCGAAAGCGAGGAGCGCGGACGCTTGGGAGCTTGCGCGAGGGTTCACCCGCGACGCGATCGACCACCGGCTACGCACGGGGCGCCTGCATCCCATCAGGCGGGGCGTCTACGCGGTCGGGAGGAAGGATCTCTCCGCAGAGGGACGATGGATGGCGGCGCTTCTGGGCTGCGGCGAGGGTGCGTACCTCAGCCACCGAAGCGCGGCGGCGCTCCTTGGGATCGGCGAGGAGCGCGAGGGTGTCGTCGAAGTCTCGATCCGCCGCCGCGGCGAGCACCACCGCGACGGCATCAAGGTCCACAGCCGGCCCTCCCTACCCGGCCACGACCTGGGCGCCCTGAACCGGGTCCCGCTCACCTCCCCGGTCCGCACCCTGCTCGACTACGCCACCCTCGAACCGCCCAACCGCCTCGAGCGCGCCGTCAACGAGGCCGACAAGCGCGACCACATCGATCCGGATCAGCTGCGCAAGGCTCTGGACCGCTATCCCGGCGAGCCCGGGATCAAGCGGCTTCGCAAGGTCCTCGACCGCCACACCTTCCGGCTCTCTGACCAGGAACTGGAACTCCTCTTTCGCCCGATCGCGCTCTCTGCATCTCTCCCCCTCGAGTTGACCAAAGTCTTCGTCAACGACTTCGAAGTCGACTTCTTCTGGCCCTCCTTGGGCCTCCTCGTCGAGACCGACGGCTGGCGCTATCACCGCACCCCCGCCGCCCAGACCCGTGACGCGCTGCGCTTTCAGCTCCACACCGCCTCGGGCCTGACCCCGCTGCGCTTCTCCCACTGGCAGGTGAAGTACGAAGCGGGGCACGTGCGGGATCCTCGAGAAAACCGCGTCCCGCCTCAGGCGCGGTTGACCTGCACCCCTACCTGCCCGGGTGCGGGTGCAGGTCAACCGCGCCAGAGCGCGACTAGGCCTGCGGCGGCGGCTGCTGCGGTGGCTGGGCCTCGCCCAGGCCGTGGGTCCCGGCCGCGTGCGTGCCGGTTGCCTGATCGACCCGGTGGACCACTTCGGCCGGGTTGGCGACGCCGGCGAAGACGAAGTTGTAGTCGTCGGTGGCCGCGGTGTCGAAGTCGACGTCGCCGATCTGCATGATCCGCTGGTATACGGACTGGCGGTAGTTGACGTTCTGGACCCGCTCCAGGCGCGTCTCCTGGATCTCGCGCGAGATGATCCCGCGCTTGATGTTGAGGCGGCGGTTGGTGATCGTGTAGGTGGTCGCCACCCGTTTGATGAAGCCGATCAGGACGGTGAGGGCGATCACAACCACGACGACGGCGATCGTGGCGCTGTTGCCGGAGACCAGCTTCGCGATCACGCCGAGGATGACCGCGACCACGATCCCTTTCAGGTAGAAGCCGAGGATCGCTCGCCAGGACGGGTGTCCCTCGAAGATCACCTGCTCCCCGGGGCTGAGGTTGAGGCTCACGGGCGGCAGCATATGTGCTCTGCCGCCCGCCCGCCAGACCGCGCCGCCGCGTCTCGACATACGCTCGATGGATGGCGATCCTCAAGGTCGAGCCGCTGACCACCGCCCGCGCCCTGCGCGGGCCCTTCGACTACCGGCGGCCGGCGGCGATGGAGGACCTCGAGGTCGGCAGCGTCGTTCGCGTCCCCTTCGGCCCCCGCCGCCTGCTCGGCGTCGTCGTCGACTTCGCCGATGCCTCCGAGCTGCCGCTGGAGCGGCTGGCGGAGCCGATCGAGGCGCTCGAGGCGGGGGCGCCGCCGGAGCTGGTCGGGCTCGGCCTCTGGGTCGCCCGCGAGTACTGCTCGACGCCCTCGCGCGGCCTGCAACTGGTGCTGCCGCCTGGGACCGGAACCGGCTCGGGTCGTCCGACCAGAGCCAAGGTCGAGCTGCGGGCGGAGATCCTGCCCGCCGGCGAGGCGGCCCTCAGCGGCGGCGAGCGGCTCGGCGTCAAGCAGCGAGCGGCGCTGGAGGCGCTGCGCGCGGGCGAGCTCTCGGCCCGCGAACTGGCGAGCGCCGTCGGCGCCGACCGCCAGACGCTGCGGCGGCTCGAGCAGCGCGGCCTCGTCGCCACCCGCGACTCGCGCCTGCGTCGGGCTCCCGGCGGCGCTGCGCTCACCGCCCCGGCTGAGCGGCCGAGGCTGCTCCCCGAACAGCAGGCGGCGGTCGAGGCGATCGTCGCCGCCCTCGACGGCGACGCCGGAGCGCCGCGCCGGCAGCTCCTGCACGGCGTCACCGGCTCCGGCAAGACCGAGGTTTACCTCGCCGCCGTCGAGGCGGCGCTGGAGCGCGGTCATGGCGCGATCGTCCTCGTTCCCGAGATCGGCCTCGCGCCCCAGGCCGTCGCCCGCTTCCGCGCCCGCCTCGGCGACCGCTTCGCCGTCCTCCACTCGGCCCTCTCGGCCGGCGAGCGCTACGACGAGTGGCAGCGGCTGCGCAGCGGCGAGGCGAGCGTCTGCGTCGGCCCGCGCTCGGCCGTCTTCGCCCCGGTTCGCGACCTCGGCCTGATCGTCATCGACGAGGAGCACGACCCCTCCTACAAGCAGGAGGGCGACCCGACCTACGACGCCCGCGCCGTCGCCCGCCGCCGGGCCGAGGTGAGCGACGCCGTGCTCGTCGCCGGCACTGCGACGCCGCGGCCGGAGTCGTGGCTGGAGCTGCCGCGGCTGGAGCTGCCGCGCCGGGTCGACGGCCACCGGCTGCCGCCGGTCGAGCTGGTCGACATGCGCGGCGCCGACCCCCGCTCGGGCCCGCTGCACCCCGACACCTGGGAGGCGCTGGAGGGCGTCCGCGCCGCCGGCGCCAAGGCGATCGTGATGATCAACCGCCGCGGCTTCGCCCCCTGGCTCACCTGCCGCTCCTGCGGCAAGCACTGGAGCTGCCCCAACTGCGACGTCTCCCTGATCGTCCACCGCCACAGCGGCCGGCTCGTCTGCCACCACTGCGCCCACGTCGAG
>DATKIA010000010.1:0-85174 GCA_035509895.1 Solirubrobacterales bacterium
GCCCAACTTCACGTCGGCGCGGATGTTCACCGACGAAGGCGAGCGCTGCCTGCTTCACGCCGCACGCGCGATCAGTGCAACCGAGTCGGTGCACTATTGGATCGAGGCGGGCCTCGAGAATTTCGACCAAGAGCAACTCGAGAAGGTGATCTCCTACGACGCCGGCATCTATGCCGAGGACGTGGCGATCATTTCGAAGATCGAGCCGCCCGAACTGCCGCTGGGCCCGAACGCGGAGGTCGACACCCTTGCCGATCGGTTCACGCTTGCCTACCGGGCGGCGTTCGAGGAATTCGTGGGCAAGGCCCTCGCCAGCCGCTTGAATCGAGCCAGGGCAGCGTAGGGGCGTTCAGCGACGCCGTCCGCGCCGCGAGTCGAGAGAGCCGGCGGCCTGGAAGTGAAACTGGGAGATGTCGCTGCGGGCGACGATCCGGGTCAGCTCGACGGGGTGCTCGGGTCCTTGGTCCGCGGCAGACCCGTACTGCAGGAGCCGGCCAACCAGGGCCGGGTCTCCGGTGCGGACGCCGAGGATCTTGGCGGTCCAGGGCCCGCAGGAGGAGCCCTCGAAGGAGACGTCGAGCCGGCTGAGCTTCGGCGACTCGTCGATGACGGGCAGCTCGCCGCCTTTGAGCGAGACTGCGGCGCCCAGCAGCCAGGGCACCCGCTCGACGGGGAAAAAGGAGTCGAGCAGGCAGATTGGTTTGTCGATGCGGAGGAGCGAGGTGACCTGAGCGACGGCCTGCCCGCGGGAGACATCGAGAAAGTCGCCGATCATCGGGTCGTTCGTCTGCCGGCGAATGCGGAGGACGGCGATCGGTGAGTCGCTGTAGCGATCCTCCAGCAGAGAGCGAATCAAGCCCCTGATCGGCACGACGCGCTTCGGCGCGGCGACGTAGGTTCCGGAGCCGCGGCGGCGATAGATGGCCCCGTCGCGTTCGAGCAGGCTGAGGGCCGGGCGAACCACCGCGCGCGAGACTCCGAAGTGCTCTTCGAGCTCGCGCTCGGAGAAAAACAAGGTGCCGGGCTCCCAGCCGCCCTCCTCGAGCTTCTGCTTGAGGATCTCCCCGAGCTGGTAGTAGAGGGGGACCTGGCCGCCGCGCTCAGGCCGACGGAGTCCGTCGAGGCCGATCGCAGAGGACCGTTTGGGGCGCCCCCGCGTCTTGCGGCGGGCGCTCGAGGCGGGTTTCTCGGGCTCCAATCAACTCACCGAGCGCCTTACTGCTCGTATTCGGGTACGTAGGCAGGATTGACCTGCTCGAGGAGTTTCGGCTTGCGGTCCGGGTATTCGTAGATGTACCAGGGCCCCGATGGCAGGTGATTGTCGCGCGTGTAGCGGAGCGGGCCCATCACCGTCCGGTGTGACTTCGCCTCGAGGGCGGTGGCGAGCTTGGCGCCGTCGGTGGTGCGGGTTTCTCGGATCGCGTCGAGGATCAGTTGGCCGGCGGCATAAGACGCGAGCAGATTGCCGGAAACGTCGGTGTTGACCCCCGCTCGTTTCAGCCGTTCAAAGAGCTTGGCCGTTTCGGTGTCGGCCGGGTCATAGGCAGATCCGTTGAGCGTCACGTACACGTTTTTCGTATCCGGGACGCCCTTCAGCCAGAAGGTGCCATCGAAGGCGCTCGGCGTGGTGATCGGCAGGTCGATGCCGGCGGCGCGGATCTGCTTGATCGCCGAGGCTCCCCCCGGGGGGTAGGAGCTGATGTTGATCGCGTCGGCGCCGGAGCGCTTGATCTCGGCAATTTGGGAGGCGATCGACAGATCTTCGTTCTTGAAGTCGGCCTCCCCGGCGAGCTTGCCGCCAAAGTGTTCCCAGGTTTCTTGGAAGCCGAACTGGTCGATCCTCCCGAGCAGAATCGAGGTGTCGCGTAGCTCGAAGGGATGCCGGATGCCACGCTGCCAGAGGAAGGTGGCGCGGGCGGCGGCCTCGCTGATGAGGCTGCGGTTGGCACTGAAGGAGAGTCGCCCGGTATAGGGCGGACCGTAGCCGGGTTCGCTGGCGCAGAGGGTGAAGTTGAGCTCGTTGTGTTCTTCCGCGATCGGGGCACCGGCGGCGGCGATCGGTACTTCGCAGCTGAAGAGAAGGACGTCGGCATCGTCTTCGATCACCTTCTGGACGGCGACGAGCTGCTGCTGGAGTTCGGAGTGGTTGTCGACGGAAACGACCCGGATCTTGGAGCCGTCGATACCGCCGCGGTCATTGGTTTCCCTGACCAACTGTTCGACCGCAGCAATGTTGGCGTCGTAGGGGACGAGGTAGCCGCTCTTGGCGATCGCGGCGCCGATCACTATTTCCTTCGGCAAGCCGCTGGCCGAAGTTGGCGAGTCGCCGCCGGATCCACAGCCGGTGAGGAGTGCGAGCCCAAGGGTCAGGACAAGGCCGAACGGTAATCGAAGGGTGCGCCGCATCGAGGAACATCCTAAGTTGAGCCGCCTCTACTTATCAAACTGTCTAGTTGTCATGATGACTTCAACTGCCGGGCTGCGGGCGGTGGGAGGTCATGAATTCACACATCAGGCGAGACCCAGCCTGTGCGGTGCCGGGTTGGATAGTTGTTACTACAGGATCATGATCCAGCTTGACCTTGGTTGAGGGTGTGTCACCGTGGTAGGGGTCTACGGGCTGGACTCTCCTTGTCACCCGCGGCAGCAGCGCCCTGGCTGAGTCAGGGCGCTGCGCCGAACTCGCGGTGATTTCAGGGGAGGATCGGCCCTCTAATGCTGGGCGGCGAGCGTGGGGGCTCGCTCGCGGAGGCGGACGCGGAGGCCCTTGGGGCTCATCGTGAAGCCGAGCAGCTCGGTGACCGGGGCGGCTGCGGGGTCGAGTTCGATCTCGAAGTTGCGGGCGATCATGCCGAGAGCGGTCTTCGCCTCGAGGAAGGCGAGGTTGCGGCCCGGGCAGAAGCGCGGGCCGGCGCCGAAGGTGAGGAACGACTTCTGGTCGGGAACGTCGAGCTCGTCGTCGTCCTCGAACCAGCGCTCGGGCTTGAACTCGTCGGCGCGCTCGACCTCGCGCAGGCCGGCGTAGCGGTGGAGGAGGAAGAGGCGGGTGCCGGCCGGAATCCGGACGCCCTCGACCTCGGTGTCGGTGAGCGCCTCGATGCCGGTGATCGGGACCACCGGCGTCAGCCGCATCGACTCCCGCAGCACCCCCTCGCCGTAGCGGAAGCCCTCGACCGTGTCGTACTCGGTCGCGTAGGCCTCCTCGCCGAGCACCTCGCTCGCCTCCTCGGCCCACTTCGCCTGGATGTCGGGACGGCGGGCCATGGACCAGATCGTCCAGGCCATCGAGTGCGAGGTGGTGTCCTCGCCGGCGAGCAGGAGGGTGAAGACGTTGCCCATGATTTCCTCGTCGCTGAAGGCGCCCTCGGTTTCCTGGGCGGCGATCATGCTCTCGAGGAAGTTCTCCGGCTCCTCGCGCAGCTGCGGTCGCGCCTCGATCCGCCGCCGCGTCTCCTCCATGAAGGTCTTGACCGCCTTCTCGATCTCCGCCATCGAGCGATCGAGCGCGCGGTCGGCCGGCAGCTTGAAGAAGCGCCAGTAGGGGACCGCGAGGAAGATCCGCCGGTTGGTCATGTGGAAGACGCGGTGCAGGTGTTCCTGGAGACCGCTGTCGCCGCGCTCGAGCGTGTTCAGGTCGTGCCCAAAGGCGAGCGCTGAGGTGACGTCGACGGTGAACGATGAGAGTGCCTGGCCGATGTCGAAAGCGCCGCCGGCGCGGGCGGCGGCGAGCAGCCGGCGGTGCAGGCGCTCGGTACAAGTGCTGACGATCGCGAAGTAGCGCTGCAGGTGGTTGCTGTTGAGGGCGGTCACGGCCAGCCGCCGCATCCGCCGCCAGTCCTCGCCCTCGGCGGAGAAGACGCCGACGTAGCCCATTTCTTCGGTGATGTCGAGGATCTCCCGCCAGCGCCGGAAGCCGTCTGGCCGGTCGCGCAGGAGAGCGGTCAGCGTCTCGGCGTTGCCGATCGCGACGACCTGGCGACCGCCGAGGTCGAAACGGAAGAGCGGCCCGTAGCGATCGGCCCACTGCTCGGCGGTCTGGTGCAGGGTGGCCGGCCGGACCTGGTGCGCGTTGCCGAGCAGCGGCAACCGCCTGGGTCCGGGTAGGTCCGAGATCGAGCGCGTGCCCATCAGCGACCGCCAGTGTCTCAGATGTCAGTGGGTGATTAGCTTTCCTCCCAGCGAGGCCCAGTGCGACCAGCCGTTGTTTTTCTCCTTCTGCCAAATGTGCCAGAGGGCGTGGTCGCGGCCCCGCGCGAAAACCTCGAGCCGACCGTCATGATTGCGCGCACAGGTCGGCTCGCTGGTGATGGCGCCGCCGAGCGGCTTCCATTTTTTCGACCATTTCCCGGGGACGGTCTGCCAGATGTGCCAGAGGGCATTGTCGGTCCCCCTGGCGAACACCTCCAGGCGCCCGTCTGCATTGGCGCCGACGGCCGGCGCGGACGTGATCTGCCCGCCAAGCGATTCCCATTTCGACCAGCCGTTGCTCGGTGCGGTCTGCCAGCTATGCCAGAGCTCACCGTCCACCCCGCGAACGAAGACCTCGAGCCGGCCGTCCGCATTGCGGGCGCAGGCGGGATCGCTTGCTGCCGGGACTTTGAACGATTCCCACCCTGCCCAGCCGTTTCCAGCCGTGACCTGCCTGATTCGTCCGAGGTCGCCGGCCGAGTCTCGCGCGAACAGTTCGAGACTGCCGTCGTGGTTCTGTCCCATCGCCGGCGTGCCACTGATCCCGACGCCGACCCGCTTCCATCTGGGTTCCCATCGCAACCCTTTGTCCGTGATCGCTTCCACCGCGATTCGCCACAGTTGGTCGCCGCTGCGTCGCGCGAAAACCTCGAGCCGGCCGTCGCTGTTGGCCGCCGCGGCCGGTCCGAACGCGGGTTCTTTCTTCCACCAGAACCAGCCGGACCAGGCCAGGGACGGCCACGTCTGAAAGCGGTGTCCGAGGTCTTGAAAGGCGCCGACGACGAGGAGGTGGAGGCGACCGTCGGGACCGACGACCGCGGTGGGCGCGCTGTTCGCCATGGAGTTCATGGTTTTCCAGCTCGACCAGCCGCCTTGCAGCTGCCGGATGCTCTGGAGCGTCTGGTCGGCGTGGACCGCAAAGACTTCGAGGCGGCCATTTGGCTTGAGGCAGCTTGCGCAGGCTCTGAGTTCGGGCACCGGCGGCGCGGGCATTTCGGAGGCTCTCCCCTTTCGACTCCCACGCTGACTGTATAAGGGGATCTGACTACACGGGATTTCCTATGTCGATGCCAGCGAACCAGCCTGCGCTTTGCGCAGGGGTGCGGCGAGATCGCCTTTGCGCGCGACCGAGACGCCGCCGAGGTCGAGCCACTCGCTGAGCAGGCGCAGCTCGGCGGCCAGTTCCCTGGCGACGAGGGGGATATCGACTTCGGGCTCGGCGAAGGCGCTGCGGACGCGGAGGACGCCGGCCTGGCGATCGCTCTTGAGGTCGACGCGGGCGACGAGGCGGTCGCCGAGCAGGAAGGGGAGGACGTAGTAGCCGTAGACGCGCTTCGGGGCGGGGACGTAGATCTCGATCCGGTAGCGGAAGCCGAAGAGGCGCTCGGTTCGGTCGCGCGCCCAGACCAGGGAGTCGAAGGGGGTCAGCAGGGCGCGGGCCTTGGCGACCCGGCGCACCCCGGCGGGTCGCTCCGCCGAGAGGTAGGCGGGCTGCCGCCAACCCTCGACCCGGACCGGGACGAGGCCGCCGTCCTCGGCCAGCTCGGCGACCCGGGCCTTCGACTCGGCACGGGGGAGGCGGAAGTAGTCGCCGAGATCGGCCTCGGTCGCCACCCCCAGTCGCTTCGCCGCGGCCAGGATCAGCTGCCGCTGCGCCTCCTCCTGGGAGGGCGTCGGCGCCGCCAGGACCTGCGTCGGCAGCACCCGCTCGGGCAGGTCGTAGAGGCGCTCGAAGTTGACCCGGCGCGCCGCGCAGACCTGCCCGGCGAAGAACAGGTACTCGAGCGCGGTCTTCTCTTCGCTCCAGTTCCACATCTCTCCTGGCTCCCGCCGGCGCCCCTTCGCCGCCAGGTCCGAGGCCCGGATCGGCCCGCGCTCGCGGACCACGTTCAGCACGAACCGCAGCAGCTCCGGCTGCTCCGCCGCCAACCGCGCCACGCCTTTCCAGGCCAGCGCATCCGCCCGCGCCATCCGCCAGCGCAGCAGCGGCTGCAGCTCGACCGGCAGCAGCGAGGCCTCGTGCCCCCAGTACTCGATCAGGTCGCGCGGTCCCGCCCGCCGCGTCTTCCCGTTGCTGTTCTGGTGCCAGGCGAGCCGATCAAGGGCCTCGCGCGGGTAGGGGCCGAGCCGCGAGAAGACCGGCATGTAGTGGGAGCGACAGAAGACGTTGACCGAGTCGAGTTGGAGGAGACCGACGTCGTCGATCGCCCTTCGCAGGTGTCGGGTGTCGACCCGCCCCGTCGGTCGCGACCGCCCGAAGCCCTGGGCAGCGAGCGCCAGCCGCCGCGCCTGCGCGGCGCTGAGGTCGAAGTGAGGGCGACTCGTCATCCGACAATTCTATGTAATACGCTGTATTACAAATGGCAGCAAGAGGCACCCAACCCTTCTCGGCTCGATGGCGTGCCGACGTGCTCGATCGCTTGAAGCGACGCAGCGAGATCGCCGGCACCAACAAGTCTCGCCTGGCCGAGCGCTACGTAGACGAGGGCACGCGCATGGACGAACATCCGGGCGTCGTCTTCCGCGGCGGTCCCACCGGTCGCCGCGCTGCCCTGGCCGGCGGGCCGGATGTCTGGGAGCTCATGGCTGCCGTCAAGACTGGCAAGGGGCGCGGGGAGGAGGCAATCGCCGCCACCGCCGAGCTTCTCAATCTCACCGACTCCCAAGTACGGACCGCGGTCCGCTACTACGGCGCCTTCACCGACGAGATCGACCAGCGAATCGCTCTCAACGCTGAAGACGCCGACGAAGCCGAAGCGGCCTGGCAGCGCGAACAGGCCGCTTTGGCGTGAGGCTTCTCCTCGACGAGCAGATCAGCGGCAAGGTCGCCAAACGACTTCGGGACCGCGGCCACGACGTGATTGCCGCCACGGACGACCCAGGTCTCCGAGGACTGGGAGACCCTGACCTGTTCGAGGTCGCGCAGCGGCAGGGTCGTGCCGTGGTCACCTACAACCGCGTCGACTTCGAACCGATCGTTCGCGAATACGCCGAGACGAATCGCGAGCACCACGGTCTGGTCGTCGTTCACCCAACGCGTTTCCAGAGCTGGGAGTTCGCTCGACTGACTGCGGCGATCGACGGCCTGCTGGCGGGCCCTGGCTTGGGAAAGGGCTTTCTCATCTGGCTGCAGGACGCAGATAGCCGCTCGCCGTAGGCGGTCACCTGGCAGTGGATAGGATCCCCGCACTTTGAGGAAGGTCCTCCGCAGCTCGCTTGCCACGCTGCTCCTCTGCGGAGCGCTTCTGGCCTCGTTCGCCTCCGGCGCCGTCGCTGCGCCCAAGAACGCTGCCGCCGGCTCGCCGGGGTGCCCCAGCGGCCAGATCCGCGTCTCCACCGGCTGCGTCGAACGGATCACCGCCCGCCGGCACATGGAAGCGATGATCCGCGAAGCGATGCCGGAAATGGGGTTGCGGGCGACGATCCTGCAGGTCAATACCGGCACCCAGCCGCTGGTCCAGGCGGGTTTCGGCAACTCGATGAAGGGCACGCCGGCCTCGCCGCACATGTACTGGCGGATCGGCTCGATTGCGATCCCGTACCTGATCGACGTGCTCCTGCAACTTCAGGACGAAGGCAAGCTCTCGCTCGACGACCCGCTCTCCAAGTACCGGCCGAACTTCCCGGAGGCGGACGAAGTGACGCTGCGGATGCTTGCCAGCGTCACCTCCGGCTACCCGGACTTCATCCAGGAGAACGAAGCCTTCCAGAAGCTCCTGTTCGAAAACCCGTTCCGCCAGTGGAGCCCGGACGAACTGATCCACTGGGCCTTCACGCTGCCGGTCGTCTGCAAACCGGCGACCTGCTTCCACTACGCCCACACCAACTTCGCGATCCTCAGCCAGGTGATCTCGAAGGTCACCGGCAGGTCGATCAGCGCCCTGATCCAGGAACGGGTCTTTGGCCCGCTCGGACTCCGCCACACCGCGATCACCCGCTACCCGGCGTTCCCGGGCCCCGGCCTGCACGCCTACACCGGCGAACGCGGCATTTACGAGGACGACACCTTCTGGAGCCCGTCGTGGTCGATCGGCGCCGGCACGGTGATGACCGCGACGATGGGGGACACGGTCCGCGGCTTCCGGGCGATGGCCAGGGGCGCCCTGATCTCCAAGCAGGCGAACCGCGAACGGATTTCGCCTGCCTACAGCTCGCACCTCGAGCCCTTCAGCCCGAGCCTTTACTACGGACTCGGCATCACCGTCCAGAAAGACGGCTGGCAGCTGCAGAACCCGTTCATCGACGGCTACACCGGGATCGCGGCCTATCTGCCCGCCCAGGACCTCTCGCTCGGGGTCGTCACCACGCAGCTGCCGCAGAGCTCGGCCAACGGCGTCAGCTACGCCACCACGCTGTTCTCTCGGCTGACCGAATACCTCAGCCCGGAGCACGTCGTCAAACCGTTGCGCTGACGTAGCCGCCGGGCTGGCACCCCGCCATCCCTAGAGTCCGCGGCGTGACTGACTACGGGCACGAGCTCGAGTTCGGAGTCTTCCTCACGCCGGCGAACGAGCGGCCGGAGCTGGTCGTGCGGATGGCCGAACTGGCCGAGGAGCTGGGGCTCGACGTCGTCAGCTTCCAGGACCACCCCTACCAGTCGCGCTTCCTCGACACCTGGACGCTGCTCTCCTACCTCGCCGCCCGCACCAACCGGGTGACGCTCGCCCCCAACGTGCTGAACCTGCCGCTGCGCCCGCCGGCGGTCGTCGCGCGGGCGGCGGCCAGCCTCGACCTCCTCAGCGACGGCCGGGTCGAGCTCGGGCTCGGCGCCGGTGCCTTCTGGGACGCGATCGAGGCGATGGGCGGGACGCGGTTGCGACCCGGCCCGGCGGTCGACGCCCTGGCGGAGGCGATCGCGGTCCTGCGCTCGCTCTGGGACAGCGGCCAGCGCGGCGGCGTCCGCTTCGAGGGCGAGCACTACAAGCTGCGCGGCGCCGCCCGCGGGCCGGCCCCGGCGCACCCGATCTCGCTCTGGATCGGCGCCTACAAACCGCGCATGCTGGCGCTGACCGGTCGGCTCGGCGACGGCTGGCTGCCGAGCGTCCCCTACTTGGAGCGGGCCGACCTGACCAGCGGCAACGCGGCGATCGACGCCGCCGCCGGCGAGGCCGGTCGCGACCCGCAGGCGGTGCGGCGCCTGCTCAACGTCTCCGGCAGCTACTCCGACGGCGCCCCCGGCCCGCTCGGCGGCAGGGTCGAGCAGGAGGCGGCGGAGCTGGCGCGGCTGGCGCTGGAGGAGGGGATCTCGGGATTCTTTGCGACCGGCGACGATCCGGGCGAGCTGGAGCGGTTTGCGACCGAGGTGGCGCCGGCGGTCCGCGAGCTGGTCGCCGCCGCGCGCGAGCGTGGGGGAGGGGGCGACGGCGCCGCGCCGACCGAGCCGGCGCCGCAGCCGCCGGTCCCGGCCAGCGACGAAGTCGCCGCGGCTGGCACCGCGACCGAGCACGACCGCCTCGGCGTCACCCCGACCCCGGACGACGGCCGCCGCCTGGCCGAGCCGCGCTGGGACGAGTCGACGCGTCCCCACCGGGCGCCCTCCGGCGCCGGCGTCACCTATTCGGAGACCGGCCGCCGCGCCGGCCAGCACCTGATCGACGTCCACGACCACCTCCGTCACGAGCTGACCGAACTGCGCGAGGTCGTCGCCCAGGTCCGGACCGGCTCGCTCAGCGCCGGCGAGGCGCGCTCGGCCCTGAGCGAGATGGCGATGCGCCAGAACGACTGGACGCTCGGCGCCTTCTGCAGCCGTTACTGCCGCGTCGTCACCCAACACCACGCGATCGAGGACCAGTCGGTCTTCCCCCACCTGCGCAGCGCCGAGGCCGACCTCGCCCCGGTGATCGACCGCCTCACCGAGGAGCACCTCGTCATCCACGACGCGATCGAAGCGGTCGACCAGGCCCTCGTCCACCACATCCAGCACCCCGACGACTTCGACCCCCTGCAGACCGCGATCGACGTCCTCACCGACACCCTGCTCTCGCACCTCTCCTACGAGGAGCACGAGCTGGTCGAGCCGCTCGCCCGCCTCGGCTTCGAACCGACCCGACTCTGAGCCCTACGCGCCGAGCCACTCCTCGAAGGTCGGGCCGGCGAGCCTCGCGATCGGGCCGGGGAGGACGGCGCCGGCGGGGTAGAGGCCTTCCGGGTCCTCGAAGAACTGTCTCTCCTCAATGCGCGGACCGTTCCCCTCTCGGGCCGTGAACAGTTCCGCCGCCGCAATCAGGCTCTCCTCACGGGGCCCGGCGATTTCCGCGACCGGGTTGCCGAGCGGTGCCGAATCGGCCTCGTCGATGAGGTCGGCGAGCGCCTCGGCGACGGTCCGGGCGGCGACGAGCTGGGTGCGCATCTCGTGCAGGTGGCTGACGTCGCCCTGGGTTCCCCACTCGATCAGCTCGGCGACGAACTCGTGGAACTGGGCGGCGCGCAGGACGCGGGCCGGCAGCGGTCCGTCGAAGTGCACAAGCTCCTGAACCAGCTTGGCGGCGTTGTAGCCGGTGTGGAAATGGTCGACGCCGATGATCGAGACGACGAGGACGCCGGCGGCTCCCTGCTCGGCACCGGCCTGCTGCAGGTTGCGCGCCGCGGTCGTGAAGAACTCGGTCGCCGCGGCTTGGTCGGGCGAGGGGCCGGTGGCGCCGTCGATGATCAGGTCGACCCCCTCGAGCGCGGCCGCGAGGCCTTCGCCGGAGATGACGTCGACGCCGGAGCTGCGCGAGATCGGCACCACTTCGTGACCGCGCTCGCGCAGGACCTCGACGGTGGGGCGACCGAGGCGGCCGGTCGCACCGGCGACGGCGATCTTCTTGCTTGCCATGGTTGCTTTCCTTTCCTGGTCGGCCGCCAGGCCCCGAGGCCCACCGCCGCGCTTGCAACATTGACCCCACCAGAAGCGGGTCAATGTTGCAAGCGTTGATGAGGGCTCCTAGGCGCTGCCCTCGGCCGGCGCCGCGGGCTCGACGTCGAGCCGCGGCAGCCGCCGCTCGAGCCAGCCCGGGATCCACCAGTTCCAGCTGCCGAGCAGCTGCATCACGGCGGGCACGAGGACCATTCGCACGATCGTCGCGTCGAGGAAGATCGCCGCTGCCAGCCCGATCCCGAAGAGCTTGAGGAAGACTTCGGGCGAGAAGACGAAGGCGAGGAAGACGACGACCATGATCGCCGCCGCCGCGGTAATCACCCGGGCCGTCTTCGCGAGACCGTCGGCGACCGCGCGCCTGGTGTCGCCGTCCTTCAGGTACTCCTCGCGGATCCGGGAGACGAGGAAGACCTCGTAGTCCATCGAGAGGCCGAAGAGGATCGCGAACATCATCACCGGCATGAACGGGGCGATCGGAACTTCGTGGTCGATCCCGATCAGTTCGCCGACCGCGCCGCCCTGGGCGACGAGGGTCATCACCCCGTAGGCGGCGCCGACGGAGAGCAGGTTCATGATCCCCGCCTTGAGCGCGATCAGCGGCGAGTGGAAGGCGACCAGCAGCAGCAGGAAGGAGAGGCCGAGGACGGCGGCGATGAACAGCGGCATGCGGCCGGTGATGTATTCGCTCTGGTCCTCGAGCGCGGGCGTGATGCCGCCGAGATAGGCGACGACCCCGGTGCCCGCCAGCGTCTGCGGCACCAGCCTGTCGCGCAGGCGGTTGACGAGGTCGGTGGTCGCCTCGTCCTGGGGCGAGGTGGTCGGGATCACGGTGATCAGCGCCGCCGTGTCTTCGCCGTTGAAGCGCGGGGCCGGTACGTAGGCGATGCCCTTTTCCTCGCGCAGCGCGGTGGCGAGCTCGTTGATCGTGGCGCGGGCTTCCGGGTCGGGCATTTCGGCGGCGACGATCAGCGGCCCGTTGGCGCCGGGGCCGAAGCCCTCGCTGATCAGGTCGTAGGCCTGGCGGGTCATCTTGTCCTTGGGGTCGTTGCCGGCGTCGGGGAAGCCGAGGCGCATGCCGAGCGCGGGAGCAGCGAGCGCGAGCAGGATCGCGGTGGCGACGATCGCCGCCGGCCAGGGCCGGCGCTGGACCGCGTGGCTCCAGCGGGCGGCGGGGGATTCGCCATCGGTCTCACGCGGTTCGAGCCGGCGGCCGAGGAACGGGATCCGCAGTTTGTCGACCCGCGGGCCGAGATAGGAGAGCAGCGCCGGCAGCAGCGTGATCGAAGCGAACATCACGACCAGCACCGCCAGCGAGGCCGAGATCGCGACCCCGTACATGTACGGCAGCCCGGTCAGCATCAAGCCGAGGACGGCGACGACGACGGTGGAGCCGGCGATGATCACGCTGCGCCCGGCGGTGCTGACCGCCTCGACGACGGCGTCGTGGCGGTCCTTGCCGTCGCGCAGCGCCGCCCGGAAGCGGGTCAGGACCAGCAGCGCGTAGTCGATCCCGACGCCGATCCCGATCAGGCCGGAGACGGCAGTCGTCCAGTCGGGGACGTCGACGACGTTGGCCAGCAGCAGGATCAGGCCGCCGGAGGAGATGCCGAGGCCGAAGAGGGCGACGACCAGCGGCAGGCCGGCGGCGACGATCGAGCCGAAGGCGATCAGCAACACGATCGCGGCGGCGAGGAAGCCGGCGCCCTCGGGGCTGGTGCTGCCCTGGGCGGCGTAGATCGGGTCGCCGCCGAGCTTGATCTCGAGCCCGTCGCCGCTGTTGGCGTTGGCGGCGTCGATCAGTTCTTCGCCCTGTTTCTTCTCGACCTCCCAGCCGGGCACGTTCAGCGGCAGCGTCGTGGTCGCGATCGTGCCGTCGCCCGAGACGCGGACCGGGTCGGCCTTGCCGACGTGCTCGACCGCTTCGGCTTCGGCGAAGAAGGCGTTCATCCGCTGTTTTGCCGCCGCCGAATCGGCGCCGCTCGGGTCCTTCCAGACGACGTAGATTTCCTGCCCGGAGTAGCCGTCGAAGGCGCGTTCGGTCAGGTCGCTGGCCGCCTTCGACTCCGAGCCCGGGGTGTTGTAGTCGGCTTCGAACTCGCCGGCCAGCGAGGAGCCGAGACCGATGAGGACGATCGCCGCGCCGATCCAGGCGAGGACCATGCGGCCGCGGCGGTGGTAGGAGACGTTGGCGAGGCGGACGAGAAGGCGGGTCATACAGCGATCCTCCCTTTCACAAATTCGTTTCTGAGATAAAAGGTTTCAGAACGAAACGATTCATAGCAGAAAGTAAGACACGGTAGGCTTCACGTCCCGTGAACGCCGATCCGATCCGGGGCGACAAGGCCCCCTCGACCCTCGCCTTCCTCCTCTCCCAGGTCGGGATCCACGCCGCCCGCCGCTTCTCCGAGCGGATGGAGGAAATCGACCTGCAGCCGCCGCTGTTCCGGATCCTCAACCTCGTCGACGCCGCCGAGGGCCGCTCGCAACAGGCGATCGGCGAGGCGATCGAGGTGCCGCCGAGCCGCATGGTCGCCCTCGTCGACGAGCTCGAGCAGCGGGGCCTGGTCGAGCGCCGGCCCGACCCCCTGGATCGCCGCGTCCGCGCCCTCTACCTGACGCCCAAGGGCCGCGAGACCCTGACCCGCGGCCGCGTGATCGCCAAAGCCCACGAGCGCGAGCTGACGAAGGGGATGTCAGCCACCGATCGCGAGCGGCTGGTCAAGCTGCTGCAGGAGATCGTCGACCGACAGACGATCGGCCCCGGCGTCCACCCGGGTCTGAGTGCTAAGACGGAAACGGATCCTCGGCCGTGATGCCGTCAAAGCGTCTGAAGTCCCGGTCACGGGTGTAGATCGTCCCGACGCCGTGCTGGCGCATCAGCGCCGCGAGATGGCCGTCGGGAACGTGATTGCCGCGATCAGCGTCGTTGCGGGTCGCGAGATAAAGCTCCCAGAACCCCTCGCCCTCGCCCGGCGTCCGAAAGTGGGCTTGCGCCATCAACGCTTCCAGATTGGAGATCGCGTCCTCGGGGCGGAGCGGTCGGGGGAGCACCGAGGGATGGGTGACGATCCGCAGGTACCCCATGACAGTCGGCCAGAACAGGTAGACGATCTCAGGGCCTGCCGCCAGGCGCTCCACCAGCAGGCGAGCGGGCTCGTGGACCGGCTCCGCCTCGTTGGAGGCGTAGACCAAGACATTTGCGTCGACGGTGACGCTCATCGGTCAAGCAGAGTGTTGAGTGCGTCCTTGTCCTCGAGGTCCACCGCCGGTCTGCCGAGATCGCGACTCACCCAGGAGAAGGACTGCGGCTGCGGCTCCCGGTCCTCGCGAAGCCCGCGCGCGAGCAGCTGCGAAGCAAGCTCGCCAATCGACTTGCGCTCCTGCTTGCTGCGGCGGCGCAGCTCTTGCATCACCGAAGGGTCGAGATTGAGCGTGGTTCTCGTCATGATGTGTGATGCTAGCAAGCACAGCATCACGCACCGCACGGCCGTTCCGGCCTCAGTTCCAGATGATCTTGACCCCGTAGGGGGCGAACTGCGAATCGGCGGTGACGATCGGCAGGCGCTCGACCTGGGCCTGGGCGATCAGCAGCCTGTCGAAGGGGTCGCGATGGTGCAACGGCAGATCGCGGGCCCGCCATGCGTGCTCGGGCCTGATCGGCAGCAGCTGGAAGCCCAGCTCTTCGACCCGCAGGGGCAGCTCTTGGGGAGCCCTGAGCTTGCCCAGCCCGACCTTGATCGCGATCTCCCAGAAGCTGGCCGCGCTGACCGTCGTCGCGTCGTCTTCGAGGCGCTCGCGCAACTGCGGACTGATCCGCTTGGCGTCTCCGCCGAGGAACCAGAGCAGCGCGTGCGAGTCGAGTAGCTGGCCGTCGCTCACTCTTCGTACTCGGCGAATTCCTCAAGCGGCTCGTCGAAGTCCGGACCGATCTCGATCTCTCCCTTCATCGATCCGAAGCCGTGGACGCCGCCGCGCTTCTCGAGCGGAACGATGCGGGCGACCGGTTTGGCCCCCCGGCGCACGAGGATCTCCTCGCCCGCCTCGACCCGGCGCACCAGTTTCGAGAAGTACGTCTTCGCTTCGCCGATGGTGACGCTCTGGGAGCGGATATTGCCGAGCATGGAGGCAGCCTAGCACCGCACTTGGTCAAGTTGGTCAAGTTGCAGCTTCGCGGCGCCGCTCAGGCGGCGAGGACGTCGTAGGCGAAGCGGACGACCAGGGCGCCGTCGCCGACCGCGCCGGCGACCCGGTTGGCGGCGCCGGCACGGACGTCGCCGGCGGCGAAGACGCCGGGGCGGATGGTCTCGAGCAGGTGCGGCTCGCGGTCCGGTAGCGGCCACTGCAGGTGGCTGGCGCAGTTGACGGCGCCCTCGCCGCAGAGCAGATAGCCGGCGGAGTCGACGGCGAGCATGCCCTCCGAGGCTTCGGTGCAGGGGTCGGCGCCGATCATCACGTAGACGGCGGTGCAGTCGACGTCGGTCGTGGTGCCGTCGCGCTTGTCGCGCAGGGTCACCGATTCGACCGTGGCGGTGCCGTGCAGGGCGGCGAGCTCGGTCTCGGTCACGACCTCGATCCGCGACGAGCTCTCGATCCGGTCGATCAGGTAGCGGGACATCGTCGACTTCAGGGCCTTGCCGCGGACGACGACGCGGACGCTGCGGGCGCGCCGGGAGAGGTGGACCGCGGCCTGCCCGGCGGAGTTGCCGCCGCCGATCACGACCACGTCCTTGTCGCGCGAGCGCTCGGCCTCGGTCGACATCGCCGCGTGGTAGACGCCGGCGCCGCGGAAGCGGCTCATGCCCTCGACGTCGAGCTCGCGCCAGCGCGCTCCGGTCGCCATCACCAGCGAACGGGCGAGCACGTGCTGGCCGTCGTCGAGGTCGACCCGCAGCAGCCCCTCGGGGCCGTCGGCGAGCTCGACCGCGCGGTGGAAGCTGGAGAGGACGGCGTCGAAGCGGCGCGCCTGCAGGGTCGCCTTCCTCGTCAGGTCGCGGCCGTCGATTCCGGCCGGGAAACCGAGGTAGTTCTCGATCCTGGTACTGGTTCCGGCCTGGCCGCCGGGCGCCCAGGCCTCGGCGACGAACGTACGCAGGCCCTCGGAGCCGCCGTAGACGCTCGCCGCCAGGCCCGCCGGACCGGCCCCGAGCACGACCAAATCGAAGCGCTCGCCGTCGACTTCGGCCCGCAGGCCGAGCTGGCGCGCGACCTGCGCTGCCGAGGGGTTGCGCATCACGTTGGTCGCGTGCACGAGCACCGGCGTTTCCTCGCGTGGGATCTGCAGCCACTCGAGCATGTCGGCGCTCTCGGCATCGCTGTCGACGTCGTACCAGCGGACCGGCAGCAGGTTGCGCTCGAGCAGGTCGCGGACTTCGAAGGCCCGGCGCGAGCCGCGCGGCGCGATCAGCCGCATCACCCCGTGGCCTTCGTCTTCGTGCCAGGCGCGCCGTGCCAGCAGGGTTTTGAAGATGTGCTCGCCGAACTCGGGCCAGAGCTCGACCATGTTGCGCAGCCCCTCGCGGTCGAAGGCGATCACCCGGGTCGGCTCGACCGCGACGCAGGCGCTGATCGTCGGCTCGCCGGTGAAGACCGCGATGTCACCGATGAAGGTGCGGCCGTCGGCCTGGGCGATGTGGATGTCCTTGCCCGGCTTGCGGTCGACGAACTCGACCAGGCCGTCCAGGAGGACGAAGAAGGGGGCGTCGCGGACCGCGTGCTCATAGAGCACGTCGCCGGGGGCGAAGGACTTCTCGACGCCGCCGCGCTCGCGCAGCCAGGTGAGCTTCCCGTCCGAGAGCCTTGGGTAGATGACCCCGTCGGAGAGGTCGGGGAAGGTCTCGCTGCGCAGGACTCGAGTCGCGGGAGCGCTAGACACGGACTACAAGCTTGCCAACATTTGCGCCGTCGAACAGCATGTTGATCGCGTTCGGCAGCTGCTCGAAGCCCTCGACGACGGTCTCCAGCGGTTTCAGGCTGCCGTCGGCGACCCACTCGCCGAGCTGGGCCGAGACCTCGGCGAGCTTGTCGAGGTGGTCGAGGATGATGAAGCCCTGCAGGTTGACGCGGTTGACGAGCAGGTTGCGGAAGTTGCTTGGGCCGGGCGGTGCCTCGGTGTCGTTGTAGACGGAGATCAGGCCGCAGAGGGCGACCCGGGCGCGGATGTTGAGGCGGGCGAAGATCGCGTCCATCAGCTCGCCGCCGACGTTCTCGAAGTCGACGTCGATGCCGTCTGGCGTCGCGGCCTTGAGCTGCGCCCGCCAGTCCTCGGCGCGGTGGTCGACGGCGGCGTCGAAGCCGAGCGTGTCGGTGAGCATCGCGCACTTCTCGGGGCCGCCGGCGATGCCGACGACGCGGGCGCCCTCGCGCTTCGCGATCTGGCCGGCGACCGAGCCGACGGCGCCAGCCGCTGCCGAGACGACGACCGTCTCGCCCCCCTGCGGCTGGCCGATTTCCCGCATCCCGACCCAGGCCGTGAGGCCGGTCATGCCGAGCACGCCGAGGTAGAGGCTGGGGGAGACCCCGTCGATCACGGGCACCCGCTGCAGCGGCGCCGTGTCGGAGGCGATGAAGTTCTCGGTCCACCCGATCAGCCCCTGGACCAGCTGCCCCTCCTCGTAGTCGGGGTGCTTGGACTCGACCACGCGGCCCATGCCGAGGGCGCGCATCGTCTCGCCGATCGCGACCGGCGGCAGGTAGCCGGGCCCCTCGCTGATCCAGCCGCGGTTGGTCGGGTCGACCGAGATCCACTCGGTGTGGATCAGCGCCTCGCCGTCCTGCAGGGCAGGCAGCTCTTCCTCAAGCAGCTCGAAGGTCTCCTCGTCGATCCGCCCGTGCGGGCGCTGGCGCAGCGCGAAGCGGCGGTTCCCGGCCATCGACCGAGTCTAGCCCCAAGCCAGCCCCAAAAAAAACGCCGCGAGAGAACGGGTTTCAGCTACAACAAGCAAGTGGTCTGGTCGCCCTCACTTGCGGAGCTCGAGGCGATCCGGCGCGCCTCGGTGCCGATCATCAGGGAGACGCCGCTCTACAGCTCCGCCTCACTCAGCTCCGTCTGCGGGGGTGAGGTCGCGATCAAGGCCGAGTGCCTGCAGCGCACCGGCTCCTTCAAGCTGCGCGGCACGCTCTCCAAGCTGCGCGATCGCGATGCCGGCAACTGCCGCGGCGTCGTCAGCGGCAGCGCCGGCAATCATGCGCAGGCGCTCGCCTACGCGGCCCGGGTCCGCGGCATTGCCTGCACGGTGTTCATGCCGCGCGGCGCTGCGCTCTCGAAGCTCTCGGCGGTCGAGGCGTTCGGCGCCGAGGTCCGGCTCCACGACGGCTCGGTCGACGACTGCATCGAGGCAGCGCGCGAGCTGGCCGCGGCGGACGGGCTGCTCTTCGTCCATCCCTTCGACGACGTCGAGATCGTCGAGGGACAGGCGGGCGTCGGTCTCGACCTGCTCGAGCAGGCCCCGGACATGGCCCAGGTCGTCGTCCCGGTCGGCGGCGGCGGCCTCATCAGCGGCATCGCGGCGGCGATTCGCAGCGCCGGCCGGCCGATCCGCATCGTCGCTGTCCAGGCCGCGGGATGCGCGCCGTTCCCGGCCTCGCTCGCAGCAGGTGAACCGGTTCCCGTCGCCGCCGGCGCGACGATCGCCGACGGGATCGCGGTCAAGCGGCCGGGCGACCTCACCCTGGGGCTGATCGAGCGCTGGGTCGACGAGGTGGTCACGGTCGAGGATGAGGCGATCGCCGAGGCGATGGTGCTGCTCGTCAACCGCTGCAAGCTCGTCGCCGAGGGCGCCGGCGCTGCCTCGGTCGCGGCGCTGCTGGCCGGTGCGGTGGCACCGGCGCCGTCGGGGACGACGGTCGCCGTCCTCTCCGGCGGCAACGTCGACGCCCGCGTGCTGGCGCGAGTGATCAACCGCCAGGAGACCCAGGTCGGTCGCCGGGCGCGCCTCTTCGCCCGCGTCCCCGACCAGCCGGGCGGGCTGGCGGATCTGCTGGCGGCGGTTGCCGGCACCGGCGCCAACGTCCTCGACGTCACCCACCTGCGCGACGGCGTCGAGCTCGGCGTCGAGCAGACCGGGATCGAGCTGATCGTCGAGACCCGCGGCAACGAGCACGCGGCGACGCTGTTGCAGCGGCTGGCCGAGGCCGGCTACCAGGTCGAGCTCACGCCCTGAGGCGGATGTCGATCAGGCGGGGGGAGCTCTACGCCGCGGCCATCAGCTCGCCGGCCCGCTCGAGGAACATCTGGTGCAGCTCCTGCGCAGCACGGGCGGCTGACTTCAGCGGCCGCCGCTGGATCACCATGATCACCTCGGTGTCGTCGTCGATCCGGCGGACGGTGATTGCGCCGCTCTGCTCGAGCGGATCGCCGTGGACGCTGTAGTCGGGCAGGATCGCGATCCCGAGGCCTTCGGCGACCATCAGCTTGCCCATCTCGGCGCCGTCGGCGGCGTAGGTGAAGCGGGCCGGGTGGCCGTCGAGCAGGCGGTGGGCGTAGCGGTGCATCAGGTAGCCGCTGCGCATCGCGATCAGGGGCTCGGTGACCAGGTCTTCGGGCGCCAGCTTGCGGCGCTTCGCCAGCGGGCTGTCGACCCGCATGCAGACGACCGGTTTGCCGCGCAGCAGCTCGGTCGACTCGAGGTCCGGCGGCATGTCGTCGCCGAGCAGGTAGTTGACGAGGCCGAGGTCGAGGTTGCCGTCGATCAGGTCGCGGTGGATTTGGCGCTGGCGGGCGGTGATGACCTCGATCTCGGTCGCTGGGTGGAGGGCGGAGAACTGGCCGATCGTCCGCGTCAGCAGTGGCGCGGTGGCGGCGGCGGTGGTGCCGAGGCGGACGACGCGGCGGTTGCGGTGGCGGTCGTCGGCGGCGTGGCGGAGGTTGTCGACGGACTCGATCACCTCGTAGACGTAGGGGAGGATCTCGCGGCCCTCGGTGCTGATGCTGGCCCCCGTGCGGCCGCGCTCGAGGATCGCGACGCCGAGCTCGATCTCGAGCTTGCGCACCGCCTCGCTCAGTGCCGGCTGGGAGACGTGGAGCTCCTGGGCGGCGTGGCGGAAGGAGCCGAGCCTGGCGACGGCGGTGACGTATTCGAGCTGCTCGATCCGCACCAACCGAGTTTTTCACATCAAGTAGATTCACTTAGTCAAGAATTCGATCAGGCCATCGAGTAATTCGATTTGACCGCGCCGCCGAGGGCGGCAGATCATCTCCTCGATGACCGTCACCCTGCACTGGTTCCTGCCGACCAACGGCGACTCGCGGGCCGATCTCAGCCTCGGCAACGCCGCCGGCGCCCACGGCGCCCGGGTCGAGCTCGGCGACGGTGGCGAGCGGCCGCCGACGATCGAGTACATCGGGCAGATCGCGCGCTCGGCCGAGGAACTCGGGTTCGAGGGGGCGCTGACGCCGACCAGCAGCTGGTGCGAGGACGCCTGGCTGATGACCGCCGCCCTCAGTCAGGTGACGCGCAGCTTCAAGTACCTGGTCGCCTTCCGGCCGGGCTTCCAGTCGCCGCTGCTGGCGGCGCAGATGGCGGCCACCTTCCAGCGCATCTCCGGCGGCCGGCTGCTGATCAACATCGTCGTCGGCGGCGATCAGGTCGAGCAGCTGCGCTACGGGGACCGGGCGACGAAGGAGGAGCGCTATGCCCGCGGCGCCGAGTTCCTGCAGATCCTCCGCGAGCTCTGGACCGGCGAGGAGGTGGACTTCGAGGGGCGGCACCTGAGCGTGGAGGGGGCGAAGCTGCTGGATCCGCCCGCCTGGCCCGATGTCTACCTGGGCGGCTCCTCCTCCGGGGCGATCGACGTCGCCGCCGAGCTCGCCGAGGTCTACCTCACCTGGGGCGAGCCGCCGGACGCCGTCGCGGCAAAGCTCGACCTCGTCCGCGCCGCCGCTGAGCGCCGCGGCCGCGAGCTCCGCTTCGGCATCCGTCTGCACGTGATCGCGCGCGAGACCGCCACCGAGGCCTGGGCCGTCGCCCAGCGCCTGCTCGACGGCCTCGATCCCGCGGCGATCGCGGCGGCGCAGGCGGTCCAGCGCAGCTCCGAATCGGAGGGGCAGCGGCGGATGTCGGATCTCCACAACGGCAGCACCGCCTCGCTCGAGGTCGCGCCCAACCTCTGGGCCGGAATCGGCCTCGTCCGCGGCGGCGCCGGCACGGCGCTGGTCGGCAGCCACGAGGAAGTCGCCGAGCGGATCGCCGAGTACCACGAGCTCGGCATCGACGAGTTCATCCTCTCCGGCTATCCCCACCTCGAGGAGGCCTACCAGGTGGGGGAGGGAGTGATCCCGGCCCTGACCGACCTCGGTCTCCTGCCGCCCCGCGCCGCCGCCCTGACCTCGGCCGCCGTCTGAAAGCGGAGTTCGCGACATTTACCCCACCCTGGTGTGGTCAATGTCGCGAACGGATCGTCGGTGCGGACTCGAGCAGGGGCGTGGCGGTCGTACAAATCGGCTTCGGTCGGTTCGGTCATCAGGGGTCAGAATTGTCGGTGACAGTTCGAAACAGAGGAGAAACGGGAGATGAGCGAGTCGACGCAGGTTTGGGAGAGCGTGCTGAGCGAGCGGCGCGGGGCGGTGATGCTGGTGACGCTGAATCGGCCCGACCGGTTGAACGCTTGGAACGACGAGCTCGAGGACCGCTACTTCGAGCTGCTGGACGAGGCCGAAGCGGACCCGGAGGTGCGGGCGGTCGTCGTCACCGGGGCAGGGAAGGGGTTCTGCGCCGGCGCCGACATGGACATCCTCGAAGGGGCTTCCGACACGGCGACGACGCCGTTTGACCGGCCGCGACCGCGGACCCGGCCGCTGGAGCTGCGCAAGCCGCTGATCGCGGCGATCAACGGGGCCGCCGCCGGCCTCGGCTTCGTCGAGACCCTGTACTGCGACGTCCGCTTCGCCGTCCCCGGGGCCAAATTCACCACCGCCTTCGTCCGCCGCGGCCTGATCGCCGAGTACGGCAGCGCCTGGCTCCTGCCGCGGATCGTCGGCACCAGCCGTGCCCTCGACCTGCTGATGTCGGGCCGGGTCGTGCTCGGCTCCGATGCGCACGGGTTCGGCCTCGTCGAGTTTCTCGAGGAGCCTGAGAACCTCGTCGACGCGGCCGTCGCCTACGCCGCCGACCTCGCCCAGAACTGCTCGCCGGCCTCGATGGCGATCATCAAGGGCCAGGTGCACCGCGCCCTCGACTCGACGCTCGACGAGGCGCTGCACGAGGCGGCGGAACAGATGCGCGAGTCGTTCTCTCGCCCCGACGTCAAAGAGGGCGTCGCCACCTACCTGGAGCGCCGCCCGCCCGAGTTCCCGCCGCTCGGCTGACGCCTGCGGCCCGGGGAACGCATGCCCGGAGGTGGGGTCTCACCTCAGTTGTAGTCTCCACCCGTACCTAGATAAAACCGGAGAGTCGAGGGCGGATGCGGGTCGAGATGTTCAACGTGGGCTGGATGACGACTTCGGCCGGAATCTGGCGTCGCGACGAAGAGAAGCCCGAGCGGCCGAAACGGCTCCCAGTTCCCGTCTACCTGGTCGAGACCGAGCGCGAGCGCATCCTGATCGACACCGGCCTGCACCCGGCGGCGGTCGCCGACACGAGCGCTCACTACGAGCCCGGTGCGCTCGCCCACTTCATGTTCGAGCAGGAGGAATCGATCGCCGAGCAGGTCGACCTCGCGACGGTGACGATGGCAGTCGTCACCCATCTGCACTTCGACCACGCCGGCGGCCTATCGCTGCTGCCCGCGAACGTCCCGGTCGTGGTCCAGCGGGCCGAGTGGGAGGCCGGTCAGAACCGCGCCGCTGTGGCCCGCAACTTCTACCTGCCGCAGGACTATGCGGCGGTCGAAGAGCTGACCCTGGTCGACGGTGACCACGACCTGCTCGGTGACGGCTCGGTCGAACTGCTCAGCACGCCCGGCCACACCCCGGGCCACCAGTCGGTCCGCGTCGGCGAGCTCGTGATCGCGGCTGACGTCGCCTACTACGCCAGCGTCCTCGACGACCACCGCTTCCCGGTCTTCGGCGACAACCACAAGGCGCAGGCGCAGTCGGCCGAACGGCTGCGCCGGTTCCGCGAGCAGGGGATGACGGTGCAGCCGGGGCACGACCCCGACGTGCTCGAGCCGGGGCCAATACCGGTCTAATAGACCGGGTGGCGAAAGCGAAAGCTGCGAAATCGGGGAAGCGGGGGCTGCGCGCGGTCGTGCGCGGCCGGGTCCAGGGCGTCGGCTTCCGCGAAGCGACCGTGAACCGGGCGCAGGAGCTGGGGGTGATGGGCTGGGTGCGCAACGCCGAGGACGACAGCGTGCTCGTCCAGGCCGAGGGTCCCGGGCAGGCGGTCGAGGAGCTGGTGGGCTTTCTGCGCGAGGGTCCGCCGGGAGCGGCGGTCGCCGAGGTCGAGATCGAGCCCGGCAAGGTCGAAGGCCACGAGCAGTTCGCCGTCCGCGGTGTCGCCGCCGGCGTTTTCGTCGTCCAGGAGCACCGGGCGACCGCACACCACTTCGACCTGCGGCTCGAGGTCGGCGGCGTAATGCGCTCCTGGGCGGTGCCGAAAGGGCCGGCGATGGACCCGGCGGTGAAACGGCTCGCGGTCGAGGTCGAGGATCACCAGCTTTCCCACAATGATTTCGAGGGCGAGCTCGACGGCGGCGGAGTCATCGTTTGGGACCGTGGCAGCTATGAGCAGGGCGGCCGGGTCGCCTGGCCCGAGGCGCTCGAGCGTGGCCACGCAGTCTTCGTCCTCCACGGCGAGAAGTTGCGCGGCGGCTTCGCGCTGCAGCGGACGCGGCCTGGCGCCAAGCCGCAGTGGCTGCTGATCAAGCGCCGCGACGACGATGCCCAGCCCGGCTCCGACGTCGTCGCCGAAGAGCCGCGGTCGGTGCTCAGCGGCCGCACCCTCGGCGAGCTGCTCGGTGGCGACTGAAGCGCCGGCGCGATCGCACCGCGCCGAGACGCGGTTGGCGGCGGCGATGGTCGTCGGCTCGATCACCTCGGTCCAGTGCGGGGCGGCGCTGGCGACGACGCTGTTCGACGAGGTCGGGTCCTCCGGCGCGGTCCTGATGCGCTCCGGCTTCGGCGCCCTGATCCTGGTCGCGCTCGCCGCCCGTGGCCTGCCGCCACTGCGTGCCTGGATCTCGCGCGACGTCGTCCTCTTCGCCCTCGCCCTGGCCGGCGCGACCCTCTGCTTCTACGGCGCGATCGACCGCCTGCCGCTCGGGATCGCCGTCACCTTCGAGTTCCTCGGCCCGCTCGGCGTCGCCGTCTTTGGCTCGCGCCGGCGCCGCGACCTGATCTGGGTGGCGCTGGCGGCGGCCGGGATCGTCCTCCTCGCCGACCCCGGCGGCAGCGGCGGGCTCGACGCGCTCGGAGTGGCCCTGGCGGTCATCGCCGCCGGCTTCTGGGCGCTCTACATCCTCCAGAGCGACCGCGTCGGCAAGGCCCACCCGGGCCTCGGCGGCCTTGCTGCGGCGGCGGTGGTCTCGACTGTGATGGTCGCCCCGTTCGGGGTCGCGGCGGGAGGCACCAACCTGCTGGCGCTCTCGGTCCTCGCCGTCGGTCTCGGCGTCGGCCTCCTCAGCTCCGCGATCCCCTACGGCCTCGAGCTGGAGGCGCTGCGCCGCCTCCCCAACGCCGTCTTCGGCGTCCTCATGAGCCTCGAGCCCGCCGCCGGCGCCCTGGTCGGCTTCATCGCCCTCTCCCAGGATCTGTCCCTGACCGAGGTCATCGCCATCGCCCTCGTCGTCACCGCCTCCGCCGGCGCCCTCCGCTCGGCCAGCACGCCGGCCCCCCGCGACGGCTAACCGCACCCTCCCCCGAAGCGCGGTTGAGCTTTGTGGCCCATACGGCCCCAAACCTCAACCACGCTCTCGCGGACAGCCGCAAGCTCCCAAAGCATGGCCGGCTCCGCCTCGCATCCCTCTCAATTCGGAATCCCGATTTCGGTTGGAGGGTCGGGTGGCCCTCATACGAGCGGCGTCCTGATTCCTGCACTGGCGACTCCTACTTGAATTCGAAGCTGCTCAGGTCCTGGCCGAAGATCGGGCTGACGATGACGTTGTCCAGGTTGATCGCATCGGAGACGAACGTCGAAACGGTCAGGGTCCCGAACGGCGCCCACGGCGCTTGCCGCATGTAGGCGCGGTCGAGCGCGGCGTATTCGGCTTCCTGCCTCGGCCCGAGCTGTTCGCGGCCGAGGCGTTCGACTTTCGCGCTCAGCGCCGGGTCGTCGAACTGGGCCCAGTTGCTGTTGTTGGTCGGCTGGATCGCGGCGCCGATCAGCTGCGTCGCGAAGTAGTCGCTCGGATGCGGATAGTCCTCGAACCAGTTGGCGAAGCCGGTGTCGAGGTTCGGCGTCGTCAGGTTGCCGATCACGACGAAGTAGTTTTCGGGATTGATGACTTTGAGCGTGGTCTTGAAGCCGAGTTCGGAGAGCACGCCCTCGTAGTATTCGCCGGCTTCTTTGTTCTGTTCGAAGTCGTCGGTCCAGATCGTGATCTCGCGGTCGGCCGGGTTGGCTTTGGCGATCATTTCCTTCGCTTTCGCCATGTCGTGCGGGTAGAGCACGAAGTGCTTGTAGCCCGGCATTCCCGGCGGCAGGATCTGTTGGGTCGCCGTCATCTGGCCGGCGTAGAGGCGTTCGATTGCCGCCGGGTCGATCGCGTAGTTGACCGCGCGGCGCACTTCGGGATCGTCGAACGGCGTCGTCGTCGAGTTCATCCAGAAGTAATAGAGGTTGATCTGCGACGAGGAGAGGAACTGGGTTCCTTCGTACTTGCGCCGCACTTCCGCGTAGCGGTCGGAGGGCGGCGGGTTCTCCATCCAGTTGTAGCGACCCTGTTCGACGTCGTTGACCTGGGTCGAGGGGTTGCGGATCACGGTGACGTCGATCTTGTCGACGTGGCCGCTCGGCAGGTCCGGCATCAGCTCGGCGTTGTTGCCGAGCCACTGCGGGTTGCGCTCGTATTTCCAGCCGCGGCCGGGTCGCGATTCGACGATCACGTAGGGACCGGTCGCCGGCGGCGGATTCGGCGAGAGGTCTTCGGCCGGAGTGTCGGCCGGGAGCGGCGCCGCGAACAGCATCGCCAGCTCGTTGCCGAAGGTGCCGCGCGGCGCCACCAGGTGGATGACGATCTCACCCGTGCGGTCGTTGGTTTCGATGCCCGGGATCCCGCCCTTCTTCGTTTCCGCGAACTGTTCGGCGCCGACGATGTCGAGATAGAAGCCGGAGCCAGGCGAGTTGACCTTGAAGACGCGTTCGATCGTGTGCGTGAAGTCGGAGGCGCGGACCGGCGTGCCGTCGGAGTACTTGAGGCCGGGGCGGAGGAAGAGGGTGTAGGTCTTGCCGTTGTCCGTCACCTTCGGCATCGACTTGGCGAGGCCGGGAATCAGTTTGGCGCCGGCGTCGCCGCTGGCGTGGGTGTAGGTGAGGAGCGGGATGTAGGTGTTCCACATCGCGGTCCAGCCTTCGAGCGTGTAGGAGAGCGCTGGATCGAGGTAGTCCGGGAAGGAGGCATACGTCGCCCGCAGCGTGGTCCGATCGCCGCTCGAGCCCGATGACCCGCAGCCGGCGAGCACGAGCACGACCGTCGCTGCGATGGCCGCGGTTACTGCGGCTGGACGTAGCTTCTTCAACACTTCCTCCCGGTTGGATCGCCGACACCCCCGCCGACCCGGACATCCTCTCATGAATTCTTTTCTTTAATCAGGTACTGCCGTGGTCGCGGACAGGTATGGGGGTGTCACCGAGTCCGCTTTTCCCGGTCGGCGGCCGCCCGGGGAAGGCGCCGGCTTTGGCGTACGGCAGCGCCTGCCTCAGCAGCTTGGCGAAGCCGTCGGCGCCGGAGAAGGTGAGGTGGAGGTCGTCGGGCTGGAACCAGTCGCCGTGGCCGGAGCTGTAGGCGACCCAGTCGAGCAGGACGCTGCGCTTCGGGTGGCGCTTGGCCGCAGCGCGGACGACGTCGGCGTCGCTGCTGGTGCCGCCGCCGAGCTCGATCGGGGTGACCAGGCCGAGGACCCGTTTCGGGCCGGCGATGCGGAACGCCTTCGATATCTGTTCTGAGGAGATGCTGGCGTCGGCGCCGAGCGCGATCACGATCAGGTGCGGCAGCCGGTTGGCGCGCTTCATTTCCCGCATCACGTCGAGTCCCTCTTCGATCTGGCGGCAGCCGTGGGCGTTGACCTGGTAGCCCTCGCGGGAGAGGGGCGGCAGGGCGAGCAGCATCGTCGAGTCGCCGATCGCCAGTGGCGGGTGGCCGCCGGGGTTGGGGTTCTTGCGCGCCTTCGCCGTCTCGACGCTGCCGCAGGCGGGGTCGAAGCCGGCGCTGGTTGCGGGCAGCGCCGCGACCGCGAGGGCCGCCACCAAGGCCGCGATGCCGATATTGAGTCGACGATTCATCGAATAGCATCGCCCGCTTCCCGGGGGCGAGGGCCGCCGGCAACCTAACAAAGTCACCAGGCGACGACTTGCTATTCCCCACTGTCCAGTTCGCGATCTTCTTCCCGATCGTGCTGGCGCTGAGCTGGCTGTTGATGCCGAGGCAGCGCTACTGGAAGCCGTTCATCCTCGTTGCCAGCTACGTCTTCTACGCCGCCGCCGACCCGCGCTTCTGTCTGCTGCTGGGCGGCGTCACCGTCGTCAACCAGCTCGCTGCGCTGGCCATCCACGCCACCGAGAGCGAGCGCCGGCGCAAGTGGATCACGGCGGCCGCGGTGGTCTTCGACCTTGGCACCCTCGCCGTCTTCAAGTACTACGGTTTCTTCGCCCAGAACGTCGACGACCTGCTCAACACCTGGGGGCTGTCGCCGACGGCGCCGCTGCTCTCGATTGCGCTCCCGGTCGGGGTCAGCTTCTTCACCTTCCAGGCGATCTCCTACGTGGTCGACGTCAAGCGGCGCCAGTTCGAGCCCGCCTCGCTGATGGACGTCGGCATCTACCTCTCCTTCTTCCCGCACCTGATCGCCGGGCCAATCGTGCGGGCCCGCGAGTTCATCCCGCAGCTGGCGAGCGCCCGCGACCCCCAGCACGTCGCCGTCGGCGCCGGCCTCGGCCTGGTCGGCCTCGGGCTGGTGAAGAAGGTGATGATCGCCGACTATCTGGGGCGCACGATCGTCGACCCCGCCTTCGGCGTTCCCCAGGCCTACGGCGGCCCCGACCTCGTCTTCGCCGCTTACGCCTACGCGGCCCAGATCTACTGCGACTTCTCCGGCTACACCGACATCGCGATCGGGCTCGCCTTGCTGATGGGGTTCATCTTCCCCCAGAACTTCCGCAGCCCCTACCGGGCGACCGGGTTCCGTGACTTCTGGCGGCGCTGGCACATGACTCTCTCGCGCTTCCTGCGCGACTTCCTCTACATCCCGCTCGGCGGCAACCGCAAGGGGCGGGTGCGGACCTACGTCAACCTGATGCTGACGATGCTGCTCGGCGGCCTCTGGCACGGGGCTTCGTGGACCTTCGTGCTCTGGGGTGGCTTCCACGGCACCGCACTCAGCGTCGAGCACGGGCTCGGGGGGCGAATCAGGTTCCCCGGCTGGCTGCGCTGGTTCGTCACCTTCAACCTCGTCGTCTTTGCCTGGATCCTCTTCCGCTCGCCCGACCTCGACCTCTTCTGGACCTACGTGACCGGGATGTTCAGCTCCGGCGGCTCGAGCCTGGTCACGGTCCCCGCCGTGCTGGCGCTGTTGGCGGTGATCGGCCTGCAACTGCTGCCGGAACGGACCAGCGAGGGGATCGAGGTCGGGATCGAGCGGCTCTCGCCGGTCCTGCTCGCGGTCGGGCTGGCGGCGCTTATCCTCGTCGTCGGCGCCACCGTCCCCAGCCAAGGCGTGCCTCCGTTCATCTACTTCCGGTTTTGAGCGACTGAGCGATGCCATCCCCCGAGCAATCCCGCGACGACAGCCTGATGGAGCGCTTCGACGAGCAGAAGCTGCGCCGCTTCACGGCCCGCGACGCGGTCCTGGCGACCTTCTTGCTCACCTTCCTGCTGCTGATCTTCGCCGGCGGGGCCGTCAAGCGGGCGGGCGAGGAGCTCAATCCCGGCGTCGGCCGCGACATCGTCGTCGCGATCGGCAAGCCAGCCTCGTGGGTCGCCGAACAGCTGCCCTTCGCCGACGTCACCCACACCCTGACCGGCTGGCTCTCACCGGACACGAAGCTGGTCGGCGCCGGCTTCGAAGAAGGCGCCACCGCCGCCGGCGGGGGAGGGGCGGCCGGCGGGCCCTCGGCGGTGACGCCGGAATGGTTCGAAGGGGCGCCGCAGGCATCGGAGTTGGGCGAACCCGAACCGAAGAAGAAAGAGCTTCACAACCTGCTCGTCACCGGCGACTCGCTCTCGACCCCGCTCGACCTCGAGCTGGCACAGCGGCTGACCCCGGACGGCGTCGACGTCGTCCGCGACCCGCACCTGGCGACGGGGATCTCGCGCGACGACCTCGTCGACTGGGCGAAGCTCTCGGCGACCCAGGTGGCTGACGACCACCCGGAAGCCGTCGTGATCTTCATCGGCGCCAACGAGGGCCTGCCGATGCCGGGCCCGAGCGGCGAAGACGTCTCCTGCTGCGGTCCGGAATGGGCCGCGATCTGGGCCAACCGGGCGCGCCAGCTGATGAACAACTACCGCCAGAACGGGTGGGCGAAGGTCTACTGGCTGACCGTCCCCACGGCCCGTGACCCCGACCGCAAACCGATCGTCGACGCCGTCGACGCCGCGGTCTACGCCGCCGCCGCGCCCTGGCGCGACCAGGTCCGCGTCCTCGACATGGGCGCGATCTTCACCCCCGGCGACCGCTTCCGCAACGCGATGGAAGTCGACGGCAGCGAAACGATCGTCCGCGAACCCGACGGCATCCACCTCAACGAGGCCGGCTCCGCGATCGCCGCCGACGCCGTCGAAGCAGCCCTCGAACGCGACTTCGAATACTGAGTGGCTGAAGGGTTTTGGCCTCTATGCGACCAAAAACCTTCAGCGACGTCAGGTGTTCTGGGTGTAGGTGCTGAGCACCTTCTTGGCGCCCCAGGTGCAGGTCACTTTGGAGCTGTACTGGACGCCGGGCACGGCGTCGTAGCGTTTCTCGGTGCAGGTGTAGTGGCCGACCTTGCGGGTGCAGGTGCCCTGCGGCTTGCCGCCCGCGGTGCGGCAGTTGTTGAAGGCGAGGGTGACGCCCTTGCCCTTGGCGCAGGTCGTCCCCTCGACCTTGAGCGAGGTGACGTAGGAGGCGCCGAGGCTGCGCTGGTCCTTGGTGCTGAGCTGGCAGCTCGTCGCCGAGGCCGCGGTCGCGATGGGAGCAGCGGAGCTGCCGCTGGCGATCAGGCCCGCGAGCAGGGCGGTGGCGAGTGCGATGCCGATCAGCTTGCGCATGGATCCTCCTGGAGGTCGTCCCGGTAGAGGCGCTGATCCTAGTTCGAGCCGAGGCCGCCCAGCTGTCAGAGTTCTTTCAAAGAGCCGACCTAGGCTGGAACGGTCCCGTTTCTGAGAGGAGACCGTCGTGAAATTTCTTCGTCGCATTTCTACCCGCAGGCTGATCGTCCTTTGTGCGCTGACGCTGGTCGTCGCGATCGGCGGCACCGCTGTCGCCCTCGCCACCTCCGGTGACGGCCCGAAGCCCGAGCCAAAGCCGCTTGCGAATGCGATTCACGACGCCCTCGAAGCGCCCACGGTGCCGGGAATCAGCGCCGAAGTCCACTTCACCAACCACCTGATCGACGCCTCCAGCGTCGAAGGCACCGCGCCGCTCCTGACTGGCGCCAACGGTCGCCTTTGGGCCTCGCCGGCCGACGGCGGCAAGCTGCGGCTGGAGCTGCAGACCGAAGTGGGCGGCAACGACACCCAGGTCCTGGTCGAGGACCGGCAGTTCGAAATCTACGACGGCACCTCGGAAACGGTCTACCGCGGCACCCTGCCGGACGAGCACGGCGAAGGTGGAGCCGCGGACGACGGCGTGCCCTCGGTGATGCGGATCCAGAAAGAGATCGACCGGGTCGGCAAACACGCCGACCTCAGCGGCGCGATCCCCTCCGACGTCGCCGGCCAGCCGACCTACACGCTGCGGGCGACTCCGAGTCACGACGGCGGCCTGCTCGGCGCGGTTGAGGTCGCCTGGGACGCTGGCAACGGCATCCCCCTGCGCGGCGCCGTCTACGCCAGCGGCAACGGCTCGCCGGTGCTGGAGCTGGAGGCGACCGACGTCTCCTTCGAAGCGGTCCCCGCCTCGGTCTTCGACATTTCACCGCCGGCCAGCGCCAAAGTCGTCGACCTCGCACCCGGAACCGGTCCCGACGAGCACGGCGAACCGACTGTCGTCCGCGGTGCCGACGCGGTCGCCGCCGCCGTCGATTTCCCGCTGACGGCACCGGAGTCGCTCGCCGGCCTGCCGCGGTCGGAGGTCAGGGGCATCGAGATCGACGGCCACTCGGCCGCGCTAGCCACCTACGGCAAGGGCCTCGGCGGGATCGCCGTGATCGAGTCGGCGAGCGAACCGGGAGCGGCCGGCGAGCCCAGCGAACAGGACCTCAGCCTGCCCAAGGTCGTGATCGGCGACGTCAAGGGCGAAGAGCTCGACACCGCGCTGGGCTCGGCGCTCTGGTTCAGCCGCGACGGCGTCGACTACGTGGTGATCGGATCGGTGCCGCCCGCTGCGGTGGAGGCCGCGGCGAGGGGCCTCTGAGGAGGATGCCGAGGCTGATGCCGCAGGGCACGCCGATCGAGGTCCGGGGCCTGGTCAAGCGCTACGGGAGCCTCGTCGCGGTCGATGACGTCGACCTCACGGTCGAGCGCGGCGACGTCTTCGGCTACCTCGGCCCCAACGGCGCCGGCAAGACCACCTCGCTGCGGATGATGCTTGGACTGATCCGGCCGACGGCCGGATCAGTCCGGCTCTTCGGCCGCGACCCCCAGCTCAGCGTCGCGGCGCTGGAGGGGGTCGCCGGCTTCGTCGAAGCGCCGTCCTTCTACCCCTACCTGAACGGGCGCGAGAACCTGCGCCTGTTCGCCGCCCTCGACGGCGGCGAGGCGGCGACCCGGATCGAGGAGTCGCTGGCGATCGTCGGCCTCTCCGAGCGAGCCAAGGACCGGGTCGGCGGCTACTCGCACGGGATGCGGCAGCGGCTCGGGATCGCCGCGGCGCTGCTGCGAGCGCCGCGCCTGCTGCTGCTCGACGAGCCCGCCACCGGGCTCGACCCCGGCGGCATGCGGGACATGCGCGACCTGATCCGGGAACTGTCGGGCCGCGGGATGACCGTGCTGCTCTCGAGCCACCTGCTGGCCGAGGTCGAAGAGCTCTGCAACCGGGTCGCGATCGTGCGCTCGGGCCGCGTCGCCTACCAGGGCTCACTCGCCGACCTGCGCCAGCAGGCGGGCGAGGGCTACCTGCTGCGGACGACCGATGACGACCGCGCCCTGCGGGTGGCGGCGGCGCAGCCGGGAATAACGGACGCGCTGGCGGCCGAGGCCGGGATCAGGTTCAGCGCCCGCGACGAGGAGGCGGTCAGCGCCCTCTCGCTGGCACTCGCAGAGGCCGGCGCCCTGACGCTCGAGCTGAGCCCGCGCCACGCGACCCTGGAGGACCTCTTCTTCCGCCTCACCGAGGGCGAGCCGGCCGCTGCCGTCGCCGCCTCACCAGGCCCCGGCGACAACGTCGTTCCCCTCGCCGGCAAGGAGAGGGCGGCGTGAACCCCGGGGTGCTGACGATCTACCGCTGGGAGCTGCGCAAGCTGCGCGCCCAGAAGCGGACCTACCTCGGTCTCGGCGCCGCGGCGCTGGTGCCGCTGATCTTCGTCGTCGCCCTCGCGACCCAGGGCGGCCAGCCGAACGAAGTCGCCTTCGGGCGTTACGTCCACGACACCGGCCTGGCGGTGCCGCTGGTCTTGCTGCTGTTCGGCTCGGTCTGGATGTTCCCGCTGATCACCGCCCTGGTCGCCGGGGATATCGTCGCCGCCGAGGACCGCCACGACACCCTGAAGACGATCTTCACCCGCTCGGTCGAGCGCCACCAGATCTACGCTGGCAAGGCGCTCGCGACCTTCACCTACGCGGTCCTGGCGATCGCGGTGATGGGCGCGGTCGCGCTCGGCGCCGGCATCCTCGCCTCCGGCTTCAACTCGATCGTCAGCCTCTCCGGGACCCGGATCTCGGCCGGGGAAGGACTCGGCTTGGTCGGCGCCAGCCTGCTCGTCTACCTCGTCCCGATCACCGCCATCGCCTGCATCGGCCTCTTCTTCTCGACCGTCTTCCGCAACAGCGCCGCGGCGATCGTCGGCACCCTGATGTTCTCGCTGCTGGTGCAGCTGGTCGGGATCCTGCCCGGCCTTGGCGCGATCCACCCCTACCTGCTCAGCACCCAGTTCAACGCCTGGCAGGGGTTCCTGCGCACGCCGGTCGACTGGACCCCGATCATCCGCGCCCTCTGGGTCTGCGCGCTCTACGCGGTGCCCGCGCTCGTCGCCGGCGCCCTCGTCTTCCTGCGGCGCGACGTCGCCGGGGACTAGGTGTCTATCCGGTGACGGCGACCGCGACCAGGCCGGAGCGGGTCCTGATCGTCGAGGACGACGCCGCGGTCCGGCGCATGCTGGAGCGCACCCTCGCCGCCGAGGGATTCGAGGTCGAGAGCGCCGCCGACGGCGGCGCCGCCCTGGTTCAGGCCGAGAGCTCGGCCCCCGACCTCGTCGTCCTCGACGTCGCGATGCCGGGCCTCAGCGGCTTCGACGTCTGCCGGCGGCTGCGCGAGAAGGGGTTGACCGGCGGTGTCCTGATGCTGACCGCGCGCGACGCCGTCGCCGAACGGGTCCGCGGCCTCGAAGCCGGCGCCGACGACTACGTCGTCAAGCCGTTCGCGATCGACGAGGTCGTGGCCCGGCTGCGGGCGCTGACGCGGCGTGGCAGCGACCGCAGTGAGCGGCTCGCCTACGGCGCGATCGTCCTCGACACCGCCACGCACACGGTCGCCAACGGCGACGGCGAGCCGGTCGAGCTCAGCGCCCGCGAGGCCGAGCTGCTGGAGCTCTTGCTGCGCGACCCGCGCGCGGTGCTCTCGCGCGAGATGGCGATCGCGACGATCTGGGGCGGGGCCGCCGTCGACAACATCGTCGATCGCTACGTCGCCCGGCTGCGCAGCAAGCTCGGCGATCCGGAGGCGATCCGGACGGTGCGCGGGGTCGGCTTCATACTCGGCCCGTGAGGGCCCGCAGTCTCAGCGCTCGCCTGACGATCGTCTCGATCGCCGCTGTCGCCCTGGCGGTGCTGCTGTTCGGGATCGCGGCGCGGATCGTGATCGGCGAGCGGATGCGCTCCTCGCTCGACGACAGCCTGCGCCAGCGGGCGACCGACGTCGCCCGCCTCAGCGCCTCGGCTCCCGCGGTGCTGACCGCCCCCGGCGCGCTGGAAACGCCGGTCTCCGGCCGCCAGCTCAGCGTCGAGGTGCTCGACCGCGAAGGCGCGATCGTCGCCCGCTCGCTCTCGCTCGGGGCGAAGCTGCTGCCGCGGGTCCCGGTGATCGAGGTGGCGATGCGGGGCGGCACCGGCTTCGCCGACGCCGACCTCGGTGGCGAACCGATCCGGATCTTCGCGGCGCCGATCGCCGAGGTCGGGGGTCCCGCGGCGGGTGGCGTCGTCCTCGTCGCCTCCAGCACCGCGGACATCAACGACACCCAGCACCGGCTCGGCCTCTTGCTGCTCCTCTGCGGCGCCGGCGCCGTCCTCGCCGGCGGCGCCGCGGCGGCGTTCTTGACCCGGCGCAGCACCAGGTCGCTGCGCGACCTCTCCTCTTCGGCGGCGACGATCGAGCGCACCGAGGATCCCGCCGACCGCCTCGCCGAGCCGGCCGGGCCGGAGGAGATCGCCGAGCTCGCCAGCACCCTGAACCGGATGCTGGGTTCGCTCGAGACCTCGCGCGAGCGCGAACGCCGCTTCCTCGCCGACGCCAGCCACGAGCTGCGGACGCCGCTGACCTCGCTGCGCGGCAACGTCGAGTACCTCTCCCGCCACGGCTTCGACGCGGAGACGATCGCCGACCTCGAAGCCGACACCGCCCGCCTGCAGCGCCTGGTCGACGACCTGCTCGCGCTCGAGCGCGAGTCGGCGACCGAGACGCCGCGTCGCCCGCTGCGACTCGACGACGCGGTCCGCGAGGCCGCCGCCGGCCGCGCCAACGTCGTCGCCGCGGTCGAGGCGCCGGCGACGGTCGTCGCCGAGCCGGACGCGATCGCCCGCAGCCTCGCCAACCTGCTCGACAACGCCGAGCTCCACGGCCCCGCCGGGGGGCGGGTCGAGATCGCCCTGCACCTCCGCGACGGCTGGGCGCAGGTCGCGGTCAGTGACGCGGGCGAGGGCTTCGCGCCGGGGACCGAGGAGGCGGTCTTCGAGCGCTTCTGGCGCGGCGAGGACGCCACCGGCTCGCCCGGCTCGGGCCTCGGCCTGGCGATCGTCCGGGCGACCGCCGAGCGCCACGGCGGCCGCGCCTGGGCCCGCGGTTCGACGGTCGCGATCGAACTCCCACGCGCCCCGGATCGAGGTGGCAATTAGTACACTTAACAAGATGTACATCTATGTATGTGTACATTTAGCTGAATGTCTAAGCCAAACCCTCGGCTTCGGGTCAATCCGGGTGGGCTTCTCGCACCCGACCAGGTCGTGGGGCGCGACCCCCTCATCACCTCGATTTGGCGGGGCTTGGAGCGTCAGAGCGTGCTGTTGACCTCGGAGCGGCGGATGGGGAAGACCTCGGTGATGCGCAGGATGACCATTGCCCCACCGATCGGGACCTGTCCTGTGAAGCGGAGCCTGCAGGGCCTGAACACTCCCGAGGAGTTCGCCCGGGCGCTGGTCGCCGATGTCGAAGCGAATCTTCCGGGCCTTCTCTCCCGGCCGATTCTGAAGCGCCTGCGCAAGGCGGGGGTCAAGAAGGTGGGTGCCAAATCCGTCGAAGTCGAGTTCGAGCCGGTCAGCGAGGAAGCTTGGAAGGAGGTCGTGATCGAGACCTTGGAGACGGTCGACTCAGGGGTCGACGAACGGGTCGTCTTCTTCTGGGATGAGGTGCCCCACATGATCGAAGCGATCAACCGCGAGCGAGGAGCGGGGACCGCGCGCGACATGCTCGACGTGCTGCGCTTCGTTCGCGAAACCTATGCCTCCGTTCGCATGGTCTTCAGCGGTTCACTCGGGATCCACCACGTGATCGAAAAGCTCCGCCTGCAGGGAGGCATGTGGGTGCCCGCCCACGACATGGCGATGGTCGACGTGCCGCCGCTGGCCGCCACCGACGCCACCTTCCTTGCACTGGAACTCCTCCAAAACGAGGGGATCGAGTGCGACGACCCTGCGGGGGTCGCCGCCGTTGTCGCCGCCGAGGTCGACTGCGTGCCGTTCTACGTCCATCACACCGTCGCCCAAATGCAGCAGTGGCAGGAAGGAGGCGGCGGTCTCGTCGGTGTCGCGACGGCTCGGGAGGTGATCGAGGCGGTGCTCGGAGACCCGCTCGATCCTTGGCAGCTGAAGCACTACGTCGATCGGGTCCCCGTTTACTACCCGGACCAGGTTGAGCTGTCATTTGCCGTCCTCGACGCGATTGCCTCTGCGCAGCCGCTGGATCAAGTGCAGATAGAAGAGCACCTCGCGGCTCAGGGAAAGCCGCCGGGGGAGACCGAGCTCCACGATCTTCTCGAGCTGCTCTGCAAGGACCACTACATCGAGCCCGGCTACGACTTCCGGCTCTCGCTCGTGCGGCGGGCCTGGCGGGCGCGGAGGCCACCGCGATGAGCGACGTCGTGCCGCTGCTGAAGTTCACGCCGTCAGCGCAGGATCCGGCGGTACTGGAGACGATCACCGTCCAGCGTGAGCCGCTGATCGCGCGACTGGTCGACGTTGCCCTCGATGAGGGCGGGGGCGCCCGTCATCAACTGTTGATCGGCCCGCGGGGAATCGGCAAGACGCACATCCTTTCCTTGGTTGCGAGTCGAGTCCGGGACGAGGTCGATCCCGGGACCGTGGTCCTTGGCTGGCTCGAGGAGGATCCGTGGTCGATTACCTCCTACGGGAAGTTCCTCGCTGCGATCCTCGCTCGCGTCGCAGGGGAACGCACCGACCTCGATCTCGCCGGGCGGGCAGCCACCCTGCACGCGAGCGGCGATCGGAACGGCCAGGAAGCGGAGCAGGCGCTGCGTGACGCGGTCGGCGAATCGCGGCTGGTGCTGTTGGTCGAGAATCTCGACGAGATATTCCGCCGGATCGGAGACAACGGTCAGGAACGCTTCCGCGCGTTCGCCGAAGACTGGCAGCGGATGCTGATCGTGGCGACCGCGCCGCAGCTGTTCGAGGGGGTTCAGCTGCAGGAATCGCCGTTCTACGGCTTCTTCGCGATCACCCATCTCGACGAGCTCAGCGTCGACAGTGCCATGGAGTTGATGAGGCGAGTCGCCGAGCTGCGCCGGGACGAGGAGTTGGTCGCATTCCTCGGCACGCAGGTTGCTCGGCGTCGGATCGAGGCGATCGAGGCTCTGGCCGGCGGCCACCCGCGGATCTGGCTGCTGCTCTCGGGGTGCGTCTCGATCAAGGCGATCGATGAGCTGGTGCCGCTCTTCCTCGAAGCGCTGGACGACCTCACTCCGTATTACCAGGACCGATTGCGCGAGCTCGGCGACCAGCAGCAGGAGCTCGTCGTCGTGCTCGGGGAAGCCGGTGGCGCGCTCAGCAACCGCGCTCTCTCCGAGCGCACCGGAATCGCCCAGAACCAGATCGCGACGATGCTGAAAGGGCTGTCCGAGCGTGGCTACGTCCGTCGCGCCGAGGTACCCGCCGAGCTCGCTTCGGGGGACGCGCGGATGAGCTTCTGGGAGCTGCGGGAGCCACTCATGCGCCTCTGTCTCGACGTCAAGCAGGCACGCGGCAAGCCCTTGCGAATGGTCGTCGAGTTCCTTCGCGCCTGGTACGGCCCGCGACTGCTGGATGAGCTCGCCACTCTCCCTTCTTCGGCTCGACTCGCCGTGGCGTACGTCAGCGAGGCGTTCCGCACGTTTGACGAGGAGCTGCCCCATGCGGACCTGTTCCGAGGCAGCTCGGGCGAGATCGTTGCCCGGGCCGAGCTCGGACTCTCGCTGACTCCCGACCGGGCCGAGTTGCGCTTCGCGAAGGTGACCGGCCTGCTCATGGAGCGGCTCTTTGCGGAGGCCGGCGCGGAGCTGGCGGTGGCTGCCGCCGACGGCGACGTCAGCGGGAGGGAGCTGCGACGGCTGTTTGCGATCCAGCTGCAGTCGGTGGTCGACGGCTACGGCGCGGAAGATCGGGCCCAGTCCCTGCTCGACGGCCTTTTGGAGCTCCGCGATTCGGAACCGGATGTCGATCTGCTCGGCTTTATTGCTGTCGGCCTATTGCTCGTCGGCCGCCCCGAGGAAGCGGTCGACCTCTATCCGCCGGCGCTCGAGCTCGACCCCGAGGACATCGGGTTGGCAGCGGGCTACGCTTCCGCCCTCGGACGGCTCGATCGCGACGAGGAGGCGCTGGCGGCATACGAACGGGCTGCCGTCCTCGATCCCGGTAACGCTCTGATCCAGGCCAACGTCGGCGTTGGGCTGCGACGCCTGGGGCGCGACGGGGAGGCCGTTGTCGCCCTCGAAAGGGCGCTCGAGCTCGATCCCGATCTCTGGGAAGTCGCCAGGGACCTCGGGAACGCATTGGGCTCGGTTGGTCGCCATGAGGAGGCGCTGGCGGCCCTGGATCGGGGATTGGCGACCGAACCCGAGGCGGCAATTCTGCACTCCGCCCGCACCGTCACGCTGCGGCGGTTGGGGCGCGAGCGTGAGGCGTTGGAAGCGATTTCCCGTGCCGTCGAGCTGGATCCCGAGAACGCCGAATACTGGGAGCGGATGGGCTCGTACTCGGATTTGCTCGGCCGTTTCGAAGCGGCCCTTGCCGCTCACTCGCGCGCGCTCGAGCTCGACCCCGAGAATGCCCGTGCCCGCGTCAACCGCTCCGGGAGCCTGATTTCACTCGGGCGCGTCGACGAGGCTCTGCCCGAGATCGAAGCTGTTGCCGAGCTGGAATCTGTCGACCCCGTCGTCCAGCGCATCCTCGGGGCACTGCTCAACAACACCGGCCTGTACGAGGCCGCCGTCTTCTCACTCCGCAGGGCGTTGGAGCTCGACCCCGACGATTCCCAGGCTCTCTATGGGCTCGGTGCGGCCTTGCTCAACCTCGGGCGATACGAAGAGAGCCTGGAGCCCTTTCGTCGGGCGGCTGCGGCCGATCCGGATGACCCCAGAAAGCAGGCCCAGTTCGCCGTCGCTCTCGAGTGCACGGGTCATTCCGAGCAGGCGTTGGAAGCGTTCGAGCGGGCGCGTGTCATGGACCCCGACGACCCCGATCTCTATATCGGCCGAGCTTTCGCCTTCGAGTCCGTCGGGCGGGCCGAGGAGGCGCTGCTCGCGCTCCGCGCCGGGATCGAACGCGTTCCCTCCGATTCCAGGCTGCGCAATCACGAAGCGAATCTCTTGCGCGAGCAGGAGCGCTTCGAGGAGGCCGACGAGGCGATCCGCGAGGCGATTGCTCTTGACGAACGCAACGCGATCCTCCGCTTCACCCGCAGCGAGATCAGCCTCAGCCGTGGCGACGGCGAGGCTGCTCTGCGGCACCTGCGCGAGGCGCTGGGGCTTTGGGACGAGGCTCCCGCGATTCGGCCTGGGGAACCTGAGCTGATCTGCCGGATCCTCTGGGGCGACGCGATCGACGGGCCTGAGCGGCCGTCGGTGATCGCCGGGATCGTGACCGCCTACGCGGGGGTCGAAGCTGGGGAGGCACTGGGCAGAGCGGTCGTTGCCTCGATCGCCTGGATGGTGGACCCAGACACCGATGTCAAGCGTTCGGATGCGTGGGCAGAGGCGTGGCTCGCGGCGCCCGCGGTCGATGACTTGGAGATCCCGATGCGCCTCCTTCGGGCCGCCGCCGCCTGGAAGCGGGACGGGGATCGGGCGCACCTGCTGGAGCTGCCAGCCGAGCAGCGGGAGATCCTCGTCGGACTGCTCGAAGGCGACGATTCAGCGGCTTAGACTCTTTGGCATGGGAGTGTTGCCGATCGTCCTCGTCATCCTGGCGATGAAGATCCCGATCTTCGGCTTGATCTGGCTGGTCTGGTGGGCCGGCCGGGCGCCGGCCGAGGACGGCCCGGCCGAGAGCGTGCGCGCCGAGAAGACGCCGCCGCTGCGCCCACAGCCGTGGCGGCCGGGCCGCTGGCGGCCGCGCGGCCCGCACGGCGGCGCTAGCGGCGGGGCTGCGCGTGCGTTTCCAGCCAGTCGAAGACGCGTTCGTTGCGCAGTTGAGGCGCCATCGGCTCGCAGTGGTACTCGCCACCCTCAGCGATCGTGAACTTGATCAGGGTGCTGCGGTCCTTGCCGATCCAGTCGTGCACCGTCTTCGCCTGACCGGGGAAGAACTGCTCCAGCTCCGGTGAGAGGATCGCGGCCGGGGTGGTGATGCGGCGCGCGGTGGCGCGGTCCATCTGGAACTGCTGGGCGAGTTTGAGCTTGCTGTAGGTGTCGTCGCCGTTGCCGTAGATCTCGAGCCGCTTGGCGAGGCCGACCCGCTCGTATTCGTTCGCTTTGCCGATCACGTCCTGGTTCCAGATCCGGTTGAACTCGTCCTTGGCGCCGCTGTTGAACACCGGCAGGAGCGATTTCAGGTTGTCGCTCCAGCTGACGAAGCAGTCGTGGACGCCGGGGTCGGTGACGAGGCCGGCGAGGCGGTGCTCGGTGGCGGCGGCGCGGGCGGTCAGGTAGCCGCCGAAGCTCTGCCCGACCAGCGAGATCCGGCGCTTGTCGACCTGCGGGTGGCGGCGCAGGAAGCTGACCACGGGGGTGACGACTTTGCCCCAGTCCGGGGTGAAGACCTGGCTGCGGAGGAAGAGGTTCGCGCCCTGGCCCGGGCCTTCGAAGATCAGCGCGTTCCAGCCGCGTTCGAGCGCCGCCGCGCCCCCGTAGACGTACATGTCGATGTTCTGGGCGTCGGAGCCGGTGTTGAGGATCACCGTCGGCCGCCTGCCCTTGCCGGCGCTGAGGAACCAGCCCGGCATCTTGCCGGCGTAGTAGGGGATCCGGACCGGCTCCCAGCGCGGCTGGAACAGGGCCCCGGCGCTGGCGAAGGCGCCCTCCATTTCGTTGTAGACGACGCCCTCGGTGTGGCGGGTCGGCTGTTTGGAGGCGAGCGCGTAGAACAGCGCCTGGTCGAAGTACATCGCCGCCCGCAGGTAACAGAGGCGGGCGCTCTCCTTGCGGCCGGCGGCGCGCTCGGCGTCGCCGCGCTTGCGGATCTGGCGGCCGAGGCGCTGGAACTCGTCGAAGACCGAGCGCAGGGTGTCGCCCTTGCCGTGGATGCGGTCGAAGCAGGCCAGCACCTCGCCGACCTCGGAGGCGCCGTAGCCGGCGCCGCCGAGCGCGAACAGCATCTGGAAGTTGAGCGCCGATTCCTTGAAGAAGGTCGCCGCCGGCCGCTTCTCGGTCTTCGTCGCGTCGCCGGGCGAGGCGGCCTCGGCGACCCCCGGTACCTGGGCCAGCGCGCCCGCCGCTCCGGCGGCGGCGGCCCCGGCGAGCAGGTGGCGGCGGCTGAGGGTCGATCCGGTGTCCATGGCGAGCTCCTTGGGTGGCGAGGTTCCGGCTCGGGCGGCCGGCGGCGGAATTCTGGCCCTCGCTTCGGACCGTTTCGGACGTTACGGTTGAGGGCGCAGGCGGGAGAGGAGGTGGCCGGGTGGCGGCCGAGGAACGCAGCACGCTCATATGCCGGTTGGCGATCGCTTCGCTCGCCGGGCAGGCGGTGTTCATCGCGATCGTCGCCATCGCCGGTGCGATCGAGCCCGGCTACAGCCCGGTCCGGGACGCGATCAGCGCCCTCGGCGCCCGCGACGCCGCCCGTCCCTGGCTGTTCGACGCCGGGGTCGCGATCTGGGGCCTGTCCTTCATCGCTACTGCGGTTGCGCTCTGGCTCGACGGGCCGCGGACCTTCCGCGGCCGCCTCGGCCCCGCCCTGATCGCCTTCACCGGCCTCGCCCAGATCCTCGACGGCTTCCCCTTCCCGGCCGACTGCCGCAAGACGATCGACCCTTACTGCCGCGCCCGCGAAGTCGCCGGTGACGTCTCCTGGCAGCACCTCGCGCACGGGTGGACGTACTTCCTCGGTGCGGTCGCGCTGATGGCTTCGGTCTTCGCGATGGCCTGGCGCTTCCGCGGCGACGAGCGCTGGCCGGGGGCCGAGCGGCTGGCGCTGGGAGCCGGCTTCATCGGCGTTCTCGTTGTCGGCGGCCTCTTCTTCGCCACCGGCGACGGCACCAACGGCTACTACGGCCTCTTCCAGCGCCTCAGTCTCGGGGCCGGCGCGATCTGGGTCGGGGCGCTGGCGATCGGCCTGCTCACCGTCCACGGCCGCTTGCCGGGAACGCCTCTTCTACGATCCGCCGATGCTGCTCGACGGTAATCCGCTGGCGAGTCCCTGCCGGCCGCTCAACGAGCTGCTGGCGGTCGGGTTGGCGAACCCCGACGCAGCGGCGATGGTCTCGGCGGTCCGCTCGCTGACCTGGGGCGAGCTCGAGGAGGAGAGCAACCGGCTGGCTGGCGGCTACCGCGGCCTCGGGCTGGAGCCCGGCGACCGCCTCGCCTCGCTGATGCCGAACCGGATCGACCTCGTCGTCCACTACCTCGCCTGCTTCAAGGCGGGGCTGATCGCAACCCCGCTCAATTACCGCTACACCCACCGCGAGATCGACCACGCGCTCGGGGTCAGCGGCGCCCGGGCTCTGGTCGCCCACGTCGAGCGGGCGGAGGACGTGGGGGAGAGCGAGCTCGCCGGCGGCCTCGACCTCGGCACGATCGCCTACCGCGACCCCGAGGCGCCCCCGGGCGTTGGCGCCGCCGATTTCGCCTGGACCCACGAGTTCTCCGACCTGCTCGGCGCCGGGCCACTGGCGCCGGAGGCCGAGGTCGACCCGGCCGAGCCGGCGGTGATCTTCTTCACCTCGGGCAGCACCGGTCCGGCCAAGGGCGTCACCCACACCCGCGAGTCGCTGCGCTGGATGATCGCCAGCGCCGCATCCGCCTTCGACCTCAGCCCGGACGACGTCTTCCTGCCCGGCTCCTCGATGTCGCACGTCGGCTCCTTTCTCTGGGCGCTCGCGACGCTCTCGGTCGGCGGCGAGGTCGTAGTCGCTCGCACCACCGACGCCCACGAGCTGCTGCCGCTGTTGCGCTCACGGCAGCCGACCGTGCTGGCGATGATCCCGGCGGCGCTCTCGGCCCTGATCCACGACCACGAGCTCGAGCCCGGTGACTTCTCCTCGCTGCGGCTCTGCCGCGCCGGCGCCGACAAGGTCTCGACCGAGCTCCTGGCCGAGTTCGCGGCGCTGGCCGGGTTCCCGATCGTCGAGGGTTACGGGATGACCGAGGTCGGCATAGCGACTCTGAACCCGCCCACCGGCGTGATCAAGCAGGGCTCGATCGGGCGGCCGGTCGGCGGCTTCAGCATCGAAGTCCGCGGCGAGGACGGTGAGCCGGTTGGCCCGGAAACCGTCGGCCGGATCTGGCTCCGGACCCGCAGCCGCATGTCCGGCTACTGGCAGGCGCCGGAGGCGACGGCGGAGGTCGTGATCGACGAATGGCTCGACTCCGGTGACCTCGCCCGCGCCGACGAGGACGGCTACCTCTGGTTCTTCGGCCGCAAGAAGCAGGTGATCGTCCACGACGGCTCCAACATCAGCCCCTACGAGGTCGAGGGGGCGCTGGTCGAGCACCCGGCCGTTGCCCTCGCCGGCGTCGTCGGTGTCCACGACACCGTCCACGGCGAGAACGTCCGTGCCTACGTCACCCTCGAAGCGGGCGCCGAGAAGCCGACCAGCGCCGACCTGATCGTCCACTGTCGCGACCGGGTCGGCTACAAGGCGCCGGAGGAGATCGTCTTCCTCGACGAGATGCCGCTCAACCCGACCGGCAAGATCGACCGCGTCGGCCTCAAGAAGATGGCCGAAGACCACCTGCACCCGCACGGCCTCGAGTGAGCGTGGCTGCCATTTCGTCCGCATAGCGAGCGAAATGGCAGCCAGATGTTTTCGGGCTCGGGTTCGTACGACGGGTTCGCCGGCGTTGCCCGATTCATGAGCCTCGCTGGCTCCGCCTTTCCCCACAGCCGGCGAAGAGAGCGCCGAGAATCAGCAGCAGCATCCAAATATCGGACTTTCACCTCCCAGGGAAACCCCTAGAGGCAACCCAAACAAAGATTGGGGATCTTGTTTGGGGGCGGCCCCGATGTGCGCTTGCGCCTGGGAACGGATGCTGGGAGGCGTCCCGTCAAGCGCAAGCAAAAGGAGCACCCATCAACACCATCCCGCTGCCCCGCATCCGGATCTCGGCTGTCGCTGTGCTGGCGGCAGCGGCTCGCCGACCGTCGGCGTCCAAACCTTCTCCTACTCGGGCTACGTGCCGCTCAGCCCCGCCGGCGTCGACTTCACCTTCATGAAGAAGCCGGCCGTCTACTACAACGAAGTGACGACGAAACACACTGTCTCGGCGAGGGCCGTTCACGGCCAAGCCCGTCCCCAAGCAGCGGTTACGGTTTGGACATGCCGACGATCGATGAGCTGACCGTCGCCGACACGCCCGAGGCGTGGCGGCAGTGCGGCTTCGAGGTCGACGGTGGGACCTGCGTGGTCGGCGCGGTGAGGATCCGGCTGGCTGGCCTCGACGCGGGTCGGGGCCTGACCGGATGGTCGCTACGCGAGGTCGGGGCCGGCGATCTCGACGGACTGCCGACGGCGGTGTCCGATCGTCCGCCGCCGCCGCCGGCCACGCACCCCAACGGCATCACCGCGGTCGACCACGTCGTCGTCTTCACGCCGGCGCTCGACCGCACCATCGCCGTGCTCGAGGGAGCGGGGCTCGACCTGCGCCGGATCCGCGAGGAGCCGACCCCCGCTGGGGCGCCCCGGCAGGGGTTCTTCCGGCTCGGGGAAGTGATCCTCGAGGTCGTCCAGCAGCCGACGGAGATGATCAAGGACGCCGGTGGCCCCGCCTTCTTCTGGGGCGTCGCCTTCCTCGCCCCGGAGCTCGACGCGACCGTGGCCAGCCTCGGCAGCGACCGCGTCAGCGAAGCCCGCGAGGCGGTCCAACCGGGTCGCCGGATCGCGACCCTGCGGCGCTCGGCCGGGCTGTCGCTCGCCGTCGCCCTGATGTCACCCCGCGCGGATCGCTGAGCGAAAAGACGCTGTTAGCGGGCTCGGGGTGCCGGGTAGCTAATACAGACGTCCTCTAATACTTGTAATAGATCTGAATAGTTGCAAATTTCTCGCGGCAATATTCCTCTTCACGCCAAGGGAGGCGCGAGATGAAGCTGAACAGGACGTACCTGCTGATCCTGGCTGCCGTCGCAGCCGTGGCGGCGCTGGCGGTACCGGCGTCGGCATCGGCTGCGGTCTGGCTGCAGGAAGGCAAAGCATTGGAAGGGACCGCCGAATTCACTGCTTCTGGCGGCGAGGTGATCGAAGTCGGCGGCGGCGTGATGCTGTGTGAATCCAGCGCCGCGTTCAAAGCCGAAAAAGGCACCACAGGCACGATCGGCTACCTGGCGGCACCGGCGAGCTGCATCGGTCTGGCCGGCAACCTCGCAGAATGTACGGCGACCTCGGCCGGTTCGACAGGCGGTCCCTGGACCGTCCACGTCAACACGACGGACCTGACCGCCACAGGCTGGAAAGTCGACTACGCGTTCAACGCCGGATGCGCGGTGAAAACGATCGAAAGCAGCTTCTCGGAACTGAAACTGACGCCCCGGGAAGACCCTGAAGCGTTCAACCTGTTCGAGTTCAGTGGCTCGGGCACGGCCAAAGTCGACGGCAAAGAAGCCGAAATCGGCTACTTCGGTTCCCTCTCGTTGCCGGAAGAACAATTCGGCAAATACGGGATCGGCTGAGTCAGTCCCCGTCCGCCGCCACCCCGGACCAGAGCAAGTCCAAGGCAGGGCCGATGCTCTGGCCGGGGTCGGCGCCGGCGGCTGCGGCCTGGGCGGCCGGGAACGTCGCGCCGGCGGCCACGGTCAGAGCTGCGAAGCCGGTATTGAGGTTGGGGTCGAGCTCTCCCCGGCTCTGTCCTTGCGCCAGCACCTCGGTTATCAGCCCGATCACCGGAGCGGGATGGCCGTTGTCGACCAGCGCCGCGAAGCGCGGGGGGTTGGAGAAGACCTCGACGAAGGCCTGGTTGTGAAGGGCCTGGGACAGCTCGCTTGCTTCGAGCACCGCCTTGAAGATTCGCTCGATCGCGTCGCGGACGGGAGTCCGCTCGTCGCTGATCTCGCGTTCGGCGAGGGGGACGACGTGGTCGCGGAAATGGCGGGCGATGCCCTCGAGGAGGACGTCCTCCTTGCGCGGGAAGTAGCGGAAGAACGTCGCCCAGCTCACCCCGGCGTCGGCGATCACCTCCTCGACGGTGGTCCCCGCCACGCCCGCCCGCTGGAAGCGCGCGATCGCCGCGGCGTAGATGCGGTCGCGCTTCTCGGCGCCCCGCGCCTGTTTAGGCGGCTCCGGCAGCTTTGGACCCTGTCCGCCGCTTCCCCAGCCGATCAGGCCGCGGTCGCCTTTCGGTATCCCCGGATCGACGGCCATACGAAAAAACGTAGCAATTTACATATTGAGTATCGGTTGGCTAAAGCTATGAAAAACAACATCCGATATGGATTTCATGATTACGCCCATGACTTCCGCTCACACTGCTCCCAGGAACTTCAAACTGCGCCTCGCGCTGACGTTGGCCCTCGCCGGCCTCGCCGCGCTGGCGCTGCCGGCCCTCGCCGCCGCGGCGATGCCGAAGCCCGCGGTCCTCACCTTCAAGACCGCCACCGTCGGCGCCGCCGGCAACCCGGCGGCCGGGATCGTCCCCTTCACCGAAGGCCACTACAACAACTGCTCGGAAGCGCCGCCGCCGAAAGGCCCCCGCGCCCCGCAGTGCATGGAAGTCGGCAAGGTCAAGTACCGCTACGGGATCGGGCAGCTCGAGGTGACCGCCTCCCAGTGGGTCGCCTTCCTCAACACCGTCGACCCGCTGGGCAAGAACCGCCGCAACCTCTACAGCAGCGACGAGAGCGGCACCGCCTGGCCGCGCTTCGGTGAGATCAACTTCACCGGGGGTTCGGTCGGTCCCGGCGAGCACTACAGCCTCGCCGCGCCGGAATGGGGCGACAAGCCCTACGCCTTCGCCAACTTCCTGCGCTCGGCCCGCTTCGTCAACTCGCTCTACAACGGCCAGGTCCTGTCGAAGAAGAAGAGCAGCGAAAACGGGTTCAGCTACGTCACCTACCGCGTCCGCCTCTCGCGCAACACCGAGACCGGGATGTACGACATGCGCAACCCGAAGACGACTCGCAACCACAAGTCCGGGTTCGTCATTCCCAGCCAGGACGAGTGGATCAAGGCCGCCTACTACGACCCCAACGGCGGCACCTACTGGAACTACCCGACTGGGCCTACGACGCCGCCGAACCAATCGACGCTTGATCCGACCAACGGCAACGTCACCAACGCAGCGACGCAGCCGAACGCGATCTTCCACCAGACCGAACCGAAGATCGCGGCGCCGAGCTGGTGCCCGTCGAACCAGACGGCGGAAGCCTGCGCCACGGTCAACCCGCTCGGCCTCGATCCCGAAGCCTATGCCGCGGCTTTCCAGGGCAGCCTGGGCACGGTCGGTCAGGCCCTCACCTACTCGCCATGGGGCACGCTCGACCAGGGCGGCAACGCCGTCGAGTGGACCGACACGATCACCGCGCCCCCGTTCGGGATCAAAGTCGGCAAACGGGTCTGGCGGCGGCTGCACGGCGGCATCGCCAACGCGCCCGTCTACCAGCTCTGGATCTCGGCCGTCGGCCTGCAGCCGCAGGACAACGCCTTCTACACCGCGACCTACCCGTGGCTGGGGCTGCGGATCGGAGTCGTCGGCAACCTGAAGCCGGAGCAGAAGAGCTGAATCCCGTCCGCAGCCAGCCGTACGCTGCCGCCGCGTGAATCTCCGCTTTGCCACCCGAGCGGTGCTGGCACTGGCGTGTGTCGCCGGCCTGGCGCTGCCGTCCCTCGCGACGGCGGCGCCAGGCGGGCCGGCGAAGAAGCAGGCCCCGACGGGCTCGCTGACCCAGCTCGCCGGCGCCAAGGGCTGCGTCGCCGGCGGCAACAAACCGGCGGCGGGATGCGCCAAGGCCCGTGCCCTGAAAGGTCCGGGCCCGTACGTCGGCTCGCGGGCGCTCGCGGTCAGCCCCGACGGCCGCAACCTCTACGTCGCCTCCTCGATCAGCGATGCGATCACGATCTTCCGTCGCAACCGGAAGACGGGCGTGCTGAGTCAGCCCTCGGGCGCTGCCGGCTGCGTGGCGCTGGGAGGCGCAGAAGGCTGCGGCACCGCGGTCGGCCTCGACGCCCCCAACTCCGTCGCGGTCAGCCCCGACGGTCGCACCGTCTACGCGACTGCACGGGACAGCAGCTCGATCGCCATCTTCCACCGCAGTCCGAAGACCGGCACCCTGACCCAGTTGCCCGGCACCGAAGGCTGCCTCACCGGCCTGCCGCTGCCGACGTCGGCCTGCGCCGGCGCCCGCGCGCTGGCCTACCCCGACGTCGTCGTCGTCAGTCCCGACGGTCGCAACGTCTACGCCGGCGCTTTCTTCGGCAACGCGGTCGTCAACTTCGCCGTCAACCCCGCGACTGGGGGCCTCACCCAGCTCGGCGGCACCGCCGGCTGCATCGCCGAGGGCGCCACCAACGGCTGCACTCCCGGCATCGCCCTCGGCAACCCGGAGGGCCTGGGGATCAGCAACAACGGCGCCACCGTCTACGCCGCGGCAGCATCGTCGAGCGCGGTCGCGATCCTCACCCGCGACGTCGCGACCGGGGCCCTCGCCCAGGTCCCGACCAAAGCCGGCTGCATCGTCAACGCTCCGCTCGAACCCTGCACGACGGGCGTCCAGCTCGGCGGCGCCAACGCGGTCGCCGTCAGCCCCCGCCGCGGCACGGTCTACATCAGCTCCTTCGAGAACAGCGTTACCTCCTTTGCTGCCGCCTCCGGCACTCTCACCCAGCTCCCCGGGACCTCGGCCTGCCTCGTCTACCTGCGCGCCGTCGGCTGCTCGTTCGGCCGCGCGATCGAAGCGCCGGAGGGGATCACCGTCTCGCCCGACGGCCGCAACGTCTACACCGCCTCGATCTTCTCCAACGCGGTCGATGTCCTCGTCCGCGACCCGAAGACCGGTGCGGTCTTCCAGGTACCTGGCGCGAAGGGCTGCATGGCGCCGAAGTCGCTGCCCGGTTGCACGCCGGCGCGGGCGACGAAAGGCGCCAGCTCGGTCGTCGTCAGTCCCGACGGCAAATACGTCTATGTGACCGCGTTCGGCAGTAGCGCCGTCGACGTCTTCAGGAGGATGCAATGAGTTCGGATGAGCGCCGCGAGGGGCTGACGCGTAAACAACTGATCGGTTCAGGGGCCGGCGCCGCGGCTGCGGCGCTGCTGACGGGGAGCAGCGTCGATCGCGCTCTGGCGGCGGCCAAAGGCGGAGGCAACAGCGTCAAGGGGATGAACATGATCCTCTTCCTCACCGACCAGGAGCGGGCGATCCAGCACTTCCCGCCGAACTGGCTGCGCGAGAACCTGCCGGGAATGCGGCGGCTGCGCAGCCACGGGATCAGCTTCGAAAAAGCTTTCACCAACGCCTGCATGTGCTCGCCGGCGCGCTCGACTCTGATGACCGGCTTCTTTCCCGCCCAGCACGGCGTCAAGTACACGCTTGAGGAAGACATGCCGGCCGAAGGCGAACTGAGACCGGACGGCAGGCCGTACCGGAAAACGTACCCGCAGGTAGAGCTACCGCTGCCCTCGGTGATGCCGAACATCGCGACGGTGATGAAAGCCGCCAACTACAACGTCGTCTACAAGGGCAAGTGGCACTGTTCGAAACCGGCGACGAAGGAACACGCCGTCCCGGCCGATCTCGAAAAGTACGGCTGGCTGCGCTGGGACCCGCCGGACGCCGGTGCCAACCAGTCGGTGCCGGAGGCGGGCGGCGGCTTCGTCGATAACGACGGCCGCTTCATGGAGTCCAACGGCTCCAACTCAGCCGGCGAAGAGGGAGTGATGGAGTACCTCGAATCGGTTGCCGCCCAGCAGCAGCCGTTCTTCATGGTGATCTCGCTGGTCAACCCGCACGACGTCCTCTTCTACCCGAGCAAAACCTTCAACGAAGCGGGCTACGACAAATCCTGGCTCGCCGGCGACATCAGGATCCCGGAGACGAACGAAGAAGACCTCTCGACCAAGCCGAAGGTGCAGGAAGAATTCCTGCGGATCTTCAACCTCACCGGCAAGCCGGAAGAACCGTACGAAAAGCGCGCTTACCTGAACTACTACGGCAACCTGATGCGCTCCTCCGACAGCTACCTGGTCAACGTCCTCGACAAGCTGGAACAGACTGGCCTGCTCGACAGCACCCTGATCATCCGCACCGCCGACCACGGCGAGATGGGCCTGACCCACGGCGGCCTGCGGCAGAAGAACTTCAACTTCTACGAGGAGGCGATCCGGGTCCCGCTCGTCTTCTCGAACCCGAAACTGTTCCCGCGGCCGCTGGAAACCGACGCGATGGTCTCCCACGTCGACTTCCTCCCGACTCTGGCCAGCCTCGCCGAGGCGCCGCCGTCGGCCCGGGTCAAGTGGCAGGGCGTCGACTACTCCTCGCTCGTCCTCGATCCGGATCCGGAAAAGACCGCCCAGGACTACATCGTCTTCACCTACGACGACTTCCAGTCAGGCCAGAACACCGGGCCCTACCCGAAACCGCCGAACCACGTCGTCTCGATCCGCGAAGGCCGCTGGAAGCTGGCCAGGTACTACGCGATCGAACCGGACGCGTCGAGGCCGCCGGAATGGGAGATGTACGACCTCAAGACCGACCCGCTGGAGAAGAAGAACCTCGCCTCCAAAGGCTACGAACGCTCAGGGCGCGAGGAGAAACAGTTCCAGCGGCTGAAAAAGAAACTGGCCGCGGTCGAAAAGAAGCGCCTGCACCCGCGCAAGAGCACGCGCGCGTAGGCGTCACTCCGTTCCTACCCAGCTTGCGCTCTGGCGGCTAGGCTGCCGCGCGTGTCGTCCGAACCGCTGGCCGAGCTGATCGGCAACGCCCACGCTTTCGAGGGCCTCGACGAATTTCGCCACGGGATTCCGGCGCTGCTGCGCGAATTCGTCCCCGCCGACTACGCCTCCTACAACGAGATGGACCAGGACCCGGGCGGCTCCTGGTGGACCAGCGACCCGATCGTCCCGGTGACGCCGGAACTGGAACAGACCTTCGCCGAACTGGCCGACGAAAACCCGGTTCTCGCCCACGTCAGGCGCACGCGGGACGGCCGGCCGTACCGGATCTCGGACTTCCTCGACCGCGAGCAGTTCCACGCGCTCCCCGTCTACCGCGAGTTCTACGGCAAGATCAGCGCCGAGTACCAGGTCGCCCTGACCCTTCCTTCGCGACCCCCGGTCGTGATCGGCCTGGCGCTGACCCGCTCCGAAAGCGACTTCTCCGACCCCGAGGTGGGCCTGCTCGGGGCCGCTCGCCCGCACCTGATCCAGGCCTACCGCAACGCCGAGCTGGCGGCCGCTCGCGAGGCGACGATCGCGGCGCTGGAGGCCGGCCTCGAGGACGTCGGCACCTCGGTCATCGTCGTCGACAGCTACGGCCGGGTCGACATGGCGACGCCGACCGGGCGCCGCCTACTTGGTGGCCGCCTCGGCGGGACCAACGATCGCCTCGCCGCCGACGTGATCGAGGAGCTGCGCGCCCGCCGTGCCGCCGGCACCCCGGTGACCGAGCCGCTGGTGCTCGAGGACGAGGCGGGCAAGCCGCTCTCGCTGCGGGTCTTGCGCGGCCCCGAGGGCGGCAGCGAGATGCTGGTGATCGAGCCCGACGCCAGCGGCCTGACCATGCCGGCGCTGGAAGGCCTCGGCCTCACCCGGCGCCAGGCCGAGGCGCTGCGCTGGCTCGCGCTCGGCCGCCGCGGCCCGGAGATCGCCCGCCAGATGGGCCTCTCGCCGCGCACGGTCGAGAAGCACCTGCAGGCCGCCTACGTCCGGCTCGGCGCCAGCAGCGCCTCGCAGGCCGCGGCCACCGCCTGGGCGGCGGTCGGCGTCCGCCTCCCGGACCCCAGGGCCGGCTGAGCGCCGGGCCACGGGCCCGGCGAGAATCGGCGCATGCCCGACGTCGCCGTGCTCTTTCTCGCCGCCTGCGGGACGGCGTTGGCGACCGGGCTCGGGGCCGTCCCAGTCTTCTACCTCGGCGCTCGCACCGCGCAGCTGACGCCGGCGTTGCTCGGCTTCGCGGCCGGGGTGATGGGCGTCGCCGCGGTCGCCGGCCTGATCGTGCCGGCGTTCGAGGAAGGGTCGACGGCATCGGTCGCCGCCGGTCTCCTGGTCGGCGGGCTCCTGCTCGTCCTCGCCCGCCGCCACCTCGACCCCGACGTCCATTTCTTCGGGCGCTCTGGGCCGAGCGCCCGCACCTCGGCGCTGGTCTTCCTCGTCCTCTTCGTCCACAGCCTGCCGGAGGGCTTCGCGCTCGGATCCGCCTTCGCCTCCGACCGCTCTGGCCTCAGCCTCTTCGTCATCCTCGCGATCGCGATCCAGAACATCCCGGAGGGGACCAGCGTCGCGATCCCGATGGCTGCCGCGGGTTTCAGCCGGAGGCGTCAATTCTGGACTGCGGTTGCGACCAGCGCTCCGCAGCCGCTCGGCGCCCTCGTCGCCTTCTTCCTGGTCGAGCAGATCTCCGCCCTGCTTCCCTTCTCGCTCGCCTTCGCCGCGGGCGCGATGCTGGTCCTGATCGCGATCGAGATGCTGCCCGACGCCTTCGCGAGCGGCACCCGGCTGGGCCCGGTGCTCGGGTTCGTGGCTGGCGCCGCGGTGATGCTCGGCCTCAGCTTCGCGCTCGGGGTCTGAGCGCCAGTCGCCGCCGGGAAAGTATGCCTTCAATTTATGCAGTAAAATGCTGCACTATATGAATGCGTTAAGGGAATGCCGGAGGAGGTGACGAACCATCAAGGCACTGACGATCAGGAATCTGCCGCCCCAACTGGCTGAAGCGCTGGAGCGCGAGAAGCGCCGCAGGGGCAAGTCGCTGAACCAGACGGTCATCGACCTGCTCGGGCAGGGGCTTGGAGCGGAGGGCGTGCGTTCAAACGGGCTCGGCCGCCTTGCCGGGGGGTGGGACGAGGACGAGTTTCGCGAGTTCGAGCGGGTGACCGCGCAGTTCGAGACGGTCGACGAGGAACTCTGGCGTTGAGCAGCTACTGCCTGGATACCTCGGCCTACAGCAACTTCCGCAGGGGGAACGAGGAGGTGGCGGTCCTGTTGGATCGGGCCGAGTCGGTCGGCGTCTCGACGGTCGTCCTTGGCGAGTTGCGGACCGGCTTCCTGCTCGGCGGCAGGCGGCGGCGGAACGAAGCCGAGCTGGATGCCTTTCTCGACAACCCCGCGGTGGACATGCTGCCGGTCGACTCCGAGACCAGTCGCCAATACGCGGAGATAGTCGCCGAGCTGCGCAAGGCGGGGACGCCGCTGCCAACCAACGACATCTGGATTGCAGCTACCGCCGCTCGCAACGGGGCCACGGTCCTGACCTGTGACGAGCACTTCGAGCGCATCGCTCGCGTTGGCTCGGTCGTCATCGCGGCCTGACCCGTCCCTGCTTTTCGACCTTAGTTGTCGTCGCTGAAGGGGAAGGTGCGGTCGAGGCCGGTGACCTCCATCACGCGGCGGACCGCGTCCGCCCGGCTCGGGATCAGCTTGAAGCCGCGGTCTTCGGCGTTGAAATGACGGAAGACGGAGACCAGCAGGGCGATCCCGGTCGAGTCGATGAACTCGACCTCGGTCAGGTCGATCGTCAGCGCGGCGCCGTCGTCGATCGGCGCTTTCGCGATCTCGACCGTCAGCGTCTCGGCGCTGGCGAAGTCGAGCACGCCGGTCAGGCTCAGGGTCGTGCCGCCGTCGGACGGCATCGAGCGGATCAGAAGCTGTCCATCGGCATCCATCAGACCGCCTCGATGATCGTCGCCACGCCCTGGCCGACGCCGACGCAGAGCGAGGCGACGCCGTAGCGGCCACCGCGGCGGCGCAGCTCGTGGGCAAGGCCGCCGACGAGGCGGGCGCCCGAGCAGCCGAGCGGGTGGCCGATCGCGATCGCGCCGCCGTTGACGTTGAGGCGCTCGCGGTCGATCCCGAGCTCGCGCTCGCAGGCGAGCACCTGGGAGGCGAAGGCCTCGTTGATCTCGACCAGGTCGAGGTCGTCGATGCCGAGGCCGGCGCTGTCGAGCGCCTTGCGGATCGCCGGGATCGGCCCCAGGCCCATCAGCCGCGGCTCGACACCGGCGACGCCGATCGCGACGACGCGGGCGAGCGGTTCCAGCCCGAGCTCGTCCGCCGCCGCCTCGTTGCCGACCAGCAGGCAGGCGGCGCCGTCGTTGATCGAGGAGGAGTTCCCGGCGGTGACGGTGCCTCCTTCACGGAAGGCCGGGGGCAGCGCCGCCAGCTTCTCGAGCGTGGTGTCGGCGCGCGGGCCCTCGTCGCGCTCGACCAGCCCCGGCTCGGTGCCGCGCCTGGCCGGCGGCGTCGGCACCGGCACGACCTGGGCCGCGAAGCGCCCCTCGTCCCAGGCGGCATTCGCGAGCTGGTGGCTGCGCAGCGCGAACTCGTCCTGGTCTTCGCGTGAGATCCCGCGCTCGGCGGCGACGTTCTCGCCGGTCTCGCCCATCGCCTCGGTGTGGGGGCCGCCGGCGAACTTCGGGTTGACCAGGCGCCAGCCGAGCGTCGTGTCGTACATCGTCTGGTCGCCGCGCGGGAAGCCCGCCGCCTGCTTTTGCAGCACCCAGGGCGAGCGGGTCATCGACTCGACGCCGCCCGACAGACAGAGGTTGGCATCGCCGGCCCGGATCGCCCGCGCCGCCTGGTTGAACGCCTCCAGGCCGGAGGCGCAGAGGCGGTTGACGGTGGTACCGGGGACGCTCACCGGAAGCTCGGCGAGCAGCGCCGCTATCCGCGCCACGTTGCGGTTTTCCTCGCCGGCCTGGTTGGCAGCGCCGAAGAAGACGTCGTCGATCCCGGCCGGGTCGACGCCGCTGCGCTCGACCACGTCGGCGATCACCAGCGCCGCGAGGTCGTCGGGACGGACGCCCGCGAGGGCGCCGCGATAGCGACCGATCGGCGTGCGGCGAGCGGCGAGGATCAAGGCATCGCTTGCGATGATGCCCAGCCTATGGGAGGCGAGCATGCCTGAAAAGGACCGAGCGGTCGTCGTCGGCGGCGGCACGATGGGTACGGGTATCGCAGCGGTTCTGGCTCGGGCCGGAATCGGCGTCGAGCTGGTCGAGGTCGACGAAGGCCTGGCGCAGGCCGCGTTGGGACGCGCCCGGGCGGCGATCGACGACGGCGTCGCCCGCGGCCGGGTGGAGCCCGAGGCGGGAGAGAGGGCAAAGGCGCTGATCGCACCCGTGGTTGGTGCCGCATCCTGCCGCCCGCAGCCGCGGGTCGCAATCGAGGCGGTGCCGGAGCGGACCGAGCTCAAGCTCGCCGTCCTGGCCGAAATCGAGGCGCTGCGCCCTCGCCTCCTGGCGACCAACACCAGCGGGATCTCGATCGACGAGCTCGCTGTCGATTTAGCCGACCCGACCTCCTTCCTCGGTCTGCATTTCTTCAACCCGGTGCCGGCGATGGCGTTGGTCGAGGTCGTGGTCGGCGCGGCGACCTCGGACCAGGCCCGGACCGAGGCCGTGGCTCTGGTCGCCGAGATCGGCAAGGAGCCGATCGTCGTCCGCGACGCGCCGGGCTTCGCCAGCAGCCGCCTCGGTCTCGCCCTCGGCCTCGAGGCGATCCGGATGGTCGAAGCCGGTGTCGCCGCCCCCGAGGACATCGACAAGGCGATGGTGCTCGGTTACCGCCACCCGGTCGGCCCCTTGCGGCTGACGGACATCGTCGGCCTCGACGTCCGCCTCGACATCGCCCGCAACCTGCGCGAGGCCTACGGCGAGCGCTTCGCGCCGCCGCCGCTGCTCCAGCAAATGGTGGGGGAGGGGAAGCTGGGGAAGAAGTCCGGCGAGGGCTTCTACCGCTGGGGTGCGGACGCCTGAGGCGGCGCCGCCAGACCGACGACCCTGAGGCGTCGACCCTGGTCGCGCTCCAGCGCGCTGGCATCGCTCACCGCCCAGCCGACCCGCTCGACCAGCTGCCCGGAGAAGTAGGAGGACTCGAGGTCGGTGGCGGAGATCCGCTCCCAGTAGACGACCGTGCTCCCGTCGTCACTGGGCGTATCGGTGACTACAAGTATCTGCGGCATCTGGCGACTCCCTTTGTTCTGCGTGACCGGAGCCACCACCGTAGCGTAAATTGAGTAAGTTGACCAACTTAATATAGAAACGTCATCAAGTAAGCGCCTAACGCCCGTAGCGATCGTTGAGCCGGACGACGTCGTCGAGCTCTGGGGTGGAGACCTCGAGCACGGTCGAGTCCTCCAGCGCCTCGATCGTGTGCACGACCCCGGGTTCGTTGCGCCAGGAGCAACCGGGATCGACCGTCCGCTCCGTCAGCTCGGACTCGTTCGGCCCCTGCGACAGCAGGAGCCGCCCCGAGAGCAGGTAGGAGGTCTCGTCCTTCTCGCGGTGCATCTGCAGGGAAAGCCGGTGGCCGGCTTTGACGATCAGCAGTTTGGCCGCATAGCGGTCGGTCCGCGCCCACCAGATCTCGTGCCCCCAGGGCTTCTCGACTCGGCTCTGGGGCTCGCTCCCGGGTTGCACGGTCGAATCCTAGATCGCCGAGGTTGCCTTTTACCCCCGTATAGAGGCGGAAAAGGCAACCTCGGCGAAGTTCAGTCGGCCAACGCGGCTGCGACGAGGGCGCGGGCGGCCCAGGCGGAGGTCTCGGCGGCTTCGGCGGAGGTGAGGCCGCGGACGTCGCGCTCGACGACCAGCGCCTCGAATCCGATCACCAGGGCCAAGCCCGAGACCAGGCGCTCGAAGCGCTCGTCGTCGAGACGCTCGCGCAGCGGCTCCAGCGCCCGTTCGATCCATTCGACTCGGCGGAACCCGCGTCGTGGGGTGCCGTCGCCCGGACCCTCGCCCTCGATCGTCAGCGCGATCAGCTTGCGGCCGAGGCGTTCGGCCTCGGGGTCCATCGCCTGGATCTCGCGCGCCAGCGCTTCGACCCGGCGCTCGGCGGGCTCGCCGTCGAGCTCGTCGAGGACGGCGGCGGTTTCGGCCCCGCTGACCAGCCCCAGGGTTGCGTCGACCATCAGCTGGTCGAGCGAGGGGAAGTAGGAGTAGACGGTGCGGCGCGAGACGTCGGCGGCAGCGGCGACCTCGGCCACCGACGGGGTGGCGCCGTTGGCGACCAGCTCCATCGCCGCCTCGACGATCGCGCGGCGGGTGCGCCGGCGTTGTCCCGGGCGCCCGCCCGGCGCCGCCTTCTCAACTTCGTTGCCCGCCATCGGCGAAAAGTGTACTATCGTGCAGTAACTGCACAACCGTGCAATTAAGATTTCTGGCGACGACGACTTCGAGGAGAGGCAGATGGACGGCAGCATCGACACCCAGAGCCCGGTGATCCAGGTCCCCGACGGCGGCGAGCCGGTCTGGTTCACGAGCAACCGGATCGTGATCAAGGTTCGCGGCGCCGAGACCGGCGGCGCCTTCGGCCTGATCGAAGCGACGGCGCCGCCGGGCGCTTCGCCGCCACTCCATGTCCACAGCCGCGAGGAGGAGTCGTTCTGGGTGCTCGAGGGCGAGGTGGAATTTCTCTGCGGCGAGGAACGGTTCCGCGCCGGTCCCGGCGGCTTCGCCCTGCTGCCGCGCGGCATTCCGCACAGCTTTCTCGTCGTCGGCGACGCCCCTGCCCGCTTCATCAACGTGATCACCCCGGGCGGGATGGAGGACTTCTTCGCCCGCGCCGGCCGTCCGGCTGAGGGTCCCGGCCTGCCGCCCGCAGGGCCGCCCGACATCGAGGCGCTGGCCCGCGCCGGCGAGGAGTTCGAGATCGCGACGATCGGACCGCCGATGAGCCCCGCCTGAGCGAACTCGGTCCCGCTCGATACGCCAGGCCCAGTCGATGCCGACCTCGGCCGGCGCTTCGGGCGTGTCGGGTGTCTCGCCGAGGAAGGTGTAGCCGAGCGCCTGCGGGATCCGGGCGCTGATCTGGTTTGCCTGGTCGTGGTGGATTTCGACGGCGTTGATCCCCGGTAGCGCCAGCGCCGCCTCGGTCAGCGTCCCGGCCACCTTCGTCGCCAGCCCCTGGCGCAGGAAGTCGACGTGGATCCAGTAGCCGATCTCGAGCACATCGGGGCCGCGGCGGTGGTGCAGGCCGGTGCTGCCGGCGACCTCGCCATCGACGTAGACGCCGAGCACCGTGTCGCCGCCGGCTTCCCAGCCGTGCTGCCAGCGCTCGATCAGGTTCCGGCGCGCCTCCAACTCCAGCGGCTCCGCCGCCATCCACGGCATCCAGGGCCGCAGGTGCTCGGCGCTCTCGGCGACCGCCCGTTGCAGGGCACTGGCGTCGTCTATGGTCCAGCGACGCAGCTCCAGGCCATCGGCCTCGGAAAATCGCTCCGGCAGGCGGATCACGCGCGGTATAGCCAGTCGATTGGACACACTGACTATTTTACGGAATTTGGGTACGACGCCGGTAAATCTCTACTCCGACACCCAGACCCAGCCGAGCGCGGAGATGCGGCGGGCGATGGCGGAGGCCCCGGTCGGCGACGAGCAGCGACGGCTCGACCCGACCGTCAACGAGTTGCAGGAGCGGGTGGCGGCGCTGCTCGGCCAGGAGGCGGCGCTGTTCCTGCCTTCGGGCTCGATGTGCAACCAGATCGCGATCCGCCTCCACACCCGCCCCGGCGGCGACGAGCTGTACACGCACCAGAGCGCCCACCCGATCGTCGCCGAGGCAGGTGGCCTGGCGGCGATTTCGGGCGCGCTTGCGCACCCGCTCGGTGGCGCCGGCGGGATCTTCAGCGGCGCCGACCTGGAGGCGGCGATGCGCGACCCGAGCGACCGCCACCAGCCGCGCTCGCGCCTCGTCTGCGTCGAGCAGACGACGAACATGGGCGGCGGCCGGGTCTGGACCCAGACCCAGCTCGACGAAGTGTTGGCGGTGGCGGCGCGCCACTCGCTCCGCACCCATCTCGATGGCGCCCGCCTGCTCAACGCCGTCGTCGCTGCCGGCGTCCCGGCGGCGGACTACGCGGCCGGTTTCGACACCGCCTGGATCGACTTCAGCAAGGGGCTCGGTGCTCCGGTCGGCGCCTGTCTGGCCGGCTCGAGGGAGAAGGTCGAGGAGGCCTGGCGCTACAAGCAGATGCTCGGCGGCGCCATGCGCCAGGCGGGGATCGTCGCCGCCGGCGCCCTCTGGGCGCTCGACCACAACGTCGAGCGGCTGGCCGAGGACCACGCCAACGCCCGCCTCCTTGCCGAGGGTCTGGCGGCGATCGACGGCGTCGACCTCGACCCGGCGACGGTTGAGACCAACATCGTCATCTTCGGCGTCGCCGACCCGTCGGCGCTCGTCGATGCGCTCGCCGCGCAGGGGGTCGAGATGGTCGCCTTCGGCCCCCGCGTCCGCGCCGTCACCCACCTCGACGTCGACCGGCCGGGATCGAGCGCGCGGTCGAAGCCGTCGGCGTCGCGCTCGCTTGAGCTTCAGTAGGGAGGCTGAAGGCCGCCGAACATCGGGAAGTTCTTGGTGTTCTGAGTCGCGAGGTGGGCTTCGAGCTGCTCCGCCGTCGCAGCAATGGCGAGATCGGCGACGCCGATACCGGGGTGGCTTTGTCGCCACTCGCGGCCGAGTTCGCCGGCGCGGCGGGCGATCATTTCGTCGACTGGCACCCAGTCGATCAGGGCGAACAGCCTGTCAGCGGCTCGCCTCTCCGCCGATCGCAGGCCTTGGAGCACCTCGATCCGACTGATCTCCGAGCAAGAGGGCCGCTCTTCGAGGCCGCCGAGGTAGTCGGTGGCCGAGCTGGAGGAACGAAGATGGTCGACGAGGACGCTGGTGTCGAGGACGACCCTCAACGCTCGAAGCTGGAGAGGCGCTCGGCGTCCTTGCTGCGCAGGTCCTCGACGTAGTGGGCGCCGCTCCCGAGCTCGGGAGCGATTCCGGCGCTATCGCCAACCGCTTCCTTCCATCTGGTCCGCCAAGTCGACGCGCTCCGATCTTCCTTCGAAAGGTAGACGTCGACCGCGCGGCGGATCAGCATCGAGCGGGAGGTCCCTTCCGCTGCAGCTCGATCGTCGAGGCGGGCCGTTTGGTCGTCGTCGAGGTAGATCTGCGTTCGGTGCATGATGTATAAGCGTACATCACTATTCGGCCAGGGCGTCCATCGTTGCGGCGACGGACTCGGCCAGGGCGGTGGGTTCGTAGCCGCCCTCGAGCACGGCGCCGATCGGGACGCCGAGGCTGTGGGCGAGATCGCGCGTGCGCGCCGCCATCGTCGCGAAGGAGTCCGTCGTCAACAGGCAGCCGGCGAGCGGGTCGGCGGCGTGGGCGTCGAAGCCGGCTGAGATCAGGATCAGGTCGGGACGGAAATCGCGGCCGGCCGGCAGCAGCTCGTCTTCCAGCAGCGGCAGCCAGGTCTCCTCGCCGGAGCCGCCGGGGACGGGGCGGTTGATCGTGAAGCCGGCACCGGCACCGACGCCGGTTTCCGACGCCGGGCCGGTGCCGGGGAAGATCCCACCCTGGTGGATGCTGGCGAAGAGGACGTCGGCGCGCTCGCGAAACGCCGCCTCGGTGCCGTTGCCGTGGTGGACGTCCCAGTCGAGGATGAAGACCCGCTCGGCGCCGAGCTCGCGGATCGCGAGCTCCGCCGCGATCGCGATGCTGTCGAAGAGGCAGAAGCCCAGCGCCCGGTCCGGCTCGGCGTGGTGGCCGGGCGGGCGACAGGCGGTGAAGCCGACCTTGGCGCCCCCGAGCAACTGGCGCACCATCTCGCAGGTGCCGCCGGCCGCGTGCAGGGCGGCTTTGTAGGAGGCGGGGACGACGGCGGTGTCGACGTCGATCGCGCCGCCGCCCGCCGCGCAGAGGCGGCGGATCCGCTCGACGTGGACCGAGTCGTGGATCAGTTCCAGCTCGGCGACCGTGGCCGCCGGCGCCTCGCGCCGCTCCCAGCCGAGCCAGTCGCGCTCGCCCAGGTGTGCCTCGATCGCCCGCAGCCGCTCCGGGTTCTCCGGGTGGCCGGGCAGGTGCGGCCGCGGATCGTGGTCGAGGGACGAGGGGTGGCTGAAGTAGAGCATCCGCGCCTGCGCAGACTAGTGCCAGCCACACCCCGAGACGCCGGTCACCCGCATTCACAAAAGCCCCGCTGAGCGCGATGATCGTCGGGTCATGAGCTCCTTCGGATCGACGATCAAGCGCCACGCCGCCCAGGGCGGCCGCGACCTCGGCTACATCGGCGCGATGCTGTGCAGCAGCGTCATCGCCTTCTGCGTCTGGGTCACCGCCCTCTCTCTGACCGTCTCGCTGCTGGTCTTCATCGTCGGCGCCTTCGTCTGGCTCGGCAGCGTCTACGCCTTTCGCTGGACGACCTGGATCGATCGCCGCCTCGCCGGCTGGATCCGGCGCGAGCCGGTCGCCGCCGTCTACCGCCGGCCGCAGAGCCGCTCGGTCCTCGAGCTGCTGCGCTGCGTCACCACCGACCCCCAGACCTGGAAGGACCTCGGCTGGCTGGTCCTGCACTCGGTCCTCGGCTTCGCCCTCTCGGTCGCCGCCCTGACCGTCACCGTCATCGTCGTCGGCTACATCCTGATGCCGGCCTGGTGGTGGGCGATCCCCGACCCCACGACCCAGTACGGAACCCTCGAACTCGGGTTCATGACGGTCGAATCGACCGGCGCCGCCTTCATCGTCACTGGGATCGGGTTGGTGCTGGCGCCGCTGGCGCTGCTGCTGAACCGCGGCATCGTCCTCCTTCACTCCGGCCTCGCGGTGCGGATCCTGGCGCCCTCGGAGAGCCAGCGGCTGCGGGCCCGGGTCGACGACCTCGCGGCCAGCCGCGCCGGCGCCGTCGAGGCGGCGCAGGACCAGCTGGAGCGGATCGAGCGCGATCTCCACGACGGTGCGCAGGCGCGCCTGGTCGGCCTGGCGATGGAGCTGGGGATGGCTGAGGAGGAGCTTGAAAAGAACCCCGACGCCGCGGTCGAGACCGTGCGCCGGGCCCGCGACGAGACGCTGCTGGCGCTGGGAGAGCTGCGCGACCTCTCGCGCGGCCTGCGGCCGGCGCTGCTCGAGGAACGCGGCCTCGGCCCGGCGGTCGAAGCGCTGGTCGCGCGCTCGCCGCAGCCGGTCTCCCTCAGCCTGGTCGGCTCAATGGACGAGATCCCACCGCCGGTCTCCTCGGCCGCCTACTTCGTCGTCGCCGAGGCGACCACCAACGCCGCCAAGCACTCTGGCTCCGAGCGGGTGCGGGTCCGGCTCGAGCGGGCCGACGGGGCGCTGGCGATCTCGGTCGAGGACGACGGCCGCGGCGGCGCCGACGGCCGCGGCTCCGGCCTCGAAGGGCTGCGCAAACGGGTTGCGGCGCTCGACGGCCGGCTCGAGGTGATCAGCCCAGAGGGTGGGCCGACGGCGGTGCGGGCGGTGCTGCCGTGCGGGTAGTCGTCTGCGAGGACAGCGCTCTGCTGCGCGACGGGATCGTGCGCCTGCTGGAGGCGCACGATTGCGAGGTGACGGCGGCGGTTGCCGACGCCGAGGCCTTCCTGGCGGCGCTCGCCGACGAGCGCCCCGACGTCTGCGTGCTCGACGTGCGGCTGCCGCCGGGCTTCTCCGACGAGGGTGTGCGGGCGGCGATCGAGGCCCGCCGCCGCTACCCGGCGCTGCCGGTCCTGATCCTCTCCCAGTACGTCGAGCAGACCTACGCGCGGGAGCTCTTCGCCGGCGGCGAGGGCGGCGTCGGCTACCTGCTGAAGGACCGGGTCGCCAACCCGAGCGAGTTCGTCGACGCCCTCAAGCGGGTCGCCGCCGGCGGTACCGCGCTCGACCCCGAGGCGGTGGCGGAGCTGCTCGGCCCCGGTGAGGACCGGCTCTCGCTGCTGACCCCGCGCGAGCGCGAGGTGCTGGAGCTGATGGCCGAGGGCCGCTCCAACAGCGGCATCGCCACCCGGCTGACGATCACCGACCGCGCCGTCGAGAAGCACGTCTCCAACATCTTCTGGAAGCTCGACCTGCCGGCCGGTGCCGAGGACCACCGCCGTGTGCTGGCGGTCCTGCGCTGGACTTCCGCGCAATAGCCGGCGCGAAGGCACCTAGAGTGGACGCATGCGAGCGATGGTCCTCGAGCGCGCCGGTGAGCCGCTGCGGCCCGCCGAGCTGCCGGATCCCGAGCCCGGTCCCGGCCAGGTTCTGATCAGGGTCACCGCCTGCGGCGTCTGCCGCACCGACCTCCACATCCTCGACGGCGAGCTGACCGAGCCGAAGCTGCCGCTCGTTCCCGGCCACCAGATCGTCGGCACGGTGGCGGGGCTGGGGGAGGGGGCGGAGCGGTTCGCGCCCGGCGACCGGGTCGGCGTTCCCTGGCTCGGCTGGACCGACGGCGAGTGCCGTTACTGCCGCTCGGGCCGCGAGAACCTCTGCGACAACGCCGAGTTCACCGGCTATGACCGCGACGGCGGCTACGCCGAGCTGACGGTCGCCGATCAGCGCTTCTGCTTCGCGATCCCGGCGGGCTATCCGGACGTCCAGGCGGCGCCGCTGCTCTGCGCCGGCCTGATCGGGTTCCGGGCGCTGCGGCTGGTCGGCGAGGCGGATCGGATCGGGTTCTACGGCTTCGGCTCCTCAGCCCACATCCTCTGCCAGGTCGCCGTCCACGAAGGCCGCCGCGTCTTCGCCTTCACCCGTCCCGGCGACGAGGAGACCCAGGAGTTCGCCCGCGGCCTCGGCGCCGAGTGGGCCGGCTCTTCCGAGGAGGCGCCGCCGGAGGAGCTCGACGGCGCGATCGTCTTCGCCGCCGCCGGGCCGCTGATGCCGGCGGCGCTGCGGGCCAGCGCCAAGGGCGCGCGGGTGATCAGCGCCGGCATCCACATGAGCGACATCCCCTCCTTCCCCTACGAGATCCTCTGGGAGGAGCGGACCCTCGGCTCGGTCGCCAACCTGACCCGCGCCGACGGCGAGGAGTTCATCGCCCTGGCGCCCCGGGTCCCGGTCCGCACCGAGGTCACCACCTATCCGCTGGAGCAGGCCAACGATGCCCTGGAGGACCTCCGAGCGGGCCGCTTCCGCGGCGCCGCCGTGCTGACGATCCAGCCGCTCGACGGGTTGAGCCGGCTATAGCCGGTCTGAGGAATCGAGCGGCGCCGAGGCCCAGATCCCGAGCAGGATCAGCCAGGCGCCGAACAGGACCTGGTCGCCGCGCTGCAGCAGTCCCTTGACCCCGTCGATCGCGTCGCCGAGGTACGTCACCCCGGTCAGCGCCGTCAGCAGCAGCCAGAGAGCGCCGATCGCGAGGGTGATCAGACCCGGATCCCGCAGCGCGGTCGTCATTTGTCCCGCTGGGCGGTTCAAATGACGACCGCGCAGGGCGCGGAAGCCCAATCCGATCAGGAGGAAGGCGAGGACGGTGGCGATGATTTCGCCGGTGGTGGCGGCGACGTGGATCACGTCGAGCGGGTCGTAGGCGAGCGAGCAGCTCGGTTCCAGGCCTTCGGCGCAGTCGAGCGGGGCGGCGCTGGCGACGAGAACCGTCACCCCAGTCGCGAGCAGGGCGTTGACGCCGAGCCGCAGCGTCCGCGAGCGGCCGCCGAGCGGGCGCACCAGCAGCAGCGCGAAGCCGGCGATCGCCAGGCCGGAGACGATCCCGAGGGCGACGAAGCGGCCGCCCGAGGACTCCGAGCGGGTCGCGAGGTCGCTGATCCAGGAGCTCTCGAGGTCGTAGCGGTCGGCGAGCAGGCCTTCCAGCACCCAGTAGTTGCAGAGCAGCGCCGCGGCGACGCCGGCGAGCACAATCGTTCGGGGGCGGCTCACTCCTTCTCCTCGAGGAAGGGCTCGATCCAGCGGCGGAATGGACCGATGAACTCGGGTGCGGCATCGTGGACCAGCTCGGCGGCAGCGTGAACTTCTCCGGCCGACGTCTCTGCGTAGCCGTGCTCGATTCGGCTGCGCGCCCGCTGCGCTCGCTTCAGTCGTCGGGAGAGCGATGCATCGATCACCCCGGCGCCGACCAGGGCCGAGAACGATCGTTCCACGACACTGCCATCCCTCTCCAGCTCGAGGCCCGTCAGCTTTGCACCCCGGACCGCGAGCTCGGCGACGAAGCCCTGCACTCGGGTCAGCCCCCGCTCGACGGCTTGGGCGTCGTTGTAGGCGTCGAGGTCGGAGTCGGTCTCGAACGCCCGTTTGAACTCGCCCAGCTCGAATCCCTCTCCGAACGCCGCCATCGCGTTCTCGAAGGCGCCGAACTGGCGCGGGAAGTCGGCTAGGCGCTGGACGATCTCTCGCTGCAGGCGGCGCGGCCCGCCTTTGGGGGCGGGCCCGTTCACCGCGCCAGCATCCGGTCGATTCCGTCCAGCGCATCGCGGGTCGCGCGGCGCTCGACCCGACGGGCGCGCTGCTGCAGAGCGTTGGCTTCGCCGCCGAGATGCTGCCAAAGACCGACCCGGTCGACCAGAACCCTGCCGTCGCTGACCGCGGCCGCCAGCAGCGGCGGGTTGCGTTCGGCGGCGTCGAGGGTGAGGACGTCGAAGTCGCGCCCAATCGCCTGCTCCAAGCGCTCTTCGAGCTCGAGGACGCGGACAAGGGAAGGGTCGTGCAGGCGAACGATCAGGTCGATATCGCTCCGCGGACCGTCGTCGCCCCGGGCGGCGGAGCCGAAGAGCAGCGCGAACTCGATGTTCGGCTCGGTCCGCAGGGCTGCTCGCAAACCGGCCAGCAGTCGCCAGCGCCGACGCAGGTAGCGCTTCTCCGCGGGGCTGATGCGCAACCGGCGCGGGCTCGGCCGCTCCGCCCTCACCGTTCCCTGGCTGACGGCGCGGCGCATCGTCCGCTCGTTCGCGCCCAGCGCGTCGGCCAGCATCTGCAGCTCACTCATTTGTTCATTGTAAAGCCTCGTATGTCCGATAATTGAGCTTCATATGTCTGTTAGTTGCCACTTGGTGACGGCGGACGGGTCTGGAAGGATCCCGCCGGTGAGCGAGTCCGGGTCCGCCGACGCCAACCTCGACGCGATCCTCGCGACGGCCGAGCACGACCGCGAACGGCTCAACTCGAACGCGCTCGGCGCCTTCAGCCTCACCCTGCTCGGCGTCGCCAGCGTCGTCGGCGCCGGGATCTTCGTCGTCACCGGCGACGCCGCCGCCCACTACGCCGGCCCGGCGGTGCTGATCTCGTTTGTCCTCGCCGGCATCGTCGCTGGCCTCACCGCGCTCTGTTACGCCGAGCTGGCCTCGATGATCCCGGCCGCCGGCAGCACCTACTCCTACGCTTTCGCCGCCTTCGGGCCGTTCGTCGGCTGGTTCATCGGCTGGGACCTGCTGCTCGAGTACCTGTTCGCCGCCTCGACCGTCGCCGTCGGCTGGTCGGGCTATTTCGTCAGCCTGATGGACTCGATCGGGATCCACATCCCGCACGCGCTCGCCGCGCCGCCGCTCGGCGACAACCCCGGGATCGTCAACCTGCCGGCGATCGCGGTGATGCTGCTGACCTCGGCCGCGCTCTGGCTCGGCACCCGCGAGTCGGCCGTCGCCAACAACTCGATGGTGCTGCTCAAGCTCACCATCCTCGTCCTGGTTGTCGTCGTCGGCGTCTTCTACATCACCTCCTCCAACCTGGAGCCGTTCCTGCCCGCCTCGACCGGCGGCTTCGGCGACTTCGGCTGGACCGGGATCCTGCGCGGCGCCGGCATCGTCTTCTTCGCCTACATCGGCTTCGACGCGGTCTCGACCGCGGCGGCCGAGGCGCGCAACCCGAAACGCACGGTCCCAATTGGCCTGATCGGCACCGTCCTGATCGCGACCGTGATCTACGTCGCCGTCGGCTTCGTCCTCACCGGCATGCTCAACTACCGCCAGCTCGGCGTCGCCGACCCGATCGCCGCCGCGCTCCAGGCCGGTGGCAACGACCTCGACTGGCTCTTGAAGCTGACCGACATCGCCGCCGTCGTCGGCCTCGCCTCGACCGTCCTCGTCACCCTCTACGGGCAGACCCGGATCTTCATGCGGATGTCCGAGGACGGGATGCTGCCGCCCGCCTTCGGCAAGGTCAGCGGCCGGACCAAGACCCCGCAGTTCTCGATCATCCTCTGCGGCATCGTCGGCGGCGCCGTCGCCGGCCTCGTGCCGCTCTCGATCCTCGGCGAACTGATCTCGATCGGCACCCTGCTCGCCTTCATCATCGTCTCCAGCGGCGTCGTCATGCTGCGCCGCCGCCGGCCCGACCTGCCGCGCCCGTTCCGGGTGCCGGCGCTGCCGCTGGTTGCCGGCACCGCGATCGTCGCCTCGCTGGCGCTGATGGCGACCCTGCCGGGGGACACCTGGATCCGGCTCGGGGTCTGGGCTGCGCTCGGCCTCAGCGTCTACTTCCTCTACGCGCGCAAGCACTCCGCCGCGAAGATGGAAGCGGTGCTGGCCCGGGCCCAGGCCGAGGGAGGCTAGTCCGCCCGCTCCTCGTCCTCGTCCTCCTCGTCCTGATGGCGCGTCAGGAGCGACGACGGGTTCTGACCTAGTTCTTTGGTCCGCGCGATCGCTTTGTCGCGGGCTTTTTCGCCAGCGGCGATCGCTTCTTCGCCGGCTTCCAGCGCTTCCGCTCCTACGTCCGAGAAGGCCTCGGTCGGCTTGCCGCCGATCAGGTCGCGGAAGCGTTCCTTGAAGCGTTCGGTGCGGCGGTCGGGACGGAAGCGTTGTTCGGCCTTCGCCTGCTTCTTGGGATTGCGCTCGCCGTAGCGGCGCTTGCCCCAGATCGAGTCCGGCTTGCCGATCCGGCAGGTCGCGTACAGCGCCAGCGGACTGAGGAAGATGCCGAGGATCCCGTGCAGGATCCGTCCCTTGGCGAGCGAGATGGCGACGACGAGGATCAGCAGCAGGATGGCGACGATGCTGCTGACGATCTGCGCGGGCGAGCTCGAGTCGAAGGCGATCGGGGTGACGCCGAGCACGACCAGGAACATCAGCGAGGCGGCGATCACGGTCGCGTCGACCGAGCTGCGGCCCTCGCGCTCCCAGTAGACGTCCTCGAGGTGGACCCATAGCGCGAACTCGTCGATCGTCAGCCCGAGGCCGATGCCGAAGAGGAGGGCGCAGATCTCGGTCCAGGGATGGCGGCCGTCGGCGATGAAGCCGAGCGTGCCGGCGATCATCATCGTCACGATCCCGAAGACGAGATGGTGGACGTGGACGCCGCCCTCGCTTTCGATGTTGCCGGGCCACCAGGAGATCGCTTCGCTGCGGATGATCCGCGTGCTCATGCGGATGAAGGCGAAAGAGCCGACCAGGCCGACGAGGACGAGGAAGACCGCCTGCTCGTGGTGGTCTTCGAGGTTGACCCAGAAGTTGGAGACGAACGAAGCGCTGACCATCACCCGATCCTATGTCGACCTGCGAGGATCGCCCCATGAACGCCAAGAGCGACGGGCCTGAGGTCCTCTCGAAGAAGGGCTACGAGAAGGAGCTGGAGCGGCTGCAGACCGAGCTCGTCCACCTGCAGGAATGGATTGCCCACAAGGGCCTGCGGGTGGCGGTCCTGTTCGAGGGGCGCGACACCGCCGGCAAGGGCGGCGCGATCAAGCGGATCACCGAGAAGACCAACCCCCGCGTCGTCCGCACCGTCGCCCTCGGCACCCCGACCGACCGCGAGAAAACCGAGTGGTACTTCCAGCGCTACGTCGCCCAGCTGCCCGCCGCCGGTGAAATGTGCCTCTTCGATCGCTCCTGGTACAACCGCGCCGGTGTCGAGCGGGTGATGGGTTTCTGCACCGATGAGGAGTACGAAGAGTTCATGCGCTCGGCTCCCCGCTTCGAGGAGATGCTGATCCGCTCCGGCCTGATCCTGGTCAAGTACTGGCTCTCGATCTCCGACGAGGAGCAGGAGCGCCGCTTCCAGGCCCGGATCGACGACCCGACCAAACAGTGGAAGCTGTCGTCGATGGACCTCGAGGCCCGCGCCCGCTGGGTCGACTACGCCGAGGCCAAGGACGAGATGTTCGCCTACACCGACACCAAGGAGTCCCCCTGGTACGTGGTCGAGGCCGACGACAAGCGCACCGCCCGCCTCAACCTGATCTCCCACCTGCTCGAACAGATCCCCTACGAGCCGGTTCCCCACGACAAGATCGAGCTGCCTCCGCGCCAGGAGCGCGCCTACATCCGGCCGCCGGTCGACTCGCAGACGTTCGTGCCCGAGCGCTACGTGGTCGAGTAAGCGTGGCTGAGATTCCAGACGTTATGCGTCTGGAATGTCTGCCACGCCAGCCGCCTCGGCCTTGCGGATCGGAGGCTCGAGGATGCGGCTCAGGACCGGCACGTCGAGGAAGCCCTCGACGCTGGCGTAGAGCATCGCCACCCGCGGCAGGTCGGAGACGTCGTCGATGACGACGGAGCGGGGGACCCACTCGGGGTCGAACTTCTGGTTGAAGTCGCGCAGGCTCTGGATCTGGAAGAAGGGGTTGAGGCCTTTGGCCATCAGGCGCTGCAATTTGCCGCTGAGGCCGGCGTCCTCGGCGCTGTCGAGCAGGCGGCCCCAGGCGGCGAAATTGAGCGAGAGGCGCTGGAAGCCGCGGGCGCCGAGTGCCAGGGATGCCTCGGCGATCAGGAACTCGGTGAGGCCGTTGGCGGAGTCGGGCCGGCGCCGCATCAGGTCGAGCGAGTAGCCGGGTTCGTCGCCGTAGACGGGGACGAAGCGGAGGAAGCCGGCGACGCGGCCATCGTCCTTCTCCTTCGCGACCGCGATCACGAAGTCGGGGTTCGTCCCCTCGACGTCCTCGCCGAGCTCCATCGTGAAGCCGCGCTCCGGTGAGCCGTCGCGCCACTCGGCGCTGATCTCGTTCAGCTCGGCGATCAGCGCCTCGCCCGCCTCGGTCTCGGCGATCAGCTCGAAGCTGTGGCGTTTGGCGATGTGCTTGACCGCGGTCCGCGCCACCTTCATCTCGGCCCCGTCGAGGCTGAAGCGGTGGGGATGCACGATCGCCTCGTCGCCGAGGTAGATCGGGTGCATGTTGCGCTCCTTGTAGAGCTCGGCGTCGGCCTCGCGGACGGCGAAGAAGGCGACGCGCCAGCCGCGCTCGGCGCAGAAGGCGAGGAACTCGTCGATCGTCTGCGCCGTGTCCTCTCGCGGCCCGATCGGGTCGGCGGCGACCATCGCCGTCCCCCGCACGTAGAGGTAGGCGATCAGCGAGCGGCCGTCGCGCGAGAAGAAGTAGTTCTTGTCGCGGCGCAGGGCGAAGTAGTCGAGCGTGTCGTCGCCCCACTCGCGGACGATGTTCTCCGCCCGGCGGCGGCGCTCGGCGCTCGGCGGCTCGGCCTGGACGAAGGTCCGCAGCGCCAGGAAGAGGAACGCCAGCAGCCCGATCACGCCGAGCATGATCAGGGCGATTTCGAAGAAGTCCCCGAACACCTCGCGGTTGTAGGTGTAGGGGCCGTCGAGGCCGATCATCCCCTTGAAGGCGGTTTCGACATTGCCCCAGAAGGTCAGCGGCTGCGGGATGTGGTCGCGCTCGGCGAACAGCGTCAGCGAGCTGAAGACGAAGACGAAGAGCAGGTAGAGCGGGACGAAGACCGCGGCCTGGACCAGCGAGCCGGGGTCGCCGTGGGCGCGGAAGTCCTGGCGGAACCAGATCAGGGCGCCGAGCATCCCGACCGAGAGCAGGACCGAGATCGGGTCCGGGCCGTGGATCAGGTGGACGAGCGCGGCGGCGGCGAAGAGGATCACGGCGATCGCCCAGGCGCGGCGCTTGCCGCGGCGCAGGCCGCGGGCGACGGCGAGGATCCCGAGCCCGATCGCGACCGAGGCGATCAACCCGGCCGAGCGGCCGCCGCCGTGGATGAAGGTGAAGTGGCCGATGTCGAAGCGGATCGAGGTCGCCGTCGGCAGCAGCGAGAAGATCGCGACGATGACGCTGAGCCAGGCCAGCGGCCGCAGGCTGCGGGCGCGCCCGGCCGGCGGCGGCAGCGCCGCCCCGGCGGCAACCGCCGAGCGTTCGGCGGCGGCGACGTCCTCGTCGCCGGCCCCGGCCTCCTCGCCCGCACCGGCGGCGAAGTCGGCCGCCGACGGCGCCCCGGAAGAGGCGACGGCCACGGAGCGGTCGCCGTCCCCCTGGCCCTCCGGGCGCAGGGTGGGGAAGAGGATCACGTCTCGGATCGCCTCGGCGCCGGAGATCAGCATCACCAGCCGGTCCATCCCGATCCCGAGCCCGCCGGTCGGCGGCAGCCCGTACTCGAGCGCTTTCACGTAGTCGTCGTCGACCGGTTCGCCCTCTTCGTCGCCGCCCGCCTGCAGGTTGGCCTCGGTCTGGAACCGTTCGGCCTGGTCGACCGGGTCGTTGAGCTCGCTGTAGGCGTTGGCGAGCTCGCGGCCGGCGACGACCAGCTCGAAGCGCTCGGTCAGTTCGGGGTCGTCGCGGTGGGCGCGGGCCAGCGGCGAGACTTCGCGCGGGTGGTCCATGACGAAGGTCGGTTCGATCAGCAGGTGCTCGGAACTGTCGTCGTAGACCTCGGACATGATTTTCCCCGAGCCCCAGACGTCGAGGTACTCGACGCCACGTTCGTCGGCGATCTTGCGCGCCTCCTCGACCGGCATCGAGGGGTGCATCTCGACCCCGGCGTTCTCCTTGATCAGCTCCGCCATCGTCGCCCGCCGCCAGGGCGGTTTCAGATCGACGTCGTTGCCGTCGATCTGGACGACCGTGGTCCCGATCGCCTCCTCGCAGGCAGTGGCGATGATCGCCTCGGTCAGGTCCATCATGTCGTGGTAGTCGCCGAACGCCTGGTAGGCCTCGAGCAGCGTGAACTCCGGGTTGTGGCGGGTGTCAAGGCCCTCGTTGCGGAAGACGCGGCCGATCTCGAAGACCCGGTTCATGCCGCCGACGATCAGCCGCTTCAGCGGCAGCTCGAGCGCGATCCGCAGCGTCATGTCGATGTCGAGCGCGTTGTGGTGGGTGATGAACGGTTTCGCCGCGGCGCCGCCCGCCTGGCCGAGCAGGACCGGCGTCTCGACCTCGCTGAAGCCTTTTTCGGTCAGCACCCGGCGCGTGGTCGCGATCACCTGGGAGCGGATCCGGAAGATCCGCCGCGAGTCCTCATCGAGGGTGAGGTCGAGGTAGCGCTGGCGGTACCGCGTCTCGGGGTCGGTGACGCCGTGACGGACGTCGGGCAGCGCCCGCAGGCTCTTCGAGAGCAGCTGGAACTTCGCCACCCGCACCGTCAGCTCGCCGTGGTTGGAGGCGATCACCGTCCCCTCGACCCCGATCCAGTCGCCGAGGTCGAGGTCGGAGAACTCGTGCAGCTCGTCGGCGCCGACCGCGTCGCGGGTCGCCATCAGCTGGATCCGGCCGGTCTCGTCCTCGAGGTCGGCGAAGTCGAGGCTGCCGTGGCGGCGCTCGGCCAGCACCCGGCCGGCGATGTGGACGACCTTGCCGGTGTCGGTGCCGGCACTGATCTCACTGAACTCGGCGCGGATCTCGGCCGCGGTCGAGTCGCGGTCGAAGCGAACCGGGTAGGGGTCGATCCCGCGCTCGCGCAGCGCCCGCAGCTTCTCGAGCCTCTGAGCGCGGACTTCCTCCTGGAAATCGGGTGGTTTTTGGACCTCGTCCGTACTCATATGCGGCCGGATCCTAGGTGGTGGCCGGGGCGGAAACCGGCTCTTGGACGGATTGCGCCTCCGATTGCGAGCGGGCGAGGATCGCCATCCCGGCCAGTGCCGCGGCGAGCGCGATCACGGTCCCGGCCAGCTGCGGCGCCGTCGTGTGCAGCGACTCCTGCAGCAGGGTGACGCCGAGGATGACCGAGGTGATCGGGTCGAAGGCGAGCGAGGTGGCGACCGCCGGCGCCAGCGCCCCGGTGTTGAGCGCCAGCTGGTTGTAGGTCATCGAGGCGTAGCCGACGGCGATCAGCGCGTAGAGGTGCCAGTGGGTGAAGATCTCGAAGACGCCGTCGCCGAACTGGTCGGCGACGACCTTGGTCAGCGCCGCCGAGAGCGCGAAGAGGACGCCGGTCGCGGTGCCGAGCAGCGCCGCCCGCCGCGGCGCCGAGCCGAACCGGCCGAGGATCGTCAACGGCACGCAGACCGCGAGGCAGGCGCCGCCGGCGAGGAGCCACTCGCCGAGCGGGGCGTCGTCGCGACCACCAGAGGGGTCGGCGATCGTGAGGAACCCGATCAGGGCGACGACGACGAGCAGCGCCGCGCCGACGTCGATTCGCTTCACCTTTTGGCCGGTGAAGCGGGCACCGAGCGGCAGGGCGAAGACCACGGTCGCGACCAGCAGCGGCTGCACCACCGCCAGCCGCCCGATCGCCAGCGCCACCGCCTGGCAAACGAAGCCGAGCGCGTCGGCAGCGATTCCGGCTAGCCAAACGGGCCGGCGCGCCATCTGCACCAAGAGGCCGGCGCTCGAGCCCTCGCTCGGCTTTTCCAGCCCCGCCTTCTGCTGCAGGACGGTGCCGAAGGCGAAGAAGAGCGCCGCGGCGAGAGCCAGGACTATGTCCACGCCGTCTCCCTAAAACTGATTCGATGGTTCTCGATGCCCGCCAATCTAAACCCGACCGACTACCTCGCGATCGACCGCCTCCTCTCCGACGAGGAGCGCGACATCCGCGACACGGTCCGCGCCTTCGTCCAGAACGAGGTCGTCCCCAACGTCGGCGACTGGTTCGAGCAGGCGAGCGTCCCGCGCGAGCTGGCGCTCGAGCTCGGCAAGCTGAACGTGCTCGGCATGCACCTCGAGGGCTACGGCTGCGCCGGCGCCTCGGCCACCGCCTACGGCCTCGCCTGCATGGAGCTCGAGGCCGGCGACTCGGGCGTGCGCAGCCTGGTCTCCGTGCAGGGCTCGCTGGCTATGTTCGCGATCTGGCGCTGGGGCTCGGAGGAGCAGAAACAAGCCTGGCTGCCTCGAATGGCTGCGGGGGAGGCGCTCGGCTGCTTCGGGCTGACCGAGCCCGACGCCGGCTCCGATCCCGGCTCGATGCGGACCCGCGCCCACCGCGACGGCGACGACTGGATCCTGCACGGCCAGAAGATGTGGATCACCAACGGCTCGCTCGCCGAGGTCGCCGTCGTCTGGGCGCAGACCGACGAGGGCGTGCGCGGCTTCCTCGTCCCGAAAGGGACGAAGGGCTTCACCACCCAGGACATCCACAAGAAGCTCTCCCTGCGGGCCTCGGTCACCTCCGAGCTCTTGCTCGACGACGTCCGCCTGCCGGCCGACGCCGTCCTGCCCGGGGTCAGCTCGCTGAAAGGGCCGCTCTCCTGCCTCAACGAGGCCCGCTACGGGATCGTCTGGGGGGCAGCCGGCGCCGCCCGCGCTTGCTACGAAGCGGCGCTCGACTACAGCAAGGAGCGCGAACAGTTCGACAAACCGATCGGCTCCTTCCAGATCCAGCAGCAGAAGCTGGCTTTCATGGCGCTGGAGGTGAACCGGGCGACCTTGGTGGCGCTGCACCTGGGGCGGATGAAGGACGAGGGGTCGCTCCTGCCGGAGCACGTCTCGATGGGCAAGCTCGGCAACGTCAACGGCGCGCTCGAGGTCGCCAGATCCGCCCGCCAGGTGCTCGGCGCCAACGGCGTCACCCTCGAGTATCCGGTGATTCGCCACATGAACAACCTCGAGTCGGTCGTCACCTATGAGGGCACCGCCGACGTCCACGCACTGGTCATCGGCGGCGCCGTCACCGGCCTCAACGCCTTCCGCTGAGAATGACGGCGGGCGCTTAGCGCCCGAGCAGCGCCACGACCTGGTCCGCCTGGACCGGGTGGAGGCGGACCTCGACCCGGCCGGAGCGGTTGTCGTGGAAAAGCGAGGCCTCCCAGGCGAACATCACCTTGTCGGGCCCTTCGGCGCCGACCTCGATCGCCCCGAAGCGCTCGTCGTCGCGGGGCACGTCGACGAGCTTGCCGCGTGCGCCCCAGACCAGCAGCCGCTTGTCGGTGACGCAGACGGCGCCGGCGACCCCGACCTTTTTCAGCCGCGAGCGCTTGCCCGGCGCCTTGTACTTGCGGAAGGTGATCGTCCCGCTCAGGCCCTCGGCTAGCAGCAGCACGTCCTCGCCCTCGATTTGGTCGCGGACCATCTTCGGCAGGTGGCCGGATCCGAAGAACAGGCGCTTGAGCGGGTTCATCGCCTTCAGCGCTCGCCGACGTCGGCGCTCAGCACCGGCTTCAGGTCGAGGACCGGGGTGCCGTCGATCGCCTCCAGGCCGCCGACCCGCAGGCGCTCGCCCGTGACCTCCAGCACCTCGACCCGGTGCAGCCCGATCGGGTTTGGGCGATCCGGCGAGCGGGTCGCGAAGACCCCCTGCGGCGGCCGCGAGCGGTCGCCTCGTGGATGGACCCGGAGCACGTCGCGGTCGCCGCGATCGAGCCAGGTGAGGACGACCAGCGCCGCACCTACCTCGATCCCCTCGAGACCGGCGGCGACGGCGGGGGAGAGGACGATCCAGGCCTCCGGCGCACCCTCGTCCCCCTGCTTCGGCGCCGCTGCGAGGTCGGTCAGCGGCGAGGAGACCCGCCCGATCGGCTCCAGCTCGACTCGACCCTCGCTCACGCCGCGAGGGTAGCGTGGCGGCCTCGGATCGACTCCTCACCGCTGCGGAGAGCTAGGCGCCGCCGTCCTCCAGCACCCGCTTCAGGTTCGCCAGGTGCTCGCTGAACTGGCGCTTGAGTGCGACTTTGAGCAGCGGTGCCAGGAACCGCATCGGCCCGCGGGGCTGTCCCTTGACGTTGAAGGCGATCCGGGTCCCGGCGGCGGTCGGCTCGAACCCGATCCGCGCATCGACCGGCAGCGCTCCCTCGATCACGTCGAGCGAGAAGCGCCGCTCCGGCTCGTACTCGCTGACCTCGACCAGCGAGGCCAGCTCCTTGCCGCCGGGCCCGCGATGGACCTCGCGCAGCCGCGTCCCCAGGCCCAGCGGGCTCCCGCCCTCGATCTCGGCGGAGACGGTGTTGGTCTGCCAGTCGGCCAGCTTGTCGGGATCGGTGACGTAGGCGAAGACCTCGGCCACCGGTCGCTCGATCTCGGTCTCGATCGTGAAGTCGATCATCGCCCGGTCGGCTCAGCGGTCGCGGACTAGCTTGACCGTGTAGGTGAGCTTGCCGGTCGCGCTGGAGATGGTGGTTTCGTGGCGGTCGCTGGCCCGCGGAGTCACCGAGTCGCGGAAGACGAGCTTCGGCGCCGTCCCGGTCAGCTGGCCGGGGGTGGCCTTGACGTCGATTTGGAGCGGGTCGGGCAGCTCCTGTTGGGCACCGGCGAGGCCACAGCGGGAGAAGGGCGGCGCTTCCGATTCGAGCTCCAGCGTGAACCCGCGCCAGTGGTGGATGTTGCCGAGCGGGTTGATGTAGACGCCGGTCGTGCGCGACTTGGTCCCGCAGTCGGTCGTCGGCGCGGTGCCGCCGCCGTGGCAGCCCAACGGGCTGCCCGAGGTGTCGAGACCGCTGTCGCGCGTTTCCGCCAGCTTCATCCGCGCCGCCGGGTCAAAGGAACTGGTGATCGTCGCCGGCACCCCGTTCGGCGCTTCGTACATCTCGACGAAGAGCGGCCGTATGGTGCGGATCGTGACCTCGCGGGTGGCGCTGGCGCTCAGCGGGCTGGGCGCGATCTGGGCCGGGTCGGGGAAGCAGTGCGAGTCGGTCGCGGTGCCGGTGCTCGAATAGTCGACGGTGAGAGTGAGCTTCCAGTCGGCGTCGCGGGCGCCGGCCGCGGGGGCGGCGACGAGGCCGACCGCGAGGGCAAGTGCAAAGGGGACGAGACGCCGCATGCGCGGATCCTATGGCCCGCCGAGGAGGCCCGAACTGAGATCCTGATCACAGTGACTGAGTGGCCCGACCATGTGCCTTCCGAGTGGACGCTGGCGCCGCCCGCGCCGGATCCCGGACGCCACCGGCGCCAGCAGCGGCGCCGGGCGATCATCGCTTGGAGCACGGCGGTCGTCGCGGTGGGGCTGATCGTCCTCGGCGCGGTTCTCGCCCCCGTCGACGAAGAAGAGGAGACGATCCGCCTCGTTTCGCCCGGCTACGCGATGACCTCGGCCCAGTACGAGGACCTCGAGGACGGCCTCGACGAGGGCGAGTTCCTCGACCGCCTCGGCCAGACCGGTCTCGCCGAGGCGGAAACGAGCGAACGCTTCGTCGCCCTCTTCCCGCCCCACGAAGAGGACGTCACCTGCAGCTACTGGGCGATCTCCGACCAGGCCGGCCGGGTGGCGCGGATCTGCTTCGACGACGACGGCGAGCTGATCCAGAAGCTGGAGCGGGGCGTCGGCGAAGAACCGAGCGGCTCAACCGTTTGATCGATCGACCACGTCAGGGCGTGGTCGATTCAGCGAGCGAGCGCCGGCACCTGCTGGGTGATGCAGTGGATGTTGCCGCCGCCGAGCAGGATCTCGCGGGCGGGGACGCCGACGATCTCGCGGGCGGGGAAGCAGCGGCCGAGGATCGCCGCCGCCTCGGCGTCGTGGCGCTCGTCGAGCAGCGGGTAGACGACGCGCGAGTTGCCGAGGTAGAAGTTGACGTAGGAGGCGGCAAGGCGGTCGCCGGCGCTGCGCGGCTTCGTGCCGGCGACGTGCTCGACGCCGGCGGCCTCGGCGGCGGTGGCCGTCAGCGGACCGGGGGAGGGCAGGGTGACGACCTCCAGCGGCCGGCCGCGGGAGTCGGTTTCGTGCTCCAATCGCTCGCGGGCTTCGCGTGAGATCTCGTGCTGGGGGTCGGACTCGTCGTCGCTCCAGGTCAGCAGCACGAGTCCCGGCCGGGCGAAGCAGGCGAGGTTGTCGACGTGCCCGTCGGTCTCGTCCTCGAGGACGCCACGGCCGAGCCAGACGACCTTCTCCGCCCCGAGGTATTCGCGCAGGCTGAGCTCGGTCTTGGCTCGCGAGAGATCCGGGTTGCGGTTCGGGTTGAGCAGGCACTGCTCGGTGGTCAGGACCGTGCCCTCGCCGTCGACGTGGATCCCGCCGCCCTCGAGCACGAACGGCGCCCGGTAGCGGTCGGCGCCTTCGACCTCGAGCACCTTGGCGGCGACCCGGTCGTCGCGGTCCCAGGGGGAGTAGAGCCCGCCGTCGTGCCCGCCCCAGGCGTTGAAGTGCCAGTCGACCCCGCGCCGGCCGCCGTTCGGGTCGACGACGAAGCTGGGACCGACGTCGCGCATCCAGGCGTCGTCGGTCGAGACCTCGACGACGCGGACGGCGGCCGGCAGCAGTTCGCGGGCGCGCTCGAACTGGGCGTCGGAGACCGCCATCGTCACCGGCTCCGAGGCGGCGATCGCGCTCGCCACCTGGGCGAATGCCGCCTGCGCCGGCGCCGCTCCATCGCGCCAGTTGTCGGTCCGCTCCGGCCACGCCATCCAGCAACCCGAGTGCAGCTCAAACTCGCCCGGCATCCGGTAGCCGTCTGCCGCGGGCGTGGATTCGAGCGTCGCGCTCACCGGTCCAGGCTACCCTCGGAGGGATGCCTCGGCCCCAGGTCATAGTCGCACCGGGGATTCCGGACTCGCCGGCGCGGACGCGGCCGCCCGAGCGCCCGCCGTTTCGGATCGGCGCCGTGCAGGAGCGCTGGCACCCCGATCCCGATCAGCACCGGGCGGCGCTGGCGACCGGCGTGCGGCTGGCGGCGGAGGCGGGGGCCCGGCTGGTCTGCCTCCAGGAGCTGACCCTGAGCCGTTATTTCGCCGTCGACCCGGCCGGCCCGAGTGCGGTCGGCGCCCAGCCCGAGGAGCTGCCCGGCGGCCCGACGCACCGTTTCGCCGCCGAGGTGGCTGCCGCCAACGGCATCCACGTCCACGCCTCGCTCTACGAGCGTGCCGATGGCGACGACGGCCTCGGCTTCAACACCGCGATCCTGGTCGCCCCCGACGGCGAGCTCGTCGCCCGTACCCGCAAGCTCCACATCCCGATCACCGCCGGCTACTACGAGGACCGCTACTTCCGGCCCGGCCCGGATGCCGACGCCTTTCCGGTGATTGCCGTCGGTGAGGCGAAGCTTGGCCTGCCGACCTGTTGGGACCAGTGGTTCCCAGAGCTCGCCCGCGCCTACAGCCTCGAGGGGGCGGAGGTGCTGGTCTACCCGACCGCGATCGGCTCCGAGCCCGACCACCCGGAGTTCGACACCGAGCCGCTCTGGGAGCGGGTGATCGTCGCCAACGGGATCGCCAACGGCGTCTTCATGGTCGCCGTCAACCGCACCGGGGAGGAGCCGCCCCTGCGTTTCTACGGCTCCTCCTTCATCTCCGACCCCTACGGGCGGGTCCTGGTCCAGGCGCCCCGCGATGAGCCCGCCGTCCTCGTCGCCGACCTCGACCTCGACCAGCGCCGCGACTGGCTGGAGCTGTTCCCCTTCCTGACCACGCGGCGCCCCGATGCTTACGGGCCGCTGGTCGAGGCTGGCTAACCTCGTAGGGCGATGAACTGTCCCAAGTGCGAGGCCCCGATGCGGACCCATCGCCGCAACGGCGTCACGATCGAGCAGTGCACGAAGTGCCACGGCATCTTCCTCGACCGCGGCGAGCTCGAGCAGCTGCTCGGTCGCGAGAGCTCGTTCCTCGGCCGTGACGTGATCAGCAGCGGGGGCGCATTCCTCCCCGAGTCGGACCCCGCCGACTCCTAAATCCCTGCACCTGACGGGGTTCTGCGCACCTGTTACCCGCCATTTGGGGGGAAGGCGTGAACTTCGTCACACGAGTGCCCAAGTGTGAGGCCGATCACGAAAGCGAACGGCCGTTCGTGTGCATACTTGTATACAAGCAGGGATCCGGGAAGCGCCAACTCAAACGACTGGATGGAAACGATGAAGAGCTCAACTTGGAAGATCACCACGCTGAAGGACGGCAAGGCCGTCGCCAGCGTCGAGGGTGTCAGCCAGGAGAACGCAGTCACCGCGATTCGCAACGCGATGTACGGTCGTGATCCGCTGGCCGGCGTCGCCCAGGGCAGCGTCGCCCAGGAGCAGGTCGAGACCGTGGCGGCCGCTGCCTAATCAGGCAGCGCGCCGTCCCGGGCGGCCGGGTGCCTCAGGGTTCCTCGGGCCGCTCGAAGTAGTCCGGATGTTCTTCCCGCATCCGCGGGACCTCGCGCAGCACCGTCCGCAGGTGCGCGCGCAGATGCATCTCCGCCTGGCTGGGGTCGTGTGAGGCGACCGCGTCGAGTACCTGCCGGTGCTCGGAGAGCATCTCCTCAAGGTAGTTCGGCATCCCCAGGCTGAGCCGCCGGATCCGGTTCAGATGGGCCTTCGCCCGCTCGCTCACGGTCCAGACCGAGCGGTGGCCGCTGAGGTCGCAGAGTGCGTGGTGGAAGGAGTCGTCGAGCAGGTAGAAGGCGTCGAGGTCGCCCTGCTCGATCGCCCGGTCCTGGTTCTGCAGGTTTTCCTCGAGCTCGGCGATGTCGGCCTCCCCGGCGACCTTGGCGCTGAGCCGGATCGCCGCGCACTCCAGCGACTCGCGGATGAACTGGGCGTCGGCGATCGCCGCCGGGTCGACGCGGGCGACGAAGCTGCCGAGCTGCGGCACCGTTTCCACCAGCCGGTCCTCACGCAGCAGGCTCAGGCCCTCGCGGATCGGCGTCCGGCTGACCCCCATTTCGCTGGCCAGGGTGTTCTCGGAGAGGCGTTGGCCGGGCTCGAGTTGACCGCGGACGATCGCGTCACGGAGCGCGACGTAGACCTGGACCCGCGTCGGCGTCCCGCTGCGCTGGGTGCGATTGAGGGTGATGCTGCCTGCTGCCACCGACCCAGGTTAGGGGTCGAAATGGACTTGATGCTCGCTTGGGGGGCCTAAGTGCCGCTGAGCGGCTCGATCCGGAAGGCCGAGCGCAGCGGGTGGGCGGGCTTGTAGAAGGTGGCGGTCTGGTTGACCAGGCGCCAGGGGAAGGGCAGGCGGCCACCCGGCTGCCCGAGGAACCTGGTGAAGAGAACCGAGGCGCGGCGGCAGCTGATCAGCGACCGGGCCGGGATGTAGATCAGGAATTTGCCCTGGGTGAAGCGCAGCGGCCCGACGATGCTGGTGTGGTTGACGGTGTAGCTGCCGGGGCAAAGGCGGCCGAGTTCCGGGTTGTTTTCTTCTTCTTCGCCACGGGTGCGGGCGACCGAGAAGCCGGGGCCGCCGCTGCGAGTGAAGGTGGCTTTGCCGGTCCCCTGCGGGTTCACGCGCCAGCCGCCGGGCAGGACTCCGTCGTAGTCCTCGAGGAAGCGGGTGAAGAGCGCCGAGGCCTGCGGGCAGGTGAGGCCCGAGCCGCTCGCCGGGGTGACTTCGTAGGTCCCCGCCGGCAGGTTGGCGGCTCCGATCCGGTCGTTGTGGAGGACGCGGAAGGTCGGGCAGGTGGTCGCTTCGGCGGCGCTGGCGCTGCCGATCCCGGCCGTCAGCAGCAGCGCGGTAGCGGCTGCGAGGGCAGCGAAGGCGACTCCTCCTCTTTGGGCGAGGTTCACGATCCGGAAACCTACCAGCGCCCGCGGCGCCCACCCGAACCTTGCCGACGATCGGGTGGTTGAGCCTCCGTCAGCCGCGCGGGGTCGGCGCGATCCGGTCGAGCTCGGCCAGGTCCTCGGCGCTCGGCTGCCAGTTCGCGACCGTCGCCGCGTTGGCGGCGATCTGCTCGGGCCTGGTCGCGCCGGCGATCACCGAGGCGACCGCCGGCTGTGCTGCCAGGCCGGCGATCGCGACGTCGATCAGCTCGATCCCGCGCGCGGCGGCGAACTCCTCCAGCCCCTCGATCACCTTGAACTGCGCGGCGCTCGCGGGCTCACCGCCGCCCCGCCCGGCCAGCCGCGTCCCCGCCGGCGCCGGCTCGCCGCGCCGGTACTTGCCGCTGAGCAGACCGCTTTCGAGTGGGAAGAAGGGCAGGATCGAGACCCCGAGCCGCTCGCAGGCCGGCGCCACCTCGGCCTCGATCCCGCGTTCGAGCAGGCTGTAGTGGTTCTGCAGGGTGATGAAGCGGGTGAGCCCGCGCTCGCGCGCGACCCGGTCTGCCTCTTCGAGTTCGGCGGCGCTGAAGTTCGAGCACCCGATCCCGCGCACAACCCCTTCCCGGACCAGCTCGTCGAGCGCTTCCAGCGTCTCGGCGATCGGCGTCACCCCGTCGGGTCGGTGGTACTGGTAGAGGTCGATGCGGTCGACCTGCAGGCGACGCAGCGAGCCCTCGACCGCCCAGCGGATGTACTCGCGGGAGCCGAGAGCCGCGGCCGGCTCGCCCTCGGCGCCGCTCTTCTCCCAGCCGAACTTGGTCGCCAGCACGTACTCGTCGCGGCGCCCGCGCAGCGCCTCGCCGATCAGGCTCTCGCTCTCGCCGGGGACGCTGCCGTAGACGTGGGCGGTGTCGAAGAAGGCGATGCCGTTGGCCAGCGCCGCCTCCAACACCGCCGCCGTGCGCTCGAGGTCGAGCCGGCGGCCGAAGTTGTTGCACCCGAGCCCAACTGCGGAAACTTCGATGTCGGAATCGCCCAATTGGCGGGTTGGCAGCGGGAAATCGCTCATCCCTAATCCTTAACATGCCACGGGCCGATGCCCGAACCAGTAAAGCGCAACCAGCGCTACATGCCCGGGCTCGACGGCCTGCGAGCGATCGCGGTTCTGTCCGTGATCGCCTTCCACCTCGATCGCGATGCGGTCCCTGGCGGACAGCTGGGCGTCGGGATCTTCTTCACCCTCAGTGGCTACCTGATCACCGATCTGCTGCTGGCGCAGCTCTCTGCCCGCGGCCGGATCAAGCTCGGCTCCTTCTGGCTCGCCCGTGCCCGCCGCCTGCTGCCGGCGCTGTTCGTGATGCTGGCGATCGTCGTCGCCTGGGTGACGATCTTCGGCCCCGCTCAGCCGGACCAGTTCCGGGAGGGGGTCTTCTCGGGGATCTTCTACTTCAACAACTGGGAGCAGATCGCCAACAACTCCTCCTACTTCGCCCGCTTCGCCGACGAAAGCCCGTTGATCCACCTCTGGTCGCTCTCGGTCGAGGAGCAGTTCTACATCCTCTGGCCGTTCCTGCTGCTGATCGGGACCAAGCTCGTCCGTGAGCGGCCGCTGGCCTCCGGGGTGCGGCCGCGGCTGGCGATGGTGACGCTGGGGCTGGCGGTCGCCTCCTCGATCCTGATGGCGGTCCTCTACCACCCGAGCATCGACCCCTCGCGGATCTACTACGGCACCGACACCCGCGCCGGCGGCCTCCTCTTCGGCGCCGCCCTGGCGATGGTCTGGCCCAGCCGCCGGCTCAGCAAACGGATCACGCTGCAGGCGCGCAACATCCTCGACGGCGTCGGCGTGCTCGGCCTGGTGATCGTCGCGATCATGATCTGGCAGGTCGGCGAAACCTCCGCCTTCCTCTACCAGGGCGGCTTCGTCCTGCTCTCGCTGGCGACGGTGATGATCCTGATGCCGCTCGCGCACCCGGCCTGCCGGCTCGGGGCGGTGCTGGGGGTCGCGCCGCTGCGCTGGGTTGGCGTCCGCTCTTACGGGATCTACCTCTGGCAGTCGCCGATCATCGTCCTCACCTCGCCCCAGGGCCCACACGGCGCCAGCCTCGTCCGCGACGTGATTCAGGTCGCGGCGACCTTCGGCATCGCGGCGCTCTCCTGGAAATTCATCGAGGAGCCGATCCGCCATGGCGCGATCGGGCACTTCTTCGCCCGCCGCCGCGCGGTCGGCTGGAAATGGGAAACCTTCGCGCCGGCGATGCGCGGCGTCATCGTCGGCACCGGGATCGTGCTGGTGATCGCCGTCGCCGGGATGGCCGGCCTCAACGCCGCCAGCGCCGAAGGCGAACAGACCCGGGTCGAGCAAGCACGGGCGGCGGGGACGACGGAGCCGCCGCCGCTGACGCCGAAACAGCAGGCCGAATCGACGCAATCGTCCTGCAAAGCGGTCGTCCACATCGGCGACTCGACCTCCGAGGGGCTCGACTCGGCCGAATACCTGCCGATCGAATCCCAGCGGATCCCGCACCGCTACGAAGAAGTCGGCGTCAAAGAAGTCCACATGCAGGTCTCCGGGGCGCGCTCGATCGAAGAGCAGTTCGAAGGTGAACCGAACGCCCAGGAAGTCGCCGAGGCGGAGAAGACCGAAGGCTTCAAAGGCTGCTGGGTGCTGGCGCTGGGGACCAACGAGTCGGCCAACGTCGCCGCCGGTTCGAACGTCACCGAGCGCGAACGGATCGACAAGATGATGGCGATCATCGGCGACGAACCGGTGCTCTGGGTCAACGTCCGCACCCTGCCCAGCGCGACCGAATTTTATTCCGAGGAAGGCATGAAACGGTGGGATGAAGAACTGGTCAAAGCCTGCTCCCTCTACCCGAACATGCGGATCTACGACTGGGCCAAGGACGTCAAAGACGAATGGTTCATCGAAGACGGGATCCACTTCACCTCGCCCGGCTACGCCGCCCGCGCCCAGCTGATCGCGCAGGCGCTCGCCCACGCCTTCCCCGCCAAGGGCGAGAGTGAAGGCGGCTCCGCCCACTGCCTCGTCGGCTGAGCCCGCCGTTTCGGCGTTTCAGCGCAGGGGTAGCCGCCTCGGACCCCAATCAAAGGAAACACAGCCATGAGTGATCCGAACGAGCGCGACGCCAAGCTCGTCCAGTACATGAACGAGGCCTACGGCAAGGAGCGGGAGTTGGAGACCGCGCTGCAGGCCCACATCGAGATGACGACCAAGGACGCCTACAGGAAGCGGCTCAAACAGCATTTGAAAGAGACCAAAGCCCACGCCAAAGCGCTCGAGCGGCGGATCAAGAAACTCGGCGGCGGCGGCCACGCGGTCCAGACCGTGGTCGCGAAGGTGACCGCCGCGGCGAAGGGGCCGGTGCACGCGCTGCGCGGCAGCGGCGAGCAGGAGAAGATGCTGAAGAACGCCAAGACCGAGTACTTCAACGAGCACGAGGAGATCTCGACCTACCTGGCGCTCGAGACCTTCGCCGAGAAAGTCGGCGACAAGGAAACGGCGAAACTGGCCCGCGGCATCCGCCGCGACGAGGAACGGATGGCGAAGTTCCTCGAG
>DATKIA010000011.1:0-42160 GCA_035509895.1 Solirubrobacterales bacterium
GCTGTCGTGGGCGGCCCCCCACGACCACCGCTTGGAAGCGCGAAACGCGCTAAATCGGATCTCGGTCAGCGAGACGCAGAGCTACTGAGAAGGAGAATCGCCGGCCTCGACCGCCCCGGCCAATTCGGCCGCTCGCTCCGCCCCGAGATACGGGCTGAGGGCGAAATCGACCAAGTCGGGGAGCAGTCCGAACAGCTCCTCGGTCTCGCCGGCGACGATCGAGCGGGTAGCCAGCGAGACGATGCCGCCGAGGATCGCGTCCTCGGTGTCGGGCAGCAGCAGGTCGGGGTCGGCGAGCTCTTCGCGGCCCTCGGCCAGCGCCGGGACGGCAGCGAGCACGGCCTCGCGGAAGCGAATCGCGATCGCCGGGGTCGAGCTGACCGACTCGAGCAGGCTGAGGCGGGCGAGGTCCGGTTCAGCGGCGAAGAAGCCGAGGGCGGCGCGGAGGGCGGCGATCACCCGATGCGGCCAGTCCTCCTCGCCGGCGGCGGCCGCGGAGACCAGCTCTTCGAGGTGGGCGCGAACCGCGTCGAAGGCGGCCAGGAAACACTCCTCCTTGCCGTCGAACAGCTCGTAGAAGTCGCGGGTCGAGACCGAGGCGACCTTGACGATCTCGGAGATGGTCGTCGTCCGGTAGCCCCGCGCCGCGACTTCCTGGGCGATAGCGGCCAGAAGGCGCTCGCGCTGCGAGTCCGCGATCTGCTCCCGGCTGAGGCCGTGGTGGCCGCCGGGCAGCGGGCCCAGCTCTGCCTCAGGCAAGCGCGGGCTGGAGATCGGGCGCCTCGGCCCGGGCGATGCGACTCGCCTCGGCGGGACCGATATAGCTGCGCAGAACGAGCTCGACCAGGACCGGCACCGAGGCGGGCAGCTGCTCGGCCTCCCCGACCATCAGGCGCTGGTAGGCAGACCAGAAGATGGCTCCGGCGAGCGTGTCCTCGAGCGTCTCGGGCAGCTCCGCCCCACGCGGGTTGAACGCGCGTCCTTCTCGAAGCAGCGGCACCAGCGCCTTGGTCGCCTGCTCGTAGCGGGCGGTGATCGCCGGTCCGGCCGTCGGCGACTCGACGATCACGGCGCGGGCGAGGACGGGCTCGACGACGATCAGCTCGATCAGCGTGCGTAGGGCGAGGGCCACCTGCTCGGGCCACGGGCCCGGCTCGGCGTCCAGCCGTTCGCGGATCTTGCGCTCGCTCGAGTCGAAAGCGATCTCGCACAACGCCAGCAGGCAGGCTTCCCGATCGGGGAAGTGCTTGTAGAAGGTCTTGAAGCTGACCCGGGCGCGCTTGACGATCAGTTCCACCGTGACATCGCCGTAGCCGCGCTCGCCGACGAGCTCGCCGACGGCGCGAAGTATGCGACGGCGCTGATCGGCATGCGCGCTCGTACGGGTGACAGACGCCGGAGGGGCGTCCGAGCTGGAACGTGACTGCCGTCCCGGGAGCGCGCGCATGAACACGAGAATACCGCGGGCTGCCCTGGAGTTAAAGAGGGTCGACTGGCAAAAGAGGCTCTTGGCGGGCTTTTTTCGGCTTGCAGAGCGGGGTCCACGGGGTCTGTGATCCTAAGAACATGAACCTACTCGATCGCTTCTTCTCGGTAAATAGGTAGTTATCTTTTCTTGAGGTAGTAGTAGCTTTCCCGACCGTGCAGGAGGGGAGCTACGGCGAGGTTCTGCTCGAGGTCGCAGATCGGCTCTGCGCCGAGCTGGCTTACAGCGAGACCGGGAAAGCACCTGGGGCCCGCTCAACGTTGGCCGAGGAAGGAGTGATGGCCCAGATCCTCAGCCCCAAGGAGGAATCGCTGGTGACGGGGATCAGGGAAGGCCTGGCGAAGATCGCGGCGGCGGTCGCCGGCCGATCGGACCGTTCGAATATACGGGCGGTTCTGGCCGCCCTCGACGGGGTCGAGATGGTCGTGCGAGGGGAACTGATGAACGGCAACGAAGACCAGTTGCCGAGGCTGATGCCGAGCTTCGTCTTCCTGGTGGCGCTGCCGACGGCCGGCCAGAACCGGGCCATCGAGCTCTCCAAGCGAACCGCGGCGCTGGTCCAAGAAGAGATCAAGCGCAGCGATCCCCTTTGAGCGACCGGCTAGCCTCGCCGGGCACTCAGAAGTCGAGTGCCCAAACCCCAGAGCAGGTATCCCACCGCGACGACGATCAGGATCCACTTGACGCTTGCACAGGCCGTCGCCAGAACCGGCGCCGCCGAACCTCCATCGCCGCCCACGGTCAGCAGCAGGAAGGCGTTCTCGCCGGCGTCGAACACGGCCGCCGCAGCAGCGAACCAGGGGACCACGCGCCCGGCCGAGGCAAGCGCCCGATAGCCCTGCCGGCGGCCGAAGTCGCGGGTGGCGAGTCCGGCGAGAGTGACGAAGGCGCCGTAGCTGACCATGAAACCGTAGTCGACGATCAGCGAGAGGCGCACCGTGTCGCGGCCATCGGGTCCCCATTCGGCAAGGAAGCGGGCAGCGCGCTCAGCGTTGCGCACGAACTCGAATTCGACGATCCCCGGCGTCCCCTCCGGGAGGCTGCCCTCGATGATTCCCAGCGCGATCCAGAAGCCGACGGTCGCGACTCCGGTGAGGACGATCGATTGTCTACGCGAGAGGCGGATCGAAGTGATCGTCAGCGCTTTCATGGCTGTGACAATGAGCGCGGCTTCCGGTGCCACCGCCAGTGCCCCCGGCGGGATTCGAACCCGCGACGCGCGGCTTAAAAGGCCGCCGCTCTAACCGACTGAGCTACAGGGGCGAGTCGCCCATGGTAGAGGGAGGCTGAGTGGCGTGCCACGCCCGTCGCCCGGCGCCGTGGCCGCCGCTCAGGAGAGTTCCGGCATTCCCTGGTAGGCGGTTGAAGCCTCGGCGTGGGTGCGTTTCGGGATCCGGCCGGCGAGGCGGGCCGCGTGGCCGGCCGCGACCGCGCCGCGGAGGGCGCGGGCCATCGCCGCCGGGTCCTCGGCGCCGAAGATGGCGCTGGCGGCGAGGACCGCGTCGCAGCCCAGCTCCAGCGCCAAGGCGGCGTCGGAGGCGGTGCCGATCCCGGCGTCGAGGATGACCGGCACCTCTGCCCGCTCGGTGATGATCGCGATGTTGTACGGGTTGCGGATGCCGGCGCCGGAGCCGATCGGCGAGCCGAGCGGCATCACCGCCGCGCAGCCGGCCTGCTCGAGGCGGCGGGCGAGGATCGGGTCGTCGTTGGTGTAGGGGAGGACGGTGAAGCCGTCGGCGACTAGCTGTTCGGCGGCGTCGATCAGCTCGACCGCGTCCGGGTAGAGGGTGCGGTCGTCGCCGATCACCTCGAGCTTGATCCACTCGGTCTGGAAGGCCTCGCGGGCGAGCTTGGCGGTGCGGACCGCGTCGCGGGCGGTGTAACAGCCGGCGGTGTTGGGGAGGACGAAGAGGCCGAGGCTGTCGATCACGTCGAGCACCGAGCCCTCGGCGGCGGGGTCGATCCGCCGCAGGGCGACGGTGACGATCTCGGTCCCGGCCGCGCTCAGCGCGGCTTCCATCTGCTCCAGCGAGCGGAAGCCGCCGGTGCCGGCGATCAGCCGCGAAGACCACTGGCGGCCGCCCAGCTCCCAGGTCTCGTCCGCCGCAGGGGCGCCGCCCTGGATCGCGGCCAGCACCTCGACCGCCTGTCCCTCGTGCAGCGGCGTCGTCCCCCACTCGCCGCGCGGCACGACCTCGCCGTCGAGGGCGACGGCGACGCCGCGGGCGTCCGCGCTGGCGCCGGCCTCGCGCGCCGCTTCGGCCAGAGACGCACCCTCAGCCAGCTCCCGCACCTCGCCGTTGAGCTCGATCCTCATCGCGCCACCACCGCGGTCAGTTGGGCGGCGATCCGGTCGGCGGTCAGGGGCGCCAGGAGGATGCCGTTGCGAAAGTGGCCGGTGGCGAGGACGAGACCGTCGATGGCGCCGGGGCCGATCAGGGGCAGGTTGTCGGGAGTGCCCGGGCGAAGGCCGGCGATCGCGTCGACCAGCTCCATCTCGGCGACGTCGGGCAGCAGGCGGTAGGCCTCGCGCAGCAGCTCCAGCACGCCGCCGGCGCTGACCTCGGTGTCGAAGCCGCGCTCTTCGACGGTGGCGCCGACGATCAGGCGGCCATCGGGCCGCGGCACCAGGTAAATGCGCTCCGAGCAGACGATCCGCCGGCACGGCGCCCCGGCGCCGTCGCGACCGCGCAGCTCGAGGACCTCGCCCTTGACCGGCCGCACCGAGGGCCGCGCGTGCTCCGGCAGCCACTCGGTCGCCCCCGACCAGGCGCCGTTGGCGAGGACGACGGCGTCGGCGCGGAGCTCGTCGCCGGCGCCGGTCCGCACCCCGACCAGGCGGTCGCCGCCGAAGATCCCGTCGACGACGTCGGTCCGCGTCCGCAGCTCACCGCCGGCCGCGCGCAGCGCCGCCGTCAGCGCCTCAGCCAGCGCCCGCGGGTCGATCGCCGCCTCACCAGGAGCAAAGACTCCGCCGTGGAATGAGGGGCTGAGGCCGGGCTCGAGCGCCCGGCAGCGGCGCGGGCCGAGCCACTCCGCCTCGAGCCCAAGCGAGCGCTGCAGGTCGTGGATGCGGCGCAGCTGCGCGGCCTCGTCGCGGTCGAGGGCGATGTGCAGCGCGCCCTCGCGGCTGTAGCCGGTCTGCTGGCCGCTCGCCCCCTCGAGCTCGGCGACGAACTCCGGGTAGAGCGCCGCCGACTCAAGCGTCAGTTCCAGCAGCTCGGGCTCGCCAAAGGTCAGCTCGCCAACCGGCGCCAGCATCCCCGCCGCGACCCGGGTCGCCCCGGCCGGCGGCTCGGCCCGCTCCAGCACGACGACCCGCGCCCCGCGCTGGGCGGCGCGCCAGCCGCAGGCGAGGCCGATCACTCCGCCGCCTACGAATATCGCGTCGTAACTGCGCTTCTCCGACAAAACCACTTGCCTCCGCCGGCATTACCCGGATCAGGTTCGAACGGTCGGTGGCCTCACCGCCACCCTCTCAGCCCGCATGGGCTCCCGGTACCCCGATGCTACTCCGTGCAACAAGTCCGCAACGAAAGCGCGACGGAATCGTGACTCGGGGCGGCCCCCGAGGGAGGGCCTGGGGAAACTCGCGTGCGGGGTTGGCGAGCGCCGGACCAAGCGGGGCAAGGACGCAGGGAGGGCGAATAGCAGCGCTATTTGGCCGACCGAGGACGCCGCACCGCGCCGTGTCCGCCGCCGCCAGGCGCGTGCGGGAGTTTCCCCAGGCCCTCCCAGGTGATAATCGAGGTATGAGCTTTTCTCCCCCCGAGGGAAACGGGCCGCTGCTGCGGGAGCGCCTGCGCACCGCCCGCCTCTATTTCGTCTGCGACGCCCGGCCCCACGACGAGGACCCCGAAGCGCTTCTGCGCGCGGCCTGCACCGGCGGCGTCGACATCCTCCAGCTGCGCGAGAAGGACATGGGTAGGGCGGAGATCGAACGCGCCGCCGACACCTACCGCCGCGTCGCCGACACCTACAGCTCCCTCTTCGTCGTCAACGACGATCCCGACCTGGCCCGCGCCTGCGACGCCGACGGCGTCCACGTCGGCAAGGCCGAGGAAGTCGAGGCGGCGCGTGAGCTGCTCGGCCCCGACATGATCGTCGGCCTCTCGACCCACTCCGAGGCCGAAGTCGACGCTGCCGCCGAGCTCCCAGTCGACTACATCGCCGTCGGGCCGATCTGGGAGACGCCGACGAAACCGGGCCGGGCGGCGATCGGGCTGGAGCCGATCGCCCACGCCGCTGAGCACGCGCCCCATCCCTTCTTCGCGATCGGCGGCATCAGCCCGCTCAACGCCGAGGAGGTGGTGCGGGCCGGGGCGCAGCGGCTCTGCGTGGTGCGAGCGATCCGCGACGCCCCGAACCCGAGCGTCGCCGCCGAAGCCCTGCGCCGTGCCTTCGGTGCCGCCGAGAAGGGTGTTGCCCCAGGTGGCTGAGGAACGGCGCAAGCGCAAGCAGCGTGGTGGTGGCGCCGAGCGGATGCGGGCCGGCTACGCGAAAGCCGAGGAGCGCAACGAGGCCGCGCGCGAGGCGCTGGTCCCACTCGGTGAGGGAGAACGGCCAACCGTGGTGACCGTTGGAGCGATCCTCGCCGGGCTGGTCGCGCTCTCGATCGTCGCCGGCTACCTGGCCGGGGTGAAGGTCGACGGCGAGAAACCGAAACTGGTGCAGGTGCTGGCGCCGGCCTTGATCATGGGCGGGATGGCCTGGGGCATGTGGAAAGCCCGCTACTGGGCGGTGCTCGGCTTCCAGCTGATCCTCGTCTTCCTCATCTTCGGCGCCGTCTACGGCCTCGCCGTCGAAGCAACGACCGTGAGCCAGTTCGCCGGCACCTTGGCGCTGCTCGCCGTCACCGGCACCCTCTTCTTCTTCATGGTCAAAGCGATGGCCCGGATCCAGATGCCGGAACGGATGCCGCCCGAGTGAGCGGCTGCCGCTAGCCGCACTCCTCCGATCGGGGGGATCTACAAGCGCCTGACTGGGCCGGCGCAGACGCTCCTATAGGCTCAGCTCCGATGCCAGATTCCTTCGACACGATCATCATCGGGGGTGGTCCGGGCGGCTACGTCGCCGCGATCCGCGCCGCCCAACTCGGCCAGAAGACTGCCGTCGTCGAGCGCGACAAACCGGGCGGCCGCTGCCTCAACTACGCCTGCATTCCGGCGAAGACGCTGCTGCGCACGGCGGAGATCTACTCCGAGGCCAAGAACGGCGCCGACATCGGGATCGACGGCTCCTCGATCAAGCTCGACTGGGACGCGCTCGGCAAACGCCGCGCCGCCGTCTCCGAATCGCTGTCGAAAGGCGTCAGCTTCCTCTGGGACAAAAACAAGGTGACGACGATCGTCGGCGAGGGCTCGCTGACGCCGGAGGGCAACGTCAAGGTCGGCGACGACGTCTACGAGGCGAAAGCCGTCGTCCTCGCCACCGGCTCGGTCGCCGCGGCGATCCCGGGGGTCGAGTTCGGCGAGCGCGTCGTCGACACCTGGGGCGCCTGGTCTCTGGCCGAGCAGCCGGCGAAGATCGCCGTCGTCGGCGCCGGCGCCTCGGGCTCGGAGATCGCCTCCGCCTACGCCCGCTTCGGGACCGAGGTGATCCTGATCGAGATGCTCGACCAGATCCTGCCGGCCGAGGACAAGGACATCGCGAAGGTCGTCGAACGGGTCTTCAAGAAACAGGGGATCGAGATCTCGACCGGAGCGCCGGTGGAGAACGTCGAGGTCGGCAAGAAGTCGGTCAAGTTCACCTACGGCGACAAGTCAGCCGAGGTCGACTACCTCTGCGTCGCCGGCGGTCGCCGGCCCGACGTCGAGGGCCTGGGCCTGAAAGAGGCCGGCGTCGGGCTCGAGGACAACGGCAAGATCAAAGTCGATCCCTACGGGCAGACCACCAACCCCAAGGTCTTCGCGATCGGCGACCTCGTCAACAAAAAGGCGCTCGCCCACAAGGCTGAGGAGGAGGGCGTCGTCGCGGTCGAGAAAGCGGGAGGGGTCGAGACCCACCCGGTCGACCAGGGGCTGATGGTCGGCGCCACCTTCACCCACCCGCAGGTCGCCAGCGTCGGCCTGACCGAGGCGGCCGCCAAAGAGGCTGGCCACGAGGTGAAAGTCGGCAAACAGAAAATCTCCGGCGAGGGCGCGGGCACCGTCTACGACGACAAAGACGGGATCGTCAAGCTCGTCGTCGATGCCAAGTACGGCGAGATCCTCGGCGCCCACATCGTCGGCAACCGCGCCTGCGACATGATCGCCGAGCTGGTCGCGACGATGGCGCTCGAGGGCGGCTATCAGGAGCTCTCGCGGATCGTGCATCCGCACCCAACGGTGAGCGAGGCGGTCTTGGATGCCGCGCGGGCCGTCGACGGCTGGGCCATCCACGCCTGAGGCCCCTGCAAATCGGCGCATCTCGGGGCCTCAGATGAGAACCGTCTTCTACTACGACCTCGGCTCGCCCTACGCCTATCTCTCCGCGGAGCGGATCAGCGGGCTCTTCACCGAGGCGGGGCTGGAGCAGCCGGAGTGGCAGCCGATCCTGCTCGGGGGCCTGTTCCAGACGTTCGGCCGCTCGTCCTGGGGACAGGGGCCCGACCGCGAAGCGGGCATCGCCGAGTGCGAGCGGCGAGCGTCCGCCTACGGGCTGTCGCCGATCGCCTGGCCCGACCCCTGGCCGGGCAACATGCTGACCGCGATGCGGGTCGCGACCTTCGCCAAGCAGACCGGTCGTGCCGTCTCCTTCTCCCTCGCTGCCTTCCGCCAGCAGTTCGCCGCCGGCCGTGACCTCTCCGATCCCGACAACGTGATGATCGCCGGCGCCGCCTGCGAGCTCCACCCGCGGGCGCTGCTGAAAGCGGTCGAGACCAAAGGGGTCAAGGAGGCGCTGCGGGCGGCAACTGACGAGGCGGCGGCGCAAGGGGTCGAAGGTGTGCCCGCAGTGGTCGTTGGCGAGCAAGTCTTCTGGGGCGACGACCGCCTCGAGGAAGCAGTCGACGCGGCCGCGCGCTTGGCGAATTGACCCACCCATAGCGGGGTCGATTCGCCAAACGCGGCAACGGCGCTCCTCTAAGGTGCGAGTCGATGGCTGATCTGCCTGACGCCGGCACCTGTTACGAGCTGCTCGCTCGCATGGCCCTGATCCGGCGGTTCGAGGAGGAGGCCGGCCGTCAGTACCAGCGGGCGAAAGCAGGCGGGTTCCTCCATCTGGCGATCGGCGAGGAGGCGACGATCGTCGGCACCACCTCGGTGATGCAGGAGCAGGACTTTCTGATCGGGAGCTACCGCACCCACGGCCACGCGATCGCCCGCGGCACCGATCCCAACCGGGTGATGGCCGAGCTCTTCGGCCGCGTCGACGGCACCAGCGGCGGCCGCGGCGGCTCGATGCACATCTTCGACGGCGAGCGCCGCTTCATGGGCGGCTACGGAATCGTCGGCGGCAACCTGCCGATCGCCGCCGGCCTCGGCCTCGCCTCCCAGTACAAGGGCGAAGACGCGGTCACGATCTGCATGTTCGGCGACGGCGCCTCCAACACCGGCAACTTCGGCGAGACGATGAACCTGGCGGCGCTCTGGACGCTGCCGGTCGTCTTCCTGGTCGAGAACAACCTCTACGGGATGGGCACCGCGATCGAGCGCCACTCGGCGCAGACCGACCTCTCGAAGAAGGCCGAGGGCTACGGGATCCCGGGCACGAGAGTCGACGGGATGGACGTGATCGCGATGCGCGAGGCCGTCACCGAGGCCCTGCGGCAGGCGCGCGAGGAGGCGCGGCCGACACTGCTGGAGGCGTTCACCTACCGCTACCGCGGCCACTCCGCCGCCGACCCCGAGGTCTATCGCGAGCGCGAGGAGGTCGAGGAGTGGCGGCAGAAAGACCCGATCGAAAGCTTCGCGCAGCGCTGCATCGAGGCGGGTGTGCTGGGCGAGCGCGAGGTGCAGCAGGCACGTGAAGCCGCCGAGACGGCGACCCTCGCCGCGGTCGAGTTCGCCGAGAACTCGCCGGAGCCGCCGCTCGACACGATGTACGAAAGCCTCTACGCGACGTCGCCCGAACCGGGCGGCTGGTACGCGGTCGACGAGCGCAGCCCGGAGCCGCACCGCGGCGAGCGCGAGGCCGACATGCCCGACGCCGCGCGCGAGCTGGCCGAGGCCGGCGCCGCCTACGCCGAGATCGAGGAGGAGGGCGAACGGCCCAACCCCGCCGTCCACGGCGACGCGATGGACGCCCGCGCGAACCGGATCAAGGACCCCGACGGCGAGCCTGCCGACGGCTCCGATCCCCAAGACCAGGGCGAGCGCCCGGTCAACGCCGAGGAGGCAGGTTCCTGATGGCGGAACTGCGGATGCGGGAGGCCCTGCGCGACGCGATGGCGGAGGAGATGCGCCGCGACGAGTCCGTCTTCGTGATGGGTGAGGACGTCGGCGTCTTCCAGGGCGCCTTCAAGGTGACCGAGGGCCTGCTCGACGAGTTCGGCGAGCGCCGCGTCCGCGACACGCCGATCTCCGAGAACACGATCGTCGGCGCCGGCGTCGGCGCGGCGATGAACGGCCTGCGGCCGATCGTCGAGTTGATGACCGTCAACTTCTCGCTGCTGGCGCTGGACCAGATCGTCAACCACGCCGCCGCGATCCCCTACATGTTCAACGGCCAGGCGAAGGTGCCGATGGTGATCCGGATGCCGGGTGGCGGCGGCCACCAGCTCGGCCCGACCCACTCCCACAGCTTCGAGGCGCTCTACCTGCAGGTGCCCGGCCTGCTCGTCGCCTGCCCCTCCACCCCAGCCGACGCCAAGGGCCTGCTGAAGGCGGCGATCCGCGACGAAAACCCAGTCGTCTTCATCGAGCACGAGAGCCTCTATGGGATCAAAGGCGAGGTCCCGGACGACGGCAACGGGCTGGTTCAGTTCGGCGAAGCGGCGGTGCGGCGCGAGGGCAGCGACGTGACGATCGTCGGCATCCTCAAGATGGCCCAGATCGCCGAGGAGGCGGCCGACAAGCTGGCGAGCGAGCACGGGGTAGAGGCCGAGGTGATCGATCCGCGGACGCTGCGGCCACTCGACCTCGACACGATCCTCGAGTCGGTCCGCAAGACCAACCGGGCGGTGATCGTCGAGGAGGGCTGGCCTCACGGCGGCGTCGGTGCGAACCTTGCAACCTTGATCACCGAGCAGGCCTTCGACTACCTCGACGCCCCGGTCCAGCGCGTGACCGGCGCCGACGTGCCGATGCCGTACTCCAAACGGCTCGAGCAGGCGGCGATCCCGCACGAAGAGCACGTCGTCAGCGCTGCGCTGGCGACCCTCGAGGGGGCGGTCTAGTGGCCGAGATCGTGATGCCCCGCCTCTCGGATTCGATGGAGGAGGGCACCGTGATCAAGTGGCTGAAGGGCGTCGGCGAAGAGATCGCGATCGGCGAAGAGATCGTCGAAATCGAGACCGACAAGGCGAACATGGCCTATGAGGCCGACGTCGCCGGGACGCTGACCGAGATCCTTGCCGAGGAGGGGGACACGCTGCCGATCGGTGAGCCGATCGCAAGAGTCGGAGACGCGAAGGACGGAGACGCCAAGTCCGCGGGTCCTGTCACCGCAGGGGACCCCCCACCCCCTCCGGTAGCTAAAGCTTCCTCGGGGGTGGGCCCCCCTACGGCGCCACCCGCGGAAGAGGCGGTTGAGTCTCCCGCCACTGCCCCAGCCGCTGCAGCTGGCGCCACGGACGACGGTTCGAAAGCTGGTGCAAGGGTCAAAGCGTCGCCGGTGGCCAAGCGGCTCGCGAAGGAAAAGGGCGTCGACCTCTCTCAGGTAGCTGGCACGGGTCCGGGCGGGCGGATCGTCAAGAAGGACGTGAAGGCGGCTGCGACAGGTGGAGACGCGCCATCCTCCCCCGCGCCCAGTGAGGCGCCCGAAACCGCCAAGGGCCAGGTCACCGTTGAAGAGCTCTCCAAACTGCAGCAGGTCGTCGCCCGGCGGATGTCGGAGTCGAAGGCGACGGCGCCGCACTTCTACCTCGAAACGGTGATCGACATGAGCCGGGCGGTCGAGGCCCGGAGCAAGATCAAGGCGATGGCCGGCGAGGGGGAGGTCGTGCCCTCCTTCAACGACATGGTGGTCAAGGCCTGCGCTTTGGCCCTGAAGGAGTTCCCAAGAGCCAATGGCTCTTATAAGGACGGGCGCTTTGAGCTCTACTCACGGGTGAACGTCGGCGTTGCCGTTGCCGCCCAGGACGCACTGGTGGTCCCCACCGTCTTCGACGCCGACAAAAAGGGACTGCGGCAGATCGCGACCGACGCCAGGGCGCTGGCCGCCAAGGTCCGCGAGGGCTCAATTACCCCGCCCGAGCTCTCCGGCGGCACCTTCACCGTCTCCAACCTCGGGATGTTCGGCGTCACCAACTTCTCGGCCGTGATCAACTCACCACAGGCCGGGATCCTCGCCGTCGGCGCAATCGAGAAGAAACCGGTGGTGCGCGAGGGTGAGATCACGACCGCCCAGTTGATGGAAGTCACCCTCGCCTGCGACCACCGCATCCTCTACGGCGCCGACGGGGCCCGGTTCCTGGCAAGGGTCAAAGCGCTGCTCGAAGAGCCGCTGGCTCTGGCGCTCTAGTCAGAACGCAGTTTCACCCGCATACCGGGAGCAACTGCGTTCTCAGCAGGTCTTCTTGGCGCCGATGACGGCGTTCCAGGCGCTGCCGAGCGAGAAGTCGGCGTCGACGCGGAAGATTCCGGTGTGGGCGGTGCGGGCGACGGTCCAGTCGCCGCCACGCAGGAGGCAGCCGCTGCCGCGGGAGATCGACCAGTAGGGGGTGAAGTTGACCCGAACGAGGAATCGCCCGGGTTTGGTGACGTCGAGGGCGAAGCCCTTCTGGCCGACCCAGAGCGTCTGCGCCTCGCCGCCTGCGCTGGGGATCGGCGCGACCAGCGGTTTCGGGTTGCGAACCGCGTAGATGCGCCAGTGCTCGGAGCGGTAGCGCAGCTTCAGGTAGGGCGGTTCGGAGAGGATCAGCTTCTGCTCGGCGGTCGAGGAGTAGTCGAGCGGAGCGTCCGGAAGGGCGACGTAGGAGATCGCGTTGCCGCGCAGCCAGGCGCTGTAGGAGCGGTTGGTGAGCTCGCCTTCGTCGTAGAAGATGTCGTCGCGGGTGGTGTCGAGCTGGCGCAGCCAGCCACGGGCGAGGTCGAAGTTCGGCGCCAGGTAAGCCGCCTCCCAGTGATTGGCGGTCGGCGGCACCTCGATCCGCGCCCCCCTGCCACCGTGCTCGCGCAGCCAGACCGCCGCCGGGTGGAAGTAGGCGGAGGTCGTTGACGGGTCGCCGACCGAGCGCGCGATCTGGGCGACGCTGGCGGTCAGCTGCCAGTAGAGGCTGCCGACCATCGTCACCACCAGCACCAGCCAGAAGAACCAAACCGGGACAGTCGGCCGCGGGCGCCGCGAGAGCAGCACCGCCGCCAGGACCGGGCCGCCGAAGAGCGCCCCAAGCCGGACCGCGTTGCCGCCGAGCGCGTTCGGCGTCAGGAAGATCAGGGTCGAGACGAGTGCGTAGCCGAGGATGACGCGACGCAGCGCCCGCTCCTCGTCCTTCACGCCCTGGGTCAAGACCAGGGCCCCGAAGCACCAGACCGGGATCGCGATGAAGGAGGAGAGGACGAACGGGAACTGACCCGGTTCGGGGAAGGCGATATTGGGTGCCAGGGTGAGGGCGAGGGCGAGCAGGCCGGCGCCGAGCGCGGCGCGGTTGAAGCGCCAGCCCCCCTGCCAGGACGCCGCGATCAGAACCCCGGCGAGGAAGGCGCCGGCGACCGGGCTGGAAAGCGCGCAAGCACCGGCGGCGAGAACCGCAACCATCCCGTGGTTGACCTGCAGACAGCGCAGAGTGCCGAGACCGAAGGCGACGCCCAGCGCGAAAGTGAGCTGGCCGTCGGCGAGCAGGGTGACGACGCCGGCCGCAAACCAGAGCGTCGCCCAGCGGGCCTCCGCCCCCCAGCGGTCGCGGACCAGGCGGTCAAACAAGTAGGCGGAGGAGACGACCGAGAGGCCGCCGACGACCTGAACACCGAGCAGCGCCGCCAGCGGCGGGAAGAGAACGCTGTAGGTGAGGGTGTAGTGGCCGCCGTACCAGCTGCCGTTCCAGATCGCGAGGCCGGCCTGCTCGAACAACTCGGTGCGGAAGACCTGGGCGGCGAGGTCGCCGACGGGCGGGCTCCAGATCAGCATCAGCACCGCCAGGGCGGAACTGAGCGCGACCGCGGGCAGCCATTCTGGTCGTAGGACTTTTGACTGGACCATCAGAAGGGAGACGCCAAGGATACGGCGGTGGCATGCGAAAATTGGCTGATGAGCAGCGAGATTCTCATCGCCCACTGCGGCCTCGTCCCTTATGAAGAGGGAGTGCGCCTGCAGGCGGCGCTCGAGGCGCGCCGCCAGGCGGACGAGATCCCCGACGTGCTGCTCCTGCTCGAGCACCCGCCCGTCTACACCAAAGGCCGCCGGGTGACCCCGGCCGAACTGCCGATGGGCGAGGAGTGGTACGAACGCCAGGGGATCGAAGTCCTCGACACCGACCGCGGCGGCCACGTCACCTACCACGGCCCCGGCCAGCTGGTCGCCTACCCGATCGTCAGCCTCGCGCCCTACGGCAACGACGTCCACGAGTACGTACGTGGGCTGGAGCGGGTGATGATCGGCGCCCTTGCCAAGCACGGCGTCGAGGCGGGGCTGATTCCGGGCGAAACCGGCGTCTGGGTCGGCGGGCTGAAGATCGGTGCGATCGGGCTCCACGTCAGCCGCGGCGTCACCACGCACGGCTTCGCGGTCAACGTCTGCAACGACCTGCAGCCGTTCGAGTGGGTTCTCGCCTGCCAGATCGAGGGCGGGCGGGTCACCTCGCTGACCCGTGAGCTCGGCGTCGAACAGGTCGTCGCCGAGTTCGCCGAGACCGTCGTCGCCAGCTACGGCGAGGCCTTCGGGCGGACGCCCAGGACTGTCGACTTGGACGATCTCGGCTTGAGCATTCCGACCGCTACGCTCAGGAGAGCGTCATGACGGACCCCGCCTCCTCCTCCGAGACCGTGGACCGCGCGACCGAGCGCATCCACGTCACCCGCTCCCGCGCCAAGCCGGGCGGCACCGCCCAGGCCGACGGGGCGATCCCGTTCAAGCGCGCCCGCAAGCCGCCGTGGCTGAAGGTGCCGGCGCCAGGCGGCCCCAATTACCGGCGCCTGAAAGAGACGATCGGCAAGGACAACCTCCACACGGTCTGCGAGGAGGCCAACTGCCCGAACGTCGGCGAGTGCTGGGAGCGCGGCACGGCGACCTTCATGATCCTCGGCGACGTCTGCACCCGCCGCTGCGGCTTTTGCAACGTGCAGACCGGCAAGCCGACCTGGAACGACCCGCTGGAGCCGCTGCGGGTCGCGAACCAGATCAAGATGATGGGTCTGCGCCACGCGGTCATCACCTCGGTCGACCGCGACGACCTGCCCGACTACGGCGCGAGCGCCTTCGTCGGCGTGATCCGCTCGACCCGGATGATGGCCCCCGATTGCAAGGTCGAGATCCTCACCCCCGACTTCCGCGGCCAGGAGATGCCACTGGCCAAGGTCGTCCACGAGAAGCCTGACGTCTTCAACCACAACGTCGAGACGGTGCCGCGCCTCTACCCGATCGCCCGCCGCGGCTCCCAGTTCCTGCGCTCGGCCCGGGTGCTGAAGATGGCGAAGGAAATGGGCGGCCCCGAGGTCGTCACCAAGTCGGGGCTGATGGTCGGCCTCGGCGAGAGCTTCGAGGAGATGGTCGACACCTTCGGCCAACTGCGCGAGCACAAGGTCCAGGTCCTCACCGTCGGCCAGTACCTGCGCCCGACCGAGAACCACCTGCCGGTCGTCCGCTATTGGCACCCGGACGAGTTCGCGGCGCTGGAGAAGGCGGCGTACGAGCTCGGCTTCGAGTCGGTGGCGGCGGGCCCGCTGGTGCGGTCGAGCTACCACGCCGACCAGAACCTGCCGGAGAGCCACCGGGCCGAGAGCCTGATCGCCTGAATCATCCAGCGAGCAAGAAACTGCTCTGTCATTGCGCCGTGGATCGCCCAGCCTCGTAGGTCCGGGTCGCGGCCAGCGGCCTACAATCGCTTCACGGGGCCATAGCTCAGTTGGCAGAGCGCGTGCTTTGCAAGCACGAGGTCGCCGGTTCGATCCCGGCTGGCTCCATCGGCGACAGGCCTGCAGCCTTACTCGGCTTCCAGCGATCGACGGGTCTCATCGTCCATCAGGACCGTGGACAAGTCGCCCTCGATCTCCGTCGTCTCGTCGACCCAGACCCCGAACATGGTCGCTCCGGTCAGTTCGCCGCTGAGCTCTGCCCCCCTCAAGACAGCGTCATCGAGGTGAGCGGCGTTGAGCCGGGCCCCCAAGATGCCGGCGTTGCTGAGATCTGCTTCGGTCAGGTCGGCGCCAATCAGATAGGACCGCGCGAGAATCGCATCGGGTAGCAGGGCTTTGCGCAGTTTCGCGCCGTTGAGCGTCGTCCCGACGAGCATCGCCTCCGATAGATCGGCACCCGATAGATCCGCCCCGGTCAGGTCGGCCGAAGAAAGGAACGCGCCGCGCAGGTCTGCTTCGACCAGATTCACACCCCTGAGATTGGATCCCTCGAGCCGGGTGTTGAGTAGAACCATGCCGAGCAGGTCCGCGTCTTCGAGGTCGGCATGGCGAAGGTCGAGGAGGGAGAGGTCGAGCGAGCCGCTCGACGCGCGCCGCCACAGTCCTTCGCCGACGAGGATTCGCAAGGCGGCCTGAAGGTCGGGGGCGAGCGGCAACTCGTCGGCCGGCTCGTATGGGTAACGCCCCTCGCGACGCCGTCGCAGTTCCTCATCTTCCAGCCTCGCGTGGGTCTTCAGGTACGAATGGAGCATCTCGGCCGCCGGCAACGCATACTCGGGCCGCCTCGCGATCTGCTGGAGGGCGAAGATCCCGCCGAGGCGCACGTCGAGCGACTCGTCCCCCATCTGGTCGATGGTCTTGGTGAAGCGGTCGACCAGTTGTCCCTGTCGGGTGACGATCAACTGGCCGAAGCCGACGGCGAAGGTGAGCAGCACGAGGGCGCCGCCGATCGCCTGAACGAGGGTGGTTCGCACCGAGTTCCGCGTTTGCTCCACGGACAGTTCGGCCTGAACCAGTTCGCTACCGGACAGTTCGTCGATTCCAGCCGGGGACTTGACGATCCAGTCGGGGACGAAAAAGACGGCAAGCACGAGGAGGATGACGACCAGTCCGACGATGACGGCGCCGCCGCCGCCAAGCCGCAGCCGGCGTCCAGGGACATGCCGCCGCAGCCAGCTGACCTTTTCCTTGGGAAGGTCGCGGCGTCCGAACAGCTCGGCGCCACCTCTTCGCGGCGGACCCTCCATCTCAGACCTCGCTCAGGGTCATCACGGCCAACGCATAGGAGAGGTCGAAGAGGGCGCGAGCGGCGATATCGGCAACGAGGGTCCCGACTGCGAAGAGTGCGTCCTGTGCCTCCCTGCGCGCTTTGCGGTCGCGGCGGCGGCGCTTGATCCAACCACCGTCGTCGCTCTCGATTTCATCTACCGCGCTGCCGTGGATCGCTTCGAAGTGCTCGGCGAGGTCAGCAGCGGTCGGGATGTCGACGGTCACTCCTGCACTGATGACATTTCGCGCTCGTCGCAGGTAGCGCTTCACCTCGCGCGGGGAGTAACCGAAGGACTCGGCCAGTTTCACCTCGTCGGCTATGAGTCCCTCTTTCTCGAGCTTGGCGGGAACCAACCGCCGGGCTTGGAGCTCTCGATCGATCGCAGCCTGGCATTCCGCCTGAGCGAGGATCGCGAGCATGACCCTCGCCGACTCCTCCATCTCCGCGAGGGACCCACGGTCATATGCCCTCCTCAACCTCTTGACGGAATCGAGGAAGGGTGCGATCAGCCTGCGGTTCTCGTTGAGGAGCCTCCCGTGCCCACTCACCCCCGACAAGCTATTTCAGACGCTAACGGTAAGCAAGCCGCACGGGAATGCGTCAGCGGACGACGGCGCGCTTGTATTTCGCGACGGCGAGGAAGGCGAAGAAGGCGGCGATGCCGAGGGACCAGGCGACGGCGCCCCAGACGTCGTTACCGGCGGGGGCGCCGAGGAAGAGGGAGCGCATCGCGTCGACGGTGATCGTGAAGGGGTTGACTTCGGCGAAGGCCTGGAGCGCAGCGGGCATCGATTCGGGCGGGACGAAGGCGGAGGAGATGAAGGTGAGGGGGAAGATGATGATGAAGCCGAGCGACTGGGCGGCCTCGGGCGAGGACGAGGTGAGGCCGATGAAGGCGAAGACCCAGGAGAAGGCGTAGCCGAAGAGGAGCAGCAGCAGGATCCCGGCGACGACGTGGAGGAAGGGCGCGTGGAAGCTGAAGCCGATGATGACGCCGACGACCAGCATCACCGTGATCGAGATCGTGTTGGTGGCGACGTCGGCGAGGGTGCGGCCGGCGAGCACAGCGGAGCGCGACATCGGCAGCGAGCGGAAGCGGTCGACCAGGCCTTTCTTCAGGTCCTCGGCGAGGCCGAGGGCGGTGACGAAGCCGCCGAACGACATCGTCTGGACGAGGATGCCGGGGATCAGGAAGTCGATGTAGTCGTAGCCCGGCGTTTCGATCGCGCCGCCGAAGACGTAGGCGAAGAGCAGCACGAACATGATCGGCTGCACGGTGAAGGCCAGAATCAGGTCGGGGGCGCGGATGATCCGCAGGAAGGCGCGTTTGGCCAGCACCCAGGTATCGGAGAAGGCGGTGGCGCTCATCGCTCCTCCTCCCCCTCGCCGTCCTCGGCCTCGGCGGCGTGGCCGGTGAGCTTGAGGAAGACGTCGTCGAGGGTCGGCCGCCGCATCGCGATGTCGTCGATCCCGATCCCGGCCTCGTTCAGCCGTCGCACCGCCTCGGCGATCGTCCCCCGCCGCTGGGAGACGGGGACGCGGAGGACGCCGTCGGCGAGCTCCGGCGCCTCGGAGCCCAGCGATTCGAGCGCCGCCCGCGCCGCCTCGGCGTCGGCCTCGGACTCGAGCGTGACCTCGACCCGCTCGCCGCCGACCTGGTCCTTGAGCTCGTCGGAGCTGCCCTCGGCGATCACATGGCCGCGATCGATCACCGAGATCCGGTCGGCGAGGCGGTCGGCCTCGTCCAGGTACTGGGTGGTGAGCAGGACGGTGGTGCCGCCGGCGACGCGGCCTTCGATCGTCTCCCAGAGGCTGATCCGGCTGCGCGGGTCGAGGCCGGTGGTCGGCTCGTCGAGGAAGAGGACCGGCGGCCGGGCGACCAGCGCCGCGGCGAGATCGAGGCGGCGGCGCATCCCGCCCGAGTAGGTGCGGACGAGGCGGTCGGCGGCGTCGGAGAGGTCGAAGCGCTCGAGCAGCTCGGCGGCGCGGGCGCGCGGCTCGCCCTTCGGCAGGTGGTAGAGGCGGCCGACCATCTCCAGGTTCTCGGCCCCGGTCAGGTTCTCGTCGACCGCCGCGTACTGGCCGGCGAGGCCGATCCGCTTGCGCAGCTCACCCGCTTCGCGGGCGACGTCGAGGCCGGCGACACGGGCGCTGCCGCCGTCGAGGGGCAGCAGCGTGGTGAGGATGCGAACCGCGGTGGTCTTGCCGGCGCCGTTGGGACCGAGCAGCCCGAGCACGGTGCCGGCGGGAACCTTGAGGTCGATGCCGTCGAGCGCGCGTACGTCCCCGTAGGACTTGCGCAGGCCCTCGGCCTCGATTGCCAGCTCAGTCGAGATCGAAGTCCTTCGGCGGCTTCTGCTCGAACCAGAGGTCGTCGTCCTCCGGCGCCTCCTCGAGGAAGTCCGGCGTGTCTTCGAGCACGTCGTCGTGACTTCCCGTTTCCGGTTCGTACACGTCCTCGGGGCGCTCGTCCTCCTCGCTCTCGTCCTCCTCGACGGCATAGACGGCCGTCGCTTCTTCCACCGGCGGCGGAGGCGGCGCGGCCTCGTGCTCGTCGGTCGGGGTCGGCGGCCCGATCACCTCGTGCTCGTCGGTGACCGGCGCCTCGAGCGCCTGGTTGAGCTCGTCGGAAAGGCGCTGCTCGCTGAAGAAGTCGTCGTCCTCGTCGTCGTCGTCCTCGAGCTCGTCCTCGCGGACGACCTCGGCGTCGGGGCCGGTGTCGCGGATCACCTCGAAGGGCTCGGACGGAGTTGGCTCGGTGGGCGCCAGGCGGGGCTCTGCCAGCTGCGTGTCGAGGAGCTGTTCGTCGCTCGGGCTGCGCTGCTCGGCGCCCGACTCCATCTCTGCCTCGACGTCGAAGAATTCGGTCGGCTGGTCGGCGATCGCGTGGCGCTCCTCGGTCGAGGGTCCGGCGTCCGCCGCGGACACGTCCTCAGCCTTGTGCTCACTGGCCGGCTCGGGCTCGGGATGGGGAACCGGGATCGTCTGATGCTCGGCGGGTGGCGGCGGCGGCTCCTGCAGGTCGGCGATGTTGGGGACGCGGCGGCCCTGGGCCTCCTCGGCGGCCTCTTTGGCGTCGATCGCCGGCGTCCCGAGGAACTCGGTCGGCGCCTCGGCGAAGGGGTCGAGCTCGTCGGGCCGCCCAGGCGGTCCGAACGCCTCGTCCTCGAGCTTTTTCAGCTCAGCTTCATCCGCGCCATGGGCACGCTTCAGCTCCAGATGCTCACGAATTGCGTCGTCGAGGATGCTCATTAGGTCAGTCCCTGGAGGAGGCTGCCAAAGACTATGCGGTTATCCACGCTCTTGCGAGGCGATGGGATCAACTTCCCAGCCCCGGCCCGGAGCCATCACCCGGCGGCGCCCAAATTACTCTGCCGCGCATGAACTCACTCACGCCTTCCCTCAAGCTCGCCATCGCGAGCGCGGCGCTTGCCGCGTTCGCCTTCGTCCTCCTGCTCTCCCCCGGTCACTCCCTGGCCAAACCGGTCGTGCACGAGTGCCAGCACCCCGTGATCACCGGCCAGGAGGCGGTCAACGTCAAGGGCATCTCGGTCAAAGAAGCCTGCAAGGTCGTCCGCTCGCTGGGCAAGTTCCTCAGCACCGACGCCAACATCGAAAAGCTCTACGAATGCAAGGGCGCGACGCCGCGCAAGCCCGGCACGCCGGTCCTGCTGATGGACGAATTCGAAGGCTGGAAGCTGAAGCTCGTCAAGAAGTACAACTTCGTGATGTACAAAAAAGGCGCCTCCTTCCGCGTCACCGGACAGGACTTCCCCGTCAACTGCAGCTAGCCGCCGCCCACTTTGCGACATTGACCCCCTGCGAGCGGGGTCAATGTCGCGAGCGCGTTCTCGGCGGCTAGAGTCGGGTTCCCGGGGCTATAGCTCAGTTGGCAGAGCGCTTGGATCGCACCCAGGCGGTCGGCGGTTCGAATCCGCCCAGCTCCACTTTCGGAAGTCCCTGCACGTCGGGATCTTCTCCGCGCGGCTGATCCGAAGGGAGGCCGGTGACCCCCCCCCTCCTCCTCGGCTGGCCCTTCGGCGCGTTTCAGGATTCCGGGGGCGGCCCACCGTCTCCGACCGATCAGAACGGAGGGAGCGGGCCGCTCTGGAATTCCTTGATCCGGGTGCCGCTGCCGGAGCCCTCGATGCCGGAGTAGCCGGAGGTGAAGGTCGAATCCGAGGCGGAGAGGATCTGGGTGTATCCACTGCCCGAGTTGGCCCAGGCGGAGACGACGCCGCCGCGGTCGACGAGCGCGAACTGGCCGCCGATCACTAGCGAGTAGCCCTGGGTCGACGCGAGCGTGGTCTTGACGCCCGACTGCCACTTCAATAGAGCCACTTCGCGGGCGCCCGCGCCGAGTTCGGTGAAGCGCAGCTCGTACCCGCTGTGGACCGTTCCGGGAGATGGGGCATTGAGGACGAGCGAGAAGTACTGGTTGGCACCGCTCGGTCGGGCAATCGAGGTCGCCGCCACGGCGTCTCCCGCCCCGGTGTCGGCGAAGGAAGCTTTGCTCCAGTAGGCGCCGTTCACGGTGGGATCGGCGTCATACGGGGCCCAGCCGCCGCTGACCCAGCCGGTGTTGTGGCCGGAGCTGCTGTTGTCCCAGTTCAGCGCGGCCCAGGCGCCGCCGCCCGAGAGCGGGTTCTCTTCCGTGACAAACGGTGCGTTCAGGGCAAGCGCTCCGAGCGCCGCCGGGATGCTCGCCACCGGTTCGAGCAACTGACCCACCTTGAATTTGGTCAAGGAAGTGGCTGGGCCCGATGCCTCGATTCCAGCGAGTCCGCCTGAGAACGTCGAGTCTTTGGCAGCGAGCAGCGGCTGGAATCCTGCGCCGGTGTCCGTCCAGGCCGAAACCGTGCCCCCCCGGGCGACGATCGCGAATGAGCCGCCGTCGGGAAAGAAGTATGCCGACCGGGTGGAAAGGACCGTTTGGAATCCTTCTTGCCATCTGGAGAGCTTGACTTCGAAGACGTTCGGCGTCAGGTCGGTGAAGCGGAGTTCGTAGCCGGAGTGCGCTCCCGAGCTTGGCATGTCGAGCCAAAGAGAGAAGTAGCGTTCTTTCAGGTTCGGGTCCGCGGCCATCGTCGCCACCGCCGCCGTCCCGGTGCCGGTGTCAAGCACGGGCGGTGCGTATGCGGCGCCGTTCGTTATCGGGTAGCCCGAATTGGTCCTCCAGCCGGTGGATTTGACTTCCCCCTTTGCCAGCGAACCCGAAGCCCATCCCAGTGCCGACCACGTGGTTGCGAAGTTCGAGACCGCGGAGGTGGTCCCGTCGAATGGCTCGGTGACTGCCATATGCGACAGCTTTGGCGCCAGCGCCGTCGTAAAGGTGCGGTCTTCACCGAACGAAGTCATTTCGCCATTCGTCGCGACTATCCGGTAGTGGTAAGTCGTCTCCAGCGCCAGGCCGGTCAGGGCCTGGTGAACTGGCACCGGGCTGCCGCCCGAGCCGGCGGCTTCGTTGGTGGCGGGTGCTCTCGATCCATACGCAGTCGTCAACCCATATTCAAAGTGGTAGGAGGTCGCTTTTTTGCGTGGCTTGATGGAAGCGGTGATTTCAGCCGCTCCTTCGCTCACTCCCCTCGCGTCCCGGGTGAACACTTCCGGGCTCGGGTCTTCCCACTTGTCAACATAGCCCGCGTTCCCCACGGACAGGTACACCACGCCGCGAGGCCCGACCGCAATCCCTTCCTGTCCGCGCGGGGAATTGTCTCCGACACCGAATTTGACCACGAACCCCCCCGACTGTTCGAACTGAGTCACGCGCCCGAGGCGACTGTTGGTGACCAGGATGTCGCCCGAGGGCTTGATCGCGATCGCGCCCGGTTCGTTCAGTTCTCCAAGCCCTTCGCCGCCCCCCGACCCACCGCCGATCTGACCCAGGTACTGACCCGTCGGTGAGATGATCTTGACGACGTTGTGACCTTGGTCCACGACCCAGACACGGCCGTCTTCGCCGATGGCGATCCCGGCCGGGTACGAGAATTCAGTCTGACCGTTTCCGTTGTACCCGACGGCGCCCACCGCGCGGATGAAGGACCCCGTGGAGCTGAACTGCTCGATTCGGTTGTAACGGGGGTCGGAGACCCAGATGTCCCCGTTTGCAGCCACTGCGATGCCCTGGGGTTCGACGAAATAGCCGGACGCCGTCCCGTAGGAGCCGAACTGGCCGAGGTATTTCCCGGTCGCATCGAACTCCTGAACCCTGGAATTGCCGGAGTCGGTCACCCAGAGCTTGCCGTCGGGGGTGAACGCGATGCCCTCCGGGCCCGAGAATTGGCCAGGCCCCGAACCCGCGGAGCCAAACGAAAGCAGCAGTTCGCCGCTGGGACTGAACTTGCGGACCTGGTTGTTCCCCCAATCGGCCACCCACAGATTGCCTTCTTTGTCCACGGCGAGGCCCTGCGGGTTTTTCAGGGAGCTCGCCCCGATCGACAGAGTCTTCGTGGGTGCGATGGTCCCGGTTCTGAAGGTCCGGTCAGCGCCATACTGAGTTCCTTTTTCGCTGGTGGTAACCAGGCGGTAATGAAAGGTGGTTTCAGCCGGCAGTTCTTCGAGTTTCTGACTGACGACGACGGGACTGTTGCCGGAACCGACGCCTTCTTCGGTGGGCACGCCTTTGCCGTAGGCGGTCGTCGGGCCGTATTCGAACCGATAGGAGGTGGCCGTACCTTCCGGATTCACGATCCCCTCGAGGGCCGCCGAGGTCGCCGTGACTTCCGTCGCCGGCGCCGTCGTCACGGTTTCACTGGTTTCGATCATCAGCTGTTCGTTTTCAAACAATTCGTATCCGACCGAGGCGCAGCCGAATCTCGCGACACAGGAGACGCTCAAGGCGCCGCTTGAGTTTTCGGCGGTTCGCTGCCCCGTCTGCGGGGTCCAGGTCCCGTTGTCCCAGTTCTCCGCGAACGAGGATCTGCGGGATTCTCCGCTGACTTCCCCGACCGCCGTGCAATGCGAGGCTGAGGTGCACGACACCGACGTCAGCCGGCCGGATTCCGCTCCGCTCGGGAGGGACCAACGCTTGGCGGTCCATTTTTCGCTATTCCATGCCTCAGCCAGCGAATATTCCGAGACCGCGAGGCAGAACTGCGGCGAGGTGCAGCTGACACCGAGACGCCTGGTTCCGCTTCCGCCGGTGACCATTCTCCAGGAGCTTCCTTCCCAGATCAGGCTCCACGAGGATTCCGGCCCTCTTGAGCCTCCGACCGCCATGCAGAAGTTCGAGGACGCACAGGAGACATCCTTGAGTTCGCTTTCGACCGCCCCTGCCACGCCAGGAGTGGTGAGGACGCTCCAGGTGCCGCCAGCCAATCTCTCCGAGAGATTCACCCAGGTTCCGGCGCTGTTCTTGTAATAGCCAACGGCTATGCAGGAGCCGGCGCCGTAGCAGGACACGTTCTGCAGGCGCGCATAGGATGATCCCGACGGGGCCGGGACCGCTTCCGCCGACCAAGTCGACCCGTTCCACCTCTCAGCCAGGGGGACGACGACACTGCCTCCCATCTGAACCTTGCCGGTCGCCACGCATGAATTGGCGGTGACGCAGGAAACACCGTCCAATTCTGCATAGCCGACCACCCCGGCCCAAGTGGGTAAGGGGACCGGACGGAACGTCCACTGCCCGCCACTGAGTTGATAGGACGCGAGCTGGTATTCCCCGTTGTAGTAGTTGCCCACGGCCATACACGCACCAGCGACGGCGCAGGATACGTCGGTGAGCCTTTCGCCGGCCGTGCTGACCGGTACGCCGGCGGGGCTCTTTTTGGCCCAGTCGGAGGTCGTGAAGGTGTGGTCGGCGCCGTAGGCGGTTTTGCTGCTGGTTTTCAGCACCAACCTGTAGTGGTAGGGATGGTCAGGCAGCAGGCCCACTATCCCCGCACTGACATCCTGGTAGCCGGACCCGGCGGGCAGTGGAACGGGGTTGAGCGAAGCTTTTTTTCCGTATCCGGTCGTCGGCCCATACTCGAAGTAGTATTCGCCCGCCTGTTTGCGGGCGTTGACGGCTCCGTGCAGCCGCACCCAACCGTCTGCGGTGGTCGAAAAGCCCCCGGTGGCAGCTTCGGGTTCCGACAGCGGGGTGAACCCTGCGAACAGCACCGGCTCGACGTGAGCGTCGTTGGAGCTGTCGTCCCAGTTGAAGCTCCCGCTTTCCACCACCAGGTTGCGAATCGCGAGTACGTCCGCACGGGAGTTCGGGTTAGACATCGCCGTGTAGTCCGCCACCGCCCCCGTTACATGCGGGGCCGCCATCGACGTTCCCGAATCGTATTCGTAGCCCCCGCCTTTCCAGGTCGAGCGAATGCATCTCCCGGGGGCCGCGACGTCCACCCGACTGCCCCAGTTGCTGAAATACGCGAGCGTGTCGTCGTTCGACCCCTGTCCACAATTTCCCCCCAGGCCGCCTGGTTTTCCGTCGGTGTCTGCGAGGGCGGAGACGGTGATCACTTCCGGATCGCTGGCCGGGCTCCCCAATTCAGCGTTTGATGCGTCGTTCCCCGCGGCGACGACATAGACAACGCCGTTGTTCTGCGACGCCGCTATCGCCTGTTCCTCGGGGACCGACCTGCCGTAGCCTCCCAAGCTCATGTTGGCGACCTCGATCTGACTCGCGTGGCTGGTGACCCATTCGATTCCGGCGATCACCCACGAGGTGAAGCCTTTTCCTTGGTTGTTGAAGACCCGTACCGACCACAGGCGAACCCCCGGGGCCATCCCGACGACGCCGATCCCGTTGTCGATCGCCCCGATGATCCCGGCTACGTGGGTCCCGTGGCCGACGCCGTCCGTGCCGGTGCCTTCCACGCAGGACGCCGCTTCCTGTTCGTTCGCGGGCACGCAGTTGACGCGGGCGACGACGTTCAAATCGGGATGGGTGTAGTCGATCCCGGTGTCGATCACCGCGACGTCGGCATTGATCCGCGTGTCGTCGACTTCGTTGATAGAGAGCGCGGGATTTTCCGCCGCGCCGGTGCGGCGGATTCCGGTCGGCGTTTCCTGCGCCTCGGTTTCGACCTTGGCGTCGGGCACGACGTACCTGACGCGCGGGTTGGCCCGCAGCGCCCGCACGTCGCTCTTCGAGAGATGGGTGGCCGAGTAGCCGTAGACCGCCCGGCGGTAGACGAAGCCGAGGTCGCCGCCGGCGGTTTCGGTCTGGGCTTCGGCAACAGCCGCTGGGTGTTCGACCGACCGCTCGAGGCCGACGATGTAGCGGCTGGAGGGCGAGAAGCTGGCGCTGACCCCAGTCGGAGATGGATGCGGGCGGAAGGAGCCGGGAGCCCCCGGGGTTTCGGGGGCCTGGGGCTCCGCCAGCGCAGACCCGGGAGCGGCCGCCAGGACCAGTGCCGCGATCACGGGCGCGACCGCGAGCGCAATTGCCATCGACCCGGTGCGCGATCCGACTCTTCCCCGCTGACGTGCTTCCCGCATCCCTGCCCTCCCGCTCAGTAGCAGTTCGCCGAGAACCCGTTTTCGGCGCTGGCGGGCCTCCCGCCGCCAGGTCAGCTATCTGATCAGATCCCAAGGGATCTGTAAGGTACATTTTCCCACTATTTGGTATCTTAGTGCGCGAAATATGCACTTATTTCACAAATCAGCGCATTTGCAGTAAGCGAGTGACACGCTCAGCCAACCCGCTAGCCGAGTTCGAACGGCTCGACCCCGCGGGCGGTCGCGCTGACGACCAGCCGCTGGGTGCTGAGCGCGACCCGTCCCGAGCGGATCGTCCGCCCCGGCTCGAGCGGCAGCCGCAGGCTCGAAGCGATGAGCTGCGCCAGCACGCCGACGATTGCGGAGCGGCCCCCGACCCGGGTCCCGTGTAAGCAGGGCGACCGAGAACGCCGCCGCCAGCTCATCTGCCATCGGTGAGGAAACCGAACAGGGCCGGCAGCAGCGTCGGAGCGATAACCGCCTCGCCGGCTACGACCTGGCGCCGCAGGATGGCGACCACTCCCTCGATCCGCATCCCCTCGACGACCTCGGATCGTGGGAAGGAAGCTGGAAGGCAACGTCCCAATCGCTCGACGTAGCCGCTGATCGCGACGCTCTGCCGCTCGAACGCGCTCTCGATCGTGGGGGCTTCGACGAGAACCGCGTTGGCCGCGGCAGGATCGGCTGCCACCCAGTCGAGAACCACTCCCAACCCCGCTTCAACCCGGTCGTGGGGATCGTCCCCGGCGACCTCACAGGCGAGGTCGACGCGCCTTTCGACGTCGGCGAGCACCCGCTCGACGAGGGCCAGGAGGATCGCCTCCTTGTTGGGAAAGCTCTTGTAGACGGTGTTGCGCGATGTTCTGGCCCGGGCGACGACATGACTGATCGTCGTCGCCCTGTAACCGCGCTCCAGGCACTCGGCTGCCAGCGCGTCGGTGAACCGGATCTCGCGGAAGGCGGCGATCGCCTCGTCGCTGAGAAGCGGACGGCGAGACACGGGAGACCTCCTCTCGCCAGCCCCCACCGTCATTGATCGCTGACCGCCCGCCTCGGCCTGCGCGCTACCTTCGCTGCGTCCTCGGCACCGAGGTACGGCAACAGTGTGAGCTGCACGAGCTGCGGCGCCAGACTCGGCAGGTGCTCGGCCTCGCCGGTCACCAGCCGCGCCGAGATCGCGCCGGCGATGCCGGCAATCAGCACCTGCTCAGTGATCGGCGGCAGTGAGGCGCCGAACGGGCTCTCTGCGCGACCGCCGGCGAGCAGACGGGTGAGCCGGTCCCGGCCTTCGATCGCATGGCGGGCGAGCTCGCGGTTGGCGGCAAGTGCGTCGAGGGCCAGGAACCGGGCATGGACCGGGGAGGCCGCGGCCATGTCGAGAGTGACCCCGATCCCGACCTTCACCTTCAACGGCCACTCCGGCTGCGCGTCGCTAGCTCGCAGCATGCGAACGAAGAAGCGCTCGAAGACACGCTCGTGGGCCGCCTCGACCGCCGCCTGCTTGTTGGCGAAGTGGACGTAGAAGGTCGACCGGGACACCTCCGCGCGTTTGACCACGCGCTCGACCGAAAGGCCGGCGTACCCCGACTCGACGGTCTCGACGACCACCGCATCGATCAGCCTCTCGCGGACGAGGGCCTCCGGTTCAGCTTCCCGTGGGCTGGGTTTGGGTCTGTCTTGCACTTTGACCATCAGCTGAACCTCGGCAGGGGCGGGCGCCGTTTTAGGTGAACGTTGGGAATCGTCCGGGCGCCCGCCGCCCTGCCGCCGTCCAGGAAGGGAACGGCATCGGCCCCGCCATACCTAGGGTGGGTCCAGCGAGTGCCAAAAAGATAAACAGGTTGGCTTACTCTGTCAAGAAACTTGGCCGTTTGGGCGGTAGTGGAGACCGCTGAACTTATGGCCCAACAGATGGGAAGAACTGCCTTCCCCGGGCGATCGGCAATTAGACACGTCAATCTACCCTCGGGAATGGGATTGTGGCGCGGAATCCGCATGGTGCTCCTCGCTCTCCGGGTCGTTGTCGATCCCTGTCCCCCTCCCGCGGGAGACCCCGAGCCTAAGTACGCCGTTGCGAGGCGGTCAAGCAGGGGGCCAAAATCAGGAACTTTCCACCGGCCGCTGAACCCCTTACCGCCCGCTGTCGTCGGAGAGGTCCGGAAGCTCGAAGAGGAAGGTCGTCGACGCGGCCGAGATCGGCTCGTCCCCCGATCGCTCGAGCCGCTCCAGCGCCTCGCGGCGCAGAGCGAGTGCCGCCAGCGCGGTCTTGTGGTGCAGCTCGGCAAGCTCCCGCCACCCCCGCTCGTCGAGCAGCATCCGAATGTGGACCGAGGCCATGTCGCTGCGCCGATCGAAGGTGCCGGCGCGGACCGCGTGAGTCGCGTCGCGGTAGAGACATTTGATCGCGTCGCCCGAAAGGCGCGCCCGCTCCGCGGCCGAGAGCTGCTCGAACTCGACCGTGTCGACCACCGGCTCGAGGCTCGGCCGGTAGTAGTTCTCAGCCGTCCCGCGGCGTGGGAGCCGATGCGAAACGAAGACGACGCCTTCGCGCTCGAGCCAGCGGAGCTGCTTGCGGACCCGGTCCGCAGGCTCCTCCATCTCCCCCGCAAGCATCCGGACAGTTGCCGGCCTCTCGGCGAGGATCCGCATGATCCTGCCGCGGAACGGATGCAGAAGGGCCGCTGCCATCTTCTCGCGGAGCTCACGCTCCGCGCCGGGTTGCTCCGAGCTATTGGCGCTTGCCCTTCTTCCCACACCCGTTCGCGATCTTCGGCTGGGTTTCCTTGACCTTACCGTTCTGCGCCACGAGCCTGACCACGGCTCGCTGCTTGGAGCGGCAGAGGTTTTCGGAATTCACCAACAGCCCTTCCTTGCCGCCCTTGAGCTGCAGCTCGAATTTCGAGACCGGGGCGTCGGGTACCTGGAAGAAGGTGGTTCGGATCCTCGCGTTGGTCTTCGGCGTCACCGTGTCGACGGCGCCGACCACGACCAGGTGGACCTGGCCGCGCAGGTCGGCGACGACGTCGGGGAGTGGGCGTGCGCCGCCGTTGGCGCGGAAGTAGACCTTGCCTTCAAGCGGCGCTTCCAGCAGCGGCGACCACGCCTTCGCCCGGCCGAGAACCGAGATCTTCGGGCACTTTTCGGCGGCGAACTCGGGCCGCGTGCAGGGGTTGCCGACGTGTCCGGAGTCGATGATCTCCGAGTGCGGCAGGGTCACCGCCGCTTTGGCGACGTTGGCGAAGGCGCCCTTGGAGGGGAAGGTGAGCAGGGTGCTGAGCGAGGGGTGGCGAGCCCGGGTGGTGCCGCCCTTGAAGCGGAGTTTTAGGCTGGGGTTGAAGCCAAGGCCCGCGCAGCCGCCGACCCCGAAGCGGTTTGAGAGCTGGGCCACGGCGCCGGTCACAGAGACCGCCTCGCCGCCGACCGCCATCTCCTCGCAATTGGTCGGGTTCAGCGTGAACCCTTCGCGGTCGACCTGGACCGAGACCGAGCGGACGTCGAGCGGGATCCCTTGCAGGATCGTCGGCAGCGGGTCCGATTTGACCGTGATCTGAGCCGTCGATTCGTTCACGTAGAGGCCAGCCCTGACGACGACGACGCCAAGGTCGAAGGGCCCGGCGATCGCTGGGGTGATGATCGCCATCGACAGCGGGGCGCCTTTGTACGGGCCGGCGAGGTAGGCCTTGCCCTGGACGTAATAGGGGGAAGAGCCCGCGCCGGCGCTGACGTTGACCACGCCGACCTGGGAGGCGGCCGGGCAGGAGGGCGAGGCGAGCTCCAACGCACCTTCGCCTTCGTTCGTGCGGGACTGGGCCTGGGCAATACCCGACTCGGGGCAATAGGGGACGCCGGCGAGCTTGCCAGTCAGGCCCTCGGGGAGGGTGGCGTTGATGGAGGAGAAGCGCTGTTCGCCGTCTTCGCGGCTGAGCTTGAAGACGAACGGCGAGAAGGCGCCGGCCAGGGGGTTCACGGTGCCCGCTGAGAGCTTGGGGGCAAAGGGCAGCTGGGCGGCGCTCTGTACGCATGAGCCACCGCCCGCGCCCCCGCTGATCGTGAACGGCGCCGTCCTCGTCACCGCGTTCTCGGGGTCGGAGAAGGGGTAGAGCTTGGCCACCGTTTCGTAGCTCCCGCAGAGCTCGGGGGTGATCAGCGGCGCCCGCGGTCCTTCGCGCAGTTTCAGTTCGAAGGAGGAGTAGGGCAACGGCGGCAGTTCGTCAAAGGTCGTCTTCAGCTGGCCGGTCGCCTGATCGACTTCGACCTTCCCCGCCTGCTTGATCAGGACGCCTCGTTCTTGGGCCTTGGCGACGACGTAGAGGGCTAGAAGCGAGTTGAACTTGTTCTGGTTGGGGGCAGCAAGGTAGACGGAGCCTTCGATCGCTTCATCGAGCAGCGGCGTCTTCGCCACCAGGGTCCCGAGCTTCGATGCTCCGGGACAACCCGTCCCGGGGTCGCCGGTGGCGGCGTTGTATTGGGCTTCGCTGCAGCCCTGAAGGCCGCCGGCGGCTGCGGGGTTGGCGGTGATGCCGGCGGGCAGGGTGACTTCGGTCTTTACCGGCTCGGTTTCGGTGATCGCGTTGCCGCTCAGCAGACCCTGATTCGGAAGGCTCAGCCCGAAGGCAAGTCCGCTGGGCGAGTCGGCCGTCTGCGGGGTGGTCACGGCTTTTACGCTCGGCGAGAACGGCACCGCTCCGCAACCAACCAGCGGAGACGGGTTGCCGCCGGCGTCTCGAAGCGGGACGGTCTCTTCGACGTATTTGCCCGGCTCCTGTTTCGAGTCGATCCTCACCGTGGTTTCAAACGGGCCACAGCTCGTCGGCATCGTCAGGAAGGGCAGGTGCGGGAACTGCACCGAGCAACCGATGACGGTGCCTTCTCCTTCGCTGCAGCTACGTTCAAAATCGTGACTGGCGTCCGACGGCGTTCCCCAGACCGTCACATCTACGGAGCTCACTTCAACCGGAATATTGGGCGTATCGATGGATATCCCGTAATTGTCGGTTCGAACCGAAGCATTCTGAATCGGCACCCAGTTGAATACGGCAAACCCGATCTGGGCAGCAACCCCGGGAGGCGACGCGATGTTGTAGATCGGGTTGACGGCTTCCCCGAGCCCCGGAACGGTGGTGTCGGCGATCCCGATTTGGGTCTGGCCGGGACACCGCGGCGTAGGACCCTCGAACTGCTGTCGAGAGCAGGTGGGAACGGCTTGCAAATTGCCGACAAATCCTGGCGGCAGGTCGACGATGACCTCCTGCATTTCGCCGCCTTCGGTCAGCCCACTCGAGGTTTCGTTGAGCTTGAACGACAAGTTGAACGAATAGGGATGGGCTCCAGCCGCAGTCACGGGCACGCCTTCAGCGTTGACGGCGGAGACCGACAAACTGCTCGGCTGAAATCCGAAGTCCGCCTGAGCCGAGGCCGGGAAGATGGCCGCCAGCACCGTGAGCAGGACAGCGACGATACGGCGGCTCATTTCTTCCCTCCCTGTTTGCTTCTCGATGGCGCCTCGTGCTGCTTGTTCTTCGTCGGCTTCTTAACGCAGCGTCCCTTTCGCTTGACTTGGTTCTTCTTGCAGGCTGGCTTCTTACCGTTGCCAGCCGGAGGCACGGTCTGCGACGACGGTGACGGTTCCACCGGGGGCGACTGCGCAGACTGACAACCTTCACCCTGGCATTCGCCGGGTGGCGCTCCTTCCTCCGGGAAGCCGCCGCCTTCTCGGGCGTCATAGAGATCGATCAAGTCGTCCCGGTCGGCCGAGACGAGACGATTCCGAGTCGTAAAGAACACATTGCCACCCGTGGGATCGATCGTAAGCAGATTGGCGTCGTATTCACCTTGCCCGGTCGAGATCAATGACACGCAGCCTTCAGCCCGTACGCAGGTACCCACACCGTTCGGCTCATACTGATAGATGTCTTCGACTGCGCCGTTCGTGTCGAGTACTGAAAGGCGGTCAGCGCTGTCAAAGTACAGGCGCCCGCTGTTCGTCAGGAAGCGTGCCTGCGGAAGGAATGCTTCTGCGTTGCGCGGGACGAGCAGCGCTGACTGGCCCAGCGGCGGTGCGCCCACCGGGTTACACGAGCTGCAACGCAGCGTGCGGGTTGACGAGTCATAGAGGAATATCTCCGGACACGGCAGAGCACCCGATTCCCCGGCCGCCCCCGCACAGGCACCGTTGCTGTCGATCCCGGTCAGCCTCGCCTTTGATGAGAACGCTAGCCACCGTCCATCCGGACTGGCCTCAGCACCACGCTTGACGGGAGCCGTCGACCATACTCCCTGTTCGGAATTGTCATTTTCCAGAAGCGTCGTCACGAATCGAGCGGAGCCCCCCTGCCACGAATAGAGGTTGATACCCGACACGCTGGGGGCGAAGCCCGCACTATTCGGTTCCGACCCTGCGATCAGGCCCTGGGCACGCAGAGCGCCGCTAGAAACCGATGCCGTCGACGCGGCAGATAGCTGAAGGGTTCCCGCTCCCACGGCAACGATTTTCGTTCCCGCGGGGATGCCTTCACCTTGGATGGTTTGCCCTACCCTGAAGACGCGATTCACTGGTACGACACTCGCGACTGCCGACGAGCCTTCGGTCAGGGTTCCGGTGCCAGACGTTGGACCCATGACAAAATAGACGTGAGACAGGTCTTCGCTCTGACCAGAGATCCCTTCAAAGCCGCCAGTACCTGCGGTGAGATCAGCGCCAGTTTCGTAGGCGCCCGATTCGGTGTTGAGGACATACATCTGCCCGTTGGAGAGCAGCACTTTGCTGCCATCTTCCGACGCAGTAAGGAAGCAGACTCGTTCCACAAGCGGCACGGTCGCTTTACAGTTGCCTGGACCCGGAATTTTCACGGTTTCGGAGTTGTTGACACGAACGAACAGTTGGCCAGCCTGCGCCCCGGTCCCTTCCGCGGTCCAGAAGACTCGGGACCCATCTGAGGAGATTGCGTGTGAGAAGTTTGCGACTTGCGCACCCAGGCCACTCGACGGCAGAAGGAACCCTGAGCCAAAGCTCGCTTTAGAAGGCGTTTGCGCGTTGCCGGGCAAGACATTGACGAGGTTCAGCTGTCCCCCGGACCATTCGTAGAGGTTGAAACTCGAGGCTCCCCCGTCCTGGGATTTGGGGGCAGTCGCAGTGGGTCCCGTCAACGCATCGTTAGCTTCGAAGAATTGCCGGGCGAAGTCCGACGAATGACCTGCGTAATGCAGTACCAAGCTGGCCGTCCCGATTCCCGGAGATCGGTGAAATGACGCGTTCGATTCCGTCAGGAGTGGGTTAAGTCCGAACTTATCCCCCGTCTGCTCGGTGAAGAAATTGAGATATCCAGGCGGCGCTTCAGGACTGGGCACCAGACTTTTCGCGTAGACGAGCGCGGAATTGAGCTGCGCGTTGAGCCCGAATGCTTCGAAGCCTCTACCGCCCGTGTCACCGGCGAGCGGTGGACTGAGCCCGACCGTGCTCCAGCCGGACGTTGATCGGCGCGACACATACTCGTCAAATTCCGAAACTCCTTCCGTCAGGGAAAATGGCGAACCCTTGTACGCGATCGAATCGCCATCGGCCGAGACGGATACCGGATACTGGCGCGACGCCACGCCTGGCTTGCATTGGTTGCCACAGCTCCCACGGATAGCATCTGCGGGCATCACCTGCCCGCCAAACTTTTGGGCAGGCGATACCAGCTCGTAAGCTCGCCCGTTGGGAAGTACAGCCGCTTCCGAAGGAAACGTCCTGAAGAACTTGGCGACTACTTCGCCGGCACCTTCATCGCTCCTACCTTCTTCGCTGGAAGCGACGACGCGGTAGCGGTATTCAGTATCCGGCGTAAGTCCGGAGATGGTCGTCGCTACGTTGAGAGGTACTGACCCGGATCCGACGAGCCCACCCCCTATCGGAGCTTGCAACGCCCCGGTGAACCGTTGGGCCGGCGGGTTCACCTCGTACTGGGCCTCGGTCAGGTATTCGAACGTGTACGTCGTTTCTGACCCTTTGGGATTGATCCTCGTGGTGAGCGTCGCAGCCGTCGTCCCGACGGTCGCTACCCCTTCTGAGATCACTTCGGGTGGGCTACCTATCGAAAGGGCCGCAACATAGCCCAAGGAGCTCTGCCCAGGTTCAGGACATTTTCCAACGCTCGGGCATTCGTTCGGAGCTCCGGCGTAGAGCACCCCTTGTGGCCTTTCGGTCAGCTGACGCTGAGGATCGAACCCTAGGGCAGCAAGGTCGCCTCTCTGCGGTTCGAGGAACAGCGGCTGTAGGCCGGGCTTTGGAACAAATACACCGGATGCATTACAGATCAGGAAGCGTACTTTGTGGTCCTTGTAGGAGTAATAGAAGGCTTCCCCAGTCACGGGATTGACCGTCATTGCTTGGATCCCGCCCGTTTTCTGCTGAAATTTGCAGAGCGGTTGGCCGGTAGGCGAAAACTTTTGGACGGATTCGAGGCCGGCGGTATAAATATTTCCTTGCCCATCGACTACAGGCATTTCAGGCGCGTTCGAAGATGAAGTGGCTCCGGCTAGAAGTTCGCCACCGTATTTGTATTGGGTGTAGTTGCCCGGTATCTGTGGTTCATAAATCATCAGACGGTGATGGAACGTTCCATCTTCGTCGGAGATGTAGACGCGGCCGGTGTCGGTCACTGCGATGCCGGCTCTGGTGCCGATGACTCCGTGCCAGTCTTTGGGCGTGGCACCGATGGTTCCCCCAATATCTGGCGGTGCAAATTGAGAGATCAGTTCGGAGCCGTCGGGGCTATAGACCTTGACGACGCCGCCTGGATCGACCGCGCTTCCGTAGAACACGTAAACGTTCCCGGTCGCCTGATCGACTTCTACGTCAACGGCCTGCGTCGGGCCTTCAGGGATGGACGGACAAGTCGGATGCGCAGGTTCCGCCGCTTTTGGACCGCAGCGACCCGCGCGATTCCAGCTTAATTCGAATTCGAGCCCACCATCTGCCTTCGGCCCATATCGAGCAACATGCCAGAGGACGGATCCGCCAAATCCGGCGGTGTAGACCGTTCCAGGCGTCACGCCGCCGGCCCCGGAGACGTTGACGGCGATGCCGGTCACGCCTCCCAGCTGTACTTCTTCAGGCCAGACGCCCGGTTCGGCGGGGAGGGATCGGCTTCCCGCGAAGATCGCCGCCGTTTCCCATCCTGCAGCGCTGGCGGCACCCACCATGCAGAGCGTGGCGGCAATGGTCGCGAGTACGAAGGCGAGGCATCTCTTGCCTGACCGTAAAGGCGCCGTACAGGATTTCGTCTGATCGGTATTCATCGGTTCATCTCCGCATTAGGACTACTCCTCCCCGGCTGTATCCCGGGGAGGAGTAGGGGTGTCATGGAGCAGTTACGGCCCAGACTCCAGCCCCTTTGATCTGCGGTCCAGGTCCACTGGGGTGACTAAAGCGCATCAACGCGCCAGCGGGCCCGAATCCAGATTCGAACGGGTCACCGGGGATCCCGAATTCGGGCGTCGCCGACAGGCCACCGGTTTCTTCCTGGGAGAAGACGCAGAGCGTCCCGGGAACAGTCGCTTCCGGCTTAACCAGTGGTTCGCCGAGTGCAACGCTTTCCAACGACCAACGGCACCCGCTGTCGAACATGGTGGTGGTTACAGTGTTTTCGACTTCGAATTCCCCATTTGCCACTTGTTCGGAGGAGAAGTAAAATGCAGTCGCTTTTCCGGCGGTGGTAGTTCTGGCTTCGTTGAGTGGGATCGGGAAGGAGATTGGTACTTTCACTTCGAAGAACGATTCAGTAGGCGGTAGGGAGACGCTCCAGACACCGGTCTCCGTCTTCCCCGAGGGCAGCGTCCCTCCGGCCGACCAGGGAGATCCTTCGCAAACCGGCGTCCCCGTGCCGGCGCCTTCCTGTTTCACTTCCGCGCCCGCGCGACCTCCGCATTTCGAGCCGCCCGACGCGATCGGGGTGACGGCGACGGATTTTCCGTTGGCACCTTTTTCTCCGGGAGCTCCGTTGGTGCCGTTGGTGCCGTCTTTCCCGGCGGCTCCAGGCGCGCCGTCCTTGCCGGGCTTGCCCGCGTACTTCTTGGCGATTTTTTCGACTTCCTTCTTCTGCTTGCCATTGAGGCCGGCGGCGGCGAAGGCGGCGCCGGTGAGAGCGAGGACGAGGGCGATCACGGCGACGACGAGGCCGGCGGTGCCGAACGGTTCGCGGATCGCGCGGATCGGGTGGCGTAGGCGTGACATCAGTTCTTCTCTCCTTGATTCAGCGGCTCGGCACCGGTGCGGTAGCTGCGCGGAGGCGAAGCTGCTGTCCCGTGCTCTTGCCCTTTCGGGGTCCGGATCGACCGCTGTTCCCTGCGATCCCCTGGCATCCGGAACTCCCATGTCCCTTCTGTAAACCCATGAGGAGATAAACAGATGCGCTTATCTGTGTCAAGGAGGCATTTTGGGTGCAGCCCGCGGTGGCTGCACCTGGTTGTAGGCTAAATCCGCATGAGAATGCGGATGTATGCACGAAAGAATGTCGCAACCAAACAGATAGACCTATCTGTAAATTTGAGGCCTGGCTGATGGCGCAGGTGGCGAATAGGGTCCGCTCCGGGATGGTCGCCACGCCGTGGGGTCAATCGGATTCGCTGCGCGAGCGAAGGCTGCGGCCGGGGCCGGGAACGCCACGTGAGGAGGTGGTCGAGAACCAGCGGGAGCGGCTCTTCGGCGCGATGGTCGCCAGCGTCTCCCAGCGCGGATACGTCGCCACCACGGTCAACGACCTGGTCGAGATCTCGGGGGTCTCCAGCCGCACCTTCTACGACCTCTTCCCTGACAAGAAGGCCTGCTTCCTGGCAACCCTGGAAGCGATCATCGAAGCGGCGGTGGCCTATGCGGCGCAGAGCGCCGGGCAGATGCTGGGGAACCCGACGCCTGGCGGGGTGAACCTACCAGAGGGACCCGGCCCCGGCGGGGAGGACGGAAGCTGGGAGGACCGGGCCCGCTGGGGCTTCGACGCCTTCGCCGAAATGATCTCCCTGCAGCCCGCCGCGTCCCGGCTCGCCTTCCTCGAGGCCGACTCGGCCGGTCCCGAGGCGGTGGTCCTGATCCAGAACGCCGTCGCCGGCTTCGAATGGCTGACCAGGCAGATGCTCGAACAGTCGCCGGAGCGGGCCGAGATCCCGGCGGAGATGGTCAGCGCCCACGTCGGCGCCCAGCAGGAGATCACGCGGACCTGGCTGCGCGAGGGGCGCGAGGCCGAGCTGCCCGAGCTGATGGACGAAATCTGGCGGCTAATGCTCTCCTACCGGCCGCCGCCGGAACCGCTGCGGCTGGCCGGGCGTCCGCCCAAGTTCGGCCCGGAAACGATCGACGCCCACGACCATGCCGAGCGGGCGCTGCGCGCCTTCGCCGTCGTCGTTGCCGAGGAGGGCTACGTCAACACCACGGTCGAGGCGGTGCTGAAGCGGGCGCAGATGTCGGCGACGACCTTCTACGCCAACTTCGCCGGCAAGGACGACGCGATGCTGGCGGCGATCGACAGCGCCTGCTCGCAGATCGTGGCCGCGGTCCTGCCGGCCTTCCGCCGCGCCCCGGACTGGGCCAACGGCGTCCGCGCCGGATACGGAGCTCTGTTCAACTTCCTCGCCTCGCGGCCGGCCCTGGCGCGGCTGATCGCGGTCGAGATCTACGCCGCCGGATCGCCCGCGGTCGAGCGCCGGGTGCAGACGCTGGAGCCGCTCGAAGAGCTGATCGACGAGGGCTACCGGCGCGAACCCGACGCCCCCGCGATCGCAGCAGAGGTAATTGCGGGTGCGATCTTCTCGCTCACCTACAAACGCCTGCGCGAGTCAGGGCCCGACTCGCTGCCGGCCCTCGCTCCCCTCCTGACCTACATCACGCTCGCGCCCTTCCTAGGCGCCGAGGAAGCCTGCCGGGTTGCCAACGGCAACGGGCGGGCGCGGCCGGGCACCTGATCGTTGCGGAAATTTGGCGGTAATCCCCCAGAACGGCGGGGATCGAGCGGGCCAGATGGCAGCTAGAATGGGATTCTGACGGTTTGCCGGGGCGCCTGCTCTACCCCGGAAATCGCTACTTTCTGGGGCTATAGCTCAGTTGGCAGAGCGCTTGGATCGCACCCAAGAGGTCGCCGGTTCGAATCCGGCTAGCTCCATCAGTTGAGCCGACTAACGGCTCGAACCCCGCTGATCGTCGCGACTCTTGCCACCAGGTCGGCCTCGCTGGCGCAGGGGCACAACCACGCTGTCGCTGTTGGTCGCATCCGGAAGCGCCTCGTCCGGAAGCACGTCGGCGATCCGCAGTTGGCGATAGGTGCTGACCAGGTCAGCAAGCGAAGCGGCATCCACCGATGCCGAGGCGATCAAGGCCGCCAGCAGCTCATTTCTGCTGGCGCGAACGAAACGCCCCTCCGAAGCCATCGCATCCAATCGCCTGAGGACGGCGATCGGCAAGTTCATGGAGGTCCCACTGGTGGGGCAATCGACGATGGAGTCGGGGAGGTGAAGCGTGACTTCTTTTGGCGGCTCGGGCATAGAAACGTAGTTTTACAAAAGTTTCGGACATCCTTTATTGTGTAGCCAGAAAAATAGTTTCTGTCTACGTAAGTTTGGAGTCAAGCATGATTCGCGGTCTCGGGCCCAGCCGCACTGCCGATGGACGATCTATCCCAGACGATGCCGCTGGCGCTCGACCAAATCGAGGCGAGAGCGGTCGGAGGACGCGGAGCTCGGACCTGATACTGGGCGAGTTGCGCTTGGTGCGAGACCAGCTGGATCGGTATCTGGCAAGTGGCCACCTGGGCCTCGCCGCCGAGTGCAGCTTCGCATCGAGCTGGCGACCTTGAAGCTGGCCGCGGCACCGGGTCGCCTCGAATCCGGCTAGCGGCGCACGGCTCGGCGTTCGCGCAGGTCTCTGAGGCCTAACTACAAGCTCGGCCTGGGCGGCAGCAAGGACGGCGGCGCGGGCGCTGCCGGGACGGGCGCGGGCGCGGGCGCGGGCGCGGGCAGTAAGCACCGCGCCACGGACCGGCGAGACGAACCGGGTCGGCTGCTTGATCCGCGAGAAGACATCAAGGAGGTCGGTGGCGAGGGCGGGATCGCGCTGGGCCTGCCGGTAGAGCTCGAGGCGAGCATCGAGCAGGTGGTGGATTACCTGGTCGAGCTCTTCCTCGCCGCCGGCGCGTCCTTTGGCCTGCATGGCTAGCGCACGCTCCGCCGCTGCCGATATCGCCCTCGGATGCGGAGGATCGCTCAGACAACGATCGCGCTGCTGGCGGCGCTCGCCTGCCTCCCCGTGGCCACCGCCGCCGGCAACGCGGACGGCGTCGTCAGGATCGGTCCACCGCCACCGCTGCCGGAAGGCGCGACGGTCGAAGGCGATGCCGACGCCGGTAAGGAGCTGCAGCTGATGGTCGCCCTCCAACCGCGCGACCCGGCGGCGCTCGAACGCTTCGCAAATGCGGTCTCGACCCCGGGCTCGGGATCGTTCGGCGACTACGTCTCGGTGCCCGAGTTCGCGCGCCGCTTCGGCGCGACGCCCGCCGATATCGCCGGCGTCCGTACCGCGCTCGAGCGGGAGGGCCTCGACATCGGTGCCGCCGGGCGCAACCATCTCTCGCTGCCGGTGACCGACACCGTCGCCGCAGCGGAGGAAGCCTTCGGGGTTTCGATCCAGCGGGTGCGCCTGATGTCGGGCCGGGTCGCGTACCGCAACAACCGGGCGCCGGCGATCCCGGCCGATGCCCCGAGATCATCGGCGTGATCGGCCTCGACAGTACCTCCGAATCGCACCGCTCCGGCGAGGCCGCCGCGACCCCGGCCCTGTTCGGAACCGATGCGCCGATGAGGAACCGGCGACCAGGGTCGTGACCGGCGCCCGCAACCCTGCGCTGGCGCCCTCGACAAAGCGGCTACACCGCCGATCAGATCGCCGGCGCCTACCAGTTCGACGGCTTCTACGCGGCCGGCAACTTCGGCGCCGGCCAGAAGGTCGCGCTGTTGGAGATGGAACCGTTCCTGCCCTCCGACATCGCGACCTACCAGGACTGCTACGGGACGGACGTGAAAATCACCGAAGTCAACGTCAACGGCGGCCCGAGACCGTATGAAGGCGAAGACGGCGAGGCGGCGCTCGACATCGAGCAGCTGGCCGTGCTGGCGCCGGGGGTCGAAATCATCGTCTACCAGGGGCCCAACGAAGGCGAATTGCCGAGGTTCAGCGCCTGGGTCGAACAGAACGTCGCCAAGGTGATGTCGAGCTCCTGGGGGAAATGTGAGGAGAAGACCCCGAAGGCGGAAATGGCGGCGATCGGCACCCTGTTGCAGGAGGCCGCGGCGCAGGGGCAGTCGTTCTTTGTCGCCGCCGGCGACACCAGCTCCGAGGACTGCTATGACGCCGACCCCAGCGACAAATCGATCTCCGTCGACACCCCGGGCAGCCAGCCCTACGCGACCGACGTCGGCGGCACCCAGATGGTGGAACCGGGCACACCGCCGACCGAGTACCTGTGGAACGACGGCCCCGAAGAAGGTGGTGGCGATGGTGGCGTTTCCGAGCACTTTCCGATGCCCGCCTACCAGGCCGAAGTGGCGGCGGGAACCGGCGTCGTCAACGCCCTCCCGACCGGCTCGACCTGCGGCTTCTCCGGCCTCTGCCGCCAGGTCCCCGATGTCTCCGCCAAGGCATCCCCGGAAACCTCCTACATCTTCTTCAGCGAAGAAGATTGGCAGCTGGTGGGCGGCACCAGCGCCGCCGCTCCGCTCTGGGCGGCGCTCGCGGCGCTGACCAACGCCAGCCCCGCCTGCCAGGGCCACACAATCGGCTTCGCCAACCCGGCCCTCGACCGGATCGCCGGCAACGCCTACGGCGCCAACTTCCACGACATCACCGCGGGCCTGCAGGGGCGGCCCCCAGACCAACGACATCCTCTTCGGCGGCACGAAGCCGTTCCCGGCGACGATCGGGTACGACATGGCAACCGGGCTCGGCACCCCAATCGCTCCCACGCTAGCCGCCTCGCTCTGCGCCTTCGCCACCTCGCACCCGCCCGCCGTCGTCGTCCCGTTGGGCGAACCGCCGCTGACGAAGCCGCGCCTGCCCCGCGCCGCGCTCTCCGGCCTCGCCCACGCCCGGCCGAAGCTGAGCTTCTCGTTGGTTGCGCGCTTGGGTACCGCGCTGCGCTGGGTGGCGGTGAAGCCCCCCCGGGGGGGATCTCCCTCGCCGATTCGCCTGCCGACCTGGCGGCGGGGACGGTCGTCTTCGGCGCCGGCCACAATCGAGTCCGCACCGAGGTCAGGGCGCGGGGGCGGGGGCGGGGGCTGATGATCCGCTTCGCCAAGCCGTTGCCGTCGGGCCAGTTCATCCTCAGGCCGCCGGCGCTCGACGCCAGCCCGACACTGGTGGCGCGGGCGCGCGCCGGCCACACGCCCGACCTGCGGCTGGTCGTCGCGACCGAGGAAAGCGGCGGGCGCGGCGCCCACTTCGCGCTCGACCTGAGGGGCTAGCGGGCTGCACCCGCCACTCTCATGTCGTGTTCAGACGGCCAGGGCAGCTTGGCTGTCGAGACCCAGCGAGACCCGATCGGATGTCCATTGCCTGCTATCCGCAAGTGCGTCGCCGATCGCCTTCGCCAAGATCGGAGGGACAGCGTTGGCGATTTGCAGGCGCTGTGAAGTCTGCCCCGCAGTGAAATGGAACCGGTCGGGAAACGTCTGCAATCGAGCTCCCTCACGGGCTGACAGCCCCCGATTTTGAAAAGGATGAATGCATCTCGTTCCGGACGGCTTACCCATGTTCTGGGTCACGGCAACAGCAGGGGCTTGGCTGGAGAGTCTTGAATAAGTGTT
>DATKIA010000012.1:0-2646 GCA_035509895.1 Solirubrobacterales bacterium
GGCGCGGCGGCAGGGAACTAACGGAAACCAGACGCGGGAGGCCGGTCAGCCTTTCGCGTCTTCGTGCTCTTCGTGCCAGGCCATCTGGATGGCCTCGAGCCTCGCCTCGTTCGATTTCGCCGGGTCGTCGGCAAACCCCTCGAGCCCAGTCACGTAACGATGGAGATCGGTGAAGCGGACGGTGAGCGGGTCGACGTCGGGGTACTTCTCCTGCAGCCCGATGCCGATCTCTTCGGCATCGGTCCAGTGAATTTCGCGGGCCATCTTCGAACTCCTTAGGGTTCTCGGTCCAGCATCTCGATCAGCGGCTGGTCGCCGTCGAGGAGGTAAAAGGCGATGAAGGTCATCGGGTCAAGATCCGAGGCGTTGCCGAAGTCGGCGATGACCCGGTCGGCGGGCTCGTAGAAAGCGGCGCCTACGGGAAGGAGCTCTGCTTTCTCGCCTTCGATCTGGCAATAGGCGGTCCCGCTCGCAATGTAGCCGACGACAGGGCAGGGATGAAGATGGCGCCCGGCCCTCTGTTTCGGGGCGAGGCTGATGCGGCGCACGTCGACGGTCGTGACGTTGCGGCCACCGAGCACGGCCGAGAGAAGCTGCTGCCGGTCGATTGTGGGCTGAGCCATGGGGACCTCGAGGGGAGAGGCTACTTCGGGTCGGCGAGCGCCAGGGGCTTGCCTTCAGAGACGTAGTTGCGGTTCCACTTGGGAATCTCGACCACGTACTCGCCCGGTCGCGTGATTACGGCCTGGCAGCCGAGGCGGGAGTTGAGCTGCTGGTCGGCGGCCATGTCGAGGCGGTCGAGCTCGTCATCCTCGGCTTCACTGATTCCGCCCGTTCCCTCTTTCACCCAGATATGGCAGGTGGTGCAGGCGCAGGATCCGCCGCAGGCATGATCGAGGAAGACGTGATGGTTCTCGGCCACGTCGAGGAAGGACATCGGCTTGCCGTGATGGTCGTAGGGCATGGTGCCGAATTCGAACTCGACCTTGCGCCCTTCGGGGAGGAAGGTGACGCGGACCAGTTTCTCAGGCGGAATGTTGCTGCTGTTGGCTTCGCTCATCAATCGGTCCTCCTTCCTATGTTATTTGAATTCTGCCGAGGCCATGGGATGCGGGGCGGTCACGTCCTCGCTCAGCTCCTCGCTCGCCGCCGTCATGGTCTTGCCCCGGATGGCGGTCGCGACGGCTGCGTCCATCATGAGCTCGGCCAGACGCTGGGTGGCGCGGTCGAGCGCGAGCGTCGCGTCGCGCAGCGCGGTCAGGTCTTCGCCCTGCTTCACCTCCCCGAGGTGGTCACGGGCGCTCTCGATCGCGTTCTGCTCGGGAACGGTCAGGGCCGCCCAGGCCGGGTGGGTACGCGCCTGCTCGACTTTGGCGAGGATGGTTTCGGCTTCATTGCGGGCTTCGATCAGTTGCCGCTTCGCGAAATCCGCCTCGGCATGGTCAAAGGAGTCGAGGATCATGGTCTCGACCTGCTCGTCGGTGAGTCCGTAGGTCGGCTTGACCTCGATCTGCGCCTCTTTGCCGCTGCGCTGCTCGCGCGCCGAGACCTGGAGGATTCCGTCGGCGTCGATCAGGAACTTGACCTCGATGCGGGGCAGGCCCGCGGTCATGGGCGGGATCCCCTTGAGATCGAAGCGGGCGAGCGACCGGCAGTCGGCGGCGAGCTCCCGCTCGCCCTGGAGTACATGGATCGCGACGTTGGTCTGCCCGTCGACCCCGGTGGTGAAATGTTCGGTGGCCGATGCCGGAATCGTCGAGTTGCGCGCAATGATGCGCGCGACCACGCCGCCAAGGGCCTCGATCCCGAGCGAAAGCGGCGTGACGTCGAGCAGAAGCATCTCCTCGGTCGTGGTCGAGGCGCCGGCCAGGATGTCGGCCTGGATGGCAGCGCCGAGCGCGACGACTTCGTCCGGGTTGAGCTCGATGTGGGGCCTCTTGCCTCGCGCGTTCAGTTCAAAAAGCTTCTCGACCAGCCGGCGCACCGCAGGGATCCTCGTTGACCCGCCCACGAGGACGACCTCGTCAATTTGTTCCGGCGTCAGGTGAGCGTCCCGAAGCGCCTGCCGGCAGGGTCCGGCGGTGCGGGCGAGCACCGGCTCGATCAGCTGTTCGAAGACTTCGCGCGGGATCTCGCGCTGGTAGCGGTCTCCGTTCGGCAACTCGATATCAAACTGCGCCGAGGGTTCGGTCGAAAGCCGGATCTTCGCGTCGATGGCCGCTTTGCGCAACCCCTGCACGGCGCCGGGCTGCTGCCGGAGGTCGACGCCGTGCTCGGCATAGATCTCATCGAGCGCGACCGCGAGGAGCAGGTTGTCGATGTCATCGCCGCCGAGGTGGGTGTCGCCGTTGGTCGACTGCACTTCGAAGATGCCGTCGCGCAGCTTGAGGATCGAGATGTCGAACGTCCCGCCGCCGAGGTCGTAGACGGCGATGGTGCCCTCCTTGGCCCGGTCCAGGCCATAGGCAAGCGCTGCCGCCGTGGGCTCGTTGACCAGGCGCAGGACTTCGAGGCCCGCCATGCGTCCGGCGTCCTTGGTCGCCTGGCGCTGGGCGTCGTTGAAGTAGGCGGGCACCGTGATCACCGCCTGGGTGACGGGTTCGCCGAAGAACCGCTCGGCGTTGCGCTTGAGCTGGCGCAGGATGT